>JBLHVH010000043.1:0-19159 GCA_047628385.1 Oleiphilaceae bacterium
GCACTTAATCGTCATGATGGCGAGTGGTTGTTTGGCGATTTTAGCATTGCTGATTGCATGTACGCCCCCGTTGCCTCTCGCTTAGCAACCTATCAAATAGATATTTCTGATACAAGCCAACAGTATATTGATCGAATACTTACGCTACCTTCAATGCAACGTTGGTATGAAGCAGCATTAACCGAAAAAGAAGTAATTGGTGAAGATGAAGCCGGCACAGATATTGATTAATCACCTATCAATTTGAGCAAAAAACTAACACCAGCTCGCTTCTTGAGCTGGTTATCCCCCTTCAGTACTTCTTTTATATTCGTATTCAAAATTCGATTACCTACACTACCAAATATTTTTTGACGCCAATGATCCATGAAGGACTTTTTGTATATTTAAATTTTTTGCATTTTTGTAATCCTGCATTCATGCGTCATTGCTTGACCGTCATTTTTTTTAACCAGCGCATTATCAAAGTATCAACCGAGTCGACTATGTGTTTTACCAAACTTTCATACCCCCCATTGCTCAGACATTCTAATTTTTGAATCACCAAATAAATTCAAGTAATGATGATTTATTTCTATTTTATCGGCCCGTTGTTATTTTAACTCAGTGATTCGGCACTGATAAATTCACGTTCAAATACAGAGTACATCAAAGTAATAACCTATAATTGATCGTGTACTCATTTTAATATCATTTTTGATTATCAATATATTTGCTCTTAAACCAACTCTCCAATCAACCACAACTAACATTCAGTGTGACTAAGCGCTAATCCTCCTAGCGAAGTTTCTTTATATTTCACAGACATTTCTAACCCTGTTTGTTTCATCGCCTCTATACAACTATCTAAGGGCATAAAATGTTCCCCCGACCCTCTCAAAGCGAGCGACGCCGCCGCATATGCTTTGATTGCACCAAATCCATTTCTTTCAATGCACGGCACCTGAACCAAGCCATTCACTGGGTCACATGTCATACCTAAGTGATGCTCCAAAGCAATCTCGGCTGCATTTTCTACTTGTTTAGGCGATCCGCCTTTAATTTGGCATAAGCCGGCTGCAGCCATTGAAGCTGCGGCTCCCACCTCACCCTGGCAACCTACTTCTGCACCAGAAATTGAACTACGATGTTTAATAAGTCCACCAATAGCGCCAGCGGTATGAAAAAATTCTTGAACTTTATTAATAGAGCCCTTTTCATTATATAAAAAATAATACAGCACGGCAGGTATAACACCTGCTGCACCATTCGTTGGCGCAGTTACGACCACATGTCCTGCAGCATTTTCTTCATTAACTGCCATGGCATACGCACATAAGTAGTCATTCATACTACTTAGTTCAGGCTCTAATATAATGCCGTCATATAAACTTTTAGCTCTTCTTTTTACGTTTAAACCACCTGGTAATACACCACTAGTTTCTAAGCCTCGCTTAATACACCCCTTCATTACTTTCCAGATTATATCAATCTGAAGGTCCAGTTCTTTCCCAGTAAGCGATTTTCGACTGAATACAAAGAGCTCATTCGCCCGTTTCATTTCAGCAATCGTTAGTCCGGAAGCATCAGCCATATTTAGCATAATTTTTGCTGAATCAAATGGAAAAGGATAGGCTTCGAGCGCCTCAGTATTTATAGGCGAGTCTTGATTAGTAATTTCAGCAAGCGTATGAATAAAGCCTCCCCCTATAGAGAAGTAAGTTTCACTCAACTTCGAAACACCTTTATCATCAATTAACTGAAATACCATGCCATTAGGGTGCTCAGGTAAGGTATTTATTTTATCGAAGATAATATTCTTATTCACACAAAATTCTAATGGCGTTTTGTCACCCAAAAGTATGTGATTACTGTTTATTAAAGAAGAAGTAAGCGCATTGATATCAAGCTCAGAAAGCTCAGGAGGCAAATAACCGTTCAGACCCAGCACAATGGCACGATCAGTTGCATGCCCTTTTCCTGTATGTGCTAAAGAACCCTTTAATATACATTGTACCTGCCACGTAGGGTTTATCTTCGATTGACTGATCAACTCACGAAATTTGTAAGCGGCTGTCATAGGCCCCATCGTATGGGAGCTAGAAGGGCCAACACCTACTTTAAAGAGGTCAAGCGTACTTATAAACATCTTGTAGCTCCTTTCAAACAAATGAACCATACTTTAAATATAGGCTATTCTTCAGCCATTAACCTAATCTGATACATTAATTAACGAGAGATAAACCATAAAGGAGTTGGCGCGGCGCTACATCATCGCTACACTTCGTATTTTTACATATCATCATTATTTAAATTAGAGGCAACTGTGGCAAAAATTGGACGAAAGAACCTACTTGAGGTGGTGAAAATTGCGCCACATGGTGCTTATTTACAAGGCGGATGGCTAGGTGAGGTGTTACTCCCTAATCGTTTTGTACCAGAAGATTGCGAAGTAGGTGACCCGATTGATGTGTTTATATACTTAGATTCTGAAGATCGCTATATCGCCACCACCCAAAGACCAAGAGCCCAAGTAGGCGAAGTCGCTTTTCTACCTGTCGTCGCTGTCAATAATGTGGGTGCTTTTTTAGACTGGGGTTTACCCAAAGATTTACTTGTCCCCTTTAATGAACAAAGATCGACGATGGAGGAAGGAAAATCCTATTTAGTTTATGTTTATTCTGATGAAGAGACACATAGAATTGCAGCGTCAGCTAAGTTAAATCAGTTTATGGAACGGCATCCAGAAAATTATGAGAAAGGCCAAGAAGTTAACCTTATTATCAATGCCATAACCGATATCGGCTATAGTGCTGTTATTAATAATAGTGATTGGGGCGTATTATTTTTTAGCGATGTTGTAAAACCTCTCAATATCGGTCAAAAGATTAGAGGATATATTAAGCAAGTTCGTGAAGATGGAAAAGTCGACCTCTCATTACATGCACCGGGGTTCGCTAAAATTGACAACCTAGCAGTGCGAATTTTAAAAGAGCTTGAGCATAACGATGGCTTTTTATCGCTTTCCGACAAAAGCCAGCCAGAGGCTATTTATCAAGTCTTTGGTATTAGTAAAAAAGCCTATAAAACGGCCATTGGCACACTATACAAGAAACGCTTAATTACCATAAGTGAAGAAGGTATTCGCTTAACGGAAACAGATTCCGATGCATGATCAATCACATGACCCGCTTCATGGCATTACCTTAGCAAAAATCGTTGAACTACTGCATGAACACTACGGCTGGGATAAGTTGGGTGAAGAAATTCCAATTCGCTGCTTTCAAAGCGATCCGAGCATAAAATCTAGCTTGAAGTTTTTAAGAAAAACACCTTGGGCACGAACAAAAGTGGAAGACCTTTATATTCAAATGGTTCAAAGCAGCCCTTGGCATAAAAGTGAAAAGAATACTGAAATACCAAAGTAAATAGAAAAATAAAGATTTATAGCATATCGAGACATTCTATTTTGTGTTTATTCGGATCAATACCACAATTTATTACGTTTTTTATCTAACTATTTGGGAAATACCTGTATACTACAGCGCAATTTTCCGACATGAACTTATCGAGTAAAGCAATGACAGATTTATCCAAATACAGAAATATAGGTATATTCGCACACGTTGATGCGGGTAAAACCACCACAACAGAGCGTATCCTGAAACTGACTGGTAAAATCCATAAAACCGGTGAGGTTCATGATGGTGCAGCAACAACTGACTTTATGGATCAGGAACAAGAGCGCGGCATCACTATCCAGTCTGCAGCAACAACATGTTTCTGGAAAGACCACCGCTTTAACATTATCGATACACCTGGACACGTTGATTTCACTGTAGAAGTTTACCGTTCACTTAAAGTATTAGATGGCGGCGTAGGTGTATTCTGTGGTTCTGGTGGTGTTGAACCTCAGTCAGAAACAAACTGGCGTTATGCGAACGATTCAGAAGTTGCGCGAATTATTTTCGTTAACAAGTTAGACCGTATGGGTGCTGACTTTTTACGCGTTGTTGGCCAGGTAGAGAAAGTATTGGGCGCTAACCCAATGGTAATGGTTCTTCCTATCGGTGTTGAAGAAGATTTTAAAGGCCTTGTTGATCTACTAAGCCGTACCGCATACGTATGGGATGATTCAGGCTTACCTGAAAATTACGAAGTCGTTGATATTCCAGCAGATATGGTTGACCTGGTAGAAGAGTACCGTGAGAAGCTAATCGAAATGGCCGTTGAGCAAGACGACGACCTAATGGAATCTTACCTTGAAGGCGAAGAGCCAGCAATGGAAGACATCAAGCGCTGTATCCGTAAAGGAACACGCACGATGGATTTCTTCCCTACTTATTGTGGTTCTGCGTTCAAAAACAAGGGTGTTCAACTTATTCTTGACGCTGTTGTTGATTATCTTCCAAGCCCAACTGAAGTTGATCCACAACCGCTAACTGATGACGAAGGCGAGCCAAATGGTAAGTTTGCTATTGTCGGAATAGACGAGCCTTTCCGTGCCTTAGCATTTAAAATAATGGATGACCGTTTTGGCGCGTTAACCTTTATTCGTATCTACTCTGGCGTATTAAACAAAGGTACGACCGTTCTTAACTCTTACACTGGTAAAACAGAGCGTATTGGTCGAATGGTTGAAATGCATGCAGACGAACGTAATGAAATTGACTCAGCTCAAGCAGGCGACATAATCGCTGTTGTGGGCATGAAGAACGTACAAACTGGTCATACATTATGCGATGTTAAAAACCCTTGTACACTAGAGCCAATGATCTTCCCTGAGCCTGTTATCTCTATCTCTGTTACACCAAAAGATAAAGGTGGATCTGAGAAAATGGGTATTGCGATCGGTAAGATGATTGCAGAAGATCCTTCATTCCGCGTTGAGACTGATATAGATTCAGGCGAAACAATTCTTAAAGGAATGGGCGAGCTTCACTTAGACATTAAAGTAGACATTCTTAAGCGTACTTACGGTGTTGACCTTGATGTAGGCCAGCCTCAGGTTGCATACCGTGAAACAATCACAACACCTATCGAAGACAGCTACACGCACAAGAAGCAGTCTGGTGGTTCTGGTCAGTTTGGTAAGATCGATTATCGCATCAAACCTGGTGAGCCAGGAACTGGATTCGTATTTTCTTCAATCGTTGTAGGTGGTAATGTCCCTAAAGAATTCTTCCCAGCAATTGAAAAAGGCTTCAAAGGCATGATGACAGAAGGACCACTCGCTGGTTTCCCTGTACTTGATGTTGAAATTGAGCTTTACGATGGTGGTTTCCACGCAGTCGATTCATCAGCAGTAGCATTTGAAATCGCTGCAAAAGGCGCTTTCCGTCAGTCAATGCCTAAAGCAGGCCCTCAGTTAATTGAGCCAATCATGGCTGTTGACGTGTTTACACCTGATGATCACGTTGGTGATGTTATTGGTGATTTAAACCGTCGTCGTGGCATGATTAAAGATCAGATAGCGGGTGTAACAGGCGCACGTATCCAAGCAGACGTTCCTTTATCGGAAATGTTTGGTTATATTGGAACACTACGTACAATGACATCTGGTCGTGGTCAGTTCTCTATGGAATTTGCACACTACCTGCCTTGTCCTAACTCTGTTTCTGCAGCAGTTATTGAGTCAGAAAGAGAAAGAAAAGCAGCAAAAGCAAAAGCCAAGAAGTAGCCTTTCTGTAAAATAATAAAAAACCCCGATAATGTAAATTATCGGGGTTTTTTTTGGTATTCAATAATTATCAGTAGCTATCCACTATAAAGAATCAACTCAATAAATAACTCGCCCATTCTGGCAATGGTTTTGTCATAACCTTCAATTCCTCGCCAGATTTGATAGCAACCTGTTCAAACGGAGAGTCTGAATCGGAGTTATCAAGTAAATAAGCTTTATCTACCAACAGCAGGGCAGTCTTAATGTTCTCCATTGTTCTTGGGATTCGATTTTCAACTTTGTTGTCGGGCACAAAATGACCTCCCTCTTGTATCCTTTGCGAAATCCGAGCTTTGTTTAATTCAGGTGAGATGAGGTGAATAAAAACTAAAATAATTTGATAACCTTTGGCTTTTGCTGAGGCCACAAAATCAATTTTTGACGGATGTGAAAATACTGTTTCAAAACAGAAAGTTTGACCTTCGAGCAGTAAGTTTGTTCTTAAATCGGCGGCGATGGCTGCGGCCTGATAACTATGCGCTTCCGGTGCTTCTGGAAATAGCTCCTTTGCAATGATATCCGCATTTATAAATGGCATACCCAAATGTTTAAGCTGTGTATTATAAAATGTTGTTTTTCCTGAACCGTTTCCCCCCGCTAATAGCCAGAGTTGCTTATCACTCATCCCTTTTAATTTTTCCTATTATAAGTATTGCGCTACCGATTAATTCAGTAAATCACTAACATGACAGATCAAGTGCAACAAACCTTCCATTATTAAAATTACCAGCCGTATGATTTCCTTGACCATCTACTTGATCGAGTAACCCAGGATGCTCTTTTGACGCTTGATACTTAAAACTTACCGACGTTACTTTATGTGATAGCTCACCTGATGTTCGCTGCCTTTCAAGCTGACCAAAGACATCTTCAGGGTCAATTATTTCAGCATTCACCCTCTCTACCGTCAACTTCGCAAGACCACTTCTGACTGCAATTAATGTTTCTGGGTCGATTATTTTAGATACACTTTTACCCAAATCAGCCCAATATTCAATCTGCTCTGACGCCGTTCTTTTATGCAAAAGTGCTGCGTTTTGTGCCGCTGACATTAAGTTCTTTTCGAGTCGTATTGGAGAGCTGTGCTTAGCCATACTTATAAACCTGTCATGAGGAAGCATAACTGTAGCAATTAGCTACACTAAATTCAATAGACTGTAGCTAATCGCTACAAATAGAAAGTAGTTTGAAAATTAATACCTTATTTATTACTACGCCCTCTCAAACTACCAATAACCGATTCAAGCGCTCGATCAAATAACAAACCATCATTTAATACCTGAACCGACCCTCTTTTAAGCTCTCCAGCGAGACCATATTTAGTTTTTTCTGCTACCTTAACACCCGATCTATTTACAAATATATATTTTCCAGTTGCTTTTATAATTGCCGCCAACTTACACCGCTCTGGCTGATCATCACTCTTAAACTCAAACCAACATCCTGGTAGAAATCTCAATACTTGTTGTACAAATGGGTCAGAATCATCTACATCTGAAACAACTGCTTCTTTATCGACAGGTGCTAATATGATTTCTTCGCTAACATTGTTAGAAATATCAGTCTCTATCGCATTTGTATCAACATCTTCTTCTCGACGCTGTGATTTTGACAAAGCCTGAAAATGCTTAAAGTCTTGCTCCATTTCTTGGGTTTCGCGCATAAAGTCGGAAATATATTCATCTTGCTCCGTTTTTAGAGCCGTATCTGGCGCAGGATTAATTACGTCTTCTGCTCTGTGCTCAACAACTACAGCCTCCTCAACGATAACCCTCTCAACTACGGCTTGTTTAACTAAAGCCGGATCTGATTTTATATTCTCAAGCGTACTTTTTAGCGCGTTATTATTAGACACAATGTCTTTTTTAACAGAACGTTCGCGCTCACTTTTTTGCAAATACTGTATTGCTTTAATATGCTCAGATTCTAAAGATTTAAACAATACCTCTGATCGAAACTCATCAAATGAAATTTCTTTTAACCCTGCTCGTAATTGAGCCATAACACTGGGAATTTTACGTAGTAATTGTCCACTGGCATTAGATTCATCTACAATACCTTCAGGAAAAACTGTCCAAACAACATCGGTGACTAAAGCGCAAGCAGAAAGCCAAGCTTCGCTCTCACTCCCCTCCCTTAAATAATGAAGCACCATAAGACGACTCCACGCCTCATTTAATATTGCTATGACACAGGAGGGTACCTTTTTACCTTTCATTGAAGCGTTAAGTACGTTTTGTACTTCTTGCTTAGCCACATCATTTGCAGCCTTGCCACGCTCTGAATCTTTAGTGCGCTGCTCGACTAACTGCCCTCGACGCAACTCAAGATCCATAAATTTAGTAAAACTTGCTAACAAATCACTGAACATGGATTGATCATGGTCAAAATTTGTCAGTATCGACTGAATTGTAGCCTCAACCTTGTCTTTTAGAGGGTCTGGCTTCCCTTCTGGCTTTTCATTCCAACCAATTGCAGCGGATGCTATTTCATTCAACAGCTTTCTAGCTGGGTGCCCTCCTCTATCAAAAAAATTACGATCTAAAATAGCGACTTTTAAAATTGGAATTTGTAATCGAGAAATAAGCGCTTTCATAACTGGCTGAAGCTGCCGATCATCCAAAATAAATTCAAACAACATAGAAATCAAATTAATAACATCTGAATCTAACTCTGAATACTTTGTCGGAGCGGCTTGTTTAGGCAATGAAGCATTTAAAAGCATTCGATAATCGATTACACCATTACTAGCAAATTCAGCAGGTCTATCCAACTGTTTTTGTTGGAATCCAGACAAAGCCAAAAGAAGATCACTTTGTGTATAATTATTTATTTCTGAAGGCGTTTTTAAATTAGAGCTATTCGCTTCTGGATGCATAAGCTCCCGAATACTCTCGAACTGACCACCCGCGAAACATTGATCCGCATTTAATACAGGAATATCTTCAAAGCTATCACCATTTAAAAACCGACCCTCCTCTACCGTTACAAGCTCCGTTCCAGGACCTTGAAAACTGTTAGTTTTATTTGTTAAAAGACCCCCTGTCAGTTGTTGGCTAGATTGACCAACACTCACGTCACTACTTCCAGTCGGCGTGGCGGCGCTTCTTACCTTTATTTTTTTAGCTTTTATATTTGGTAATATACCTTTTTGCACCAATGAGAGATTAGACTCGTTATAAAGCTTAGGTATTTCTGACAAAATATACTTTTCAAATAATTTAAATACAACCAAACGAACTTGTATACCAACATCTAAAACATTGCATCCTTCAGAAAAACAATCACAGAGTATTTCTGGGCTTAGAGGAACCTGGTCTGGATTTAAGCTTAAGCCAGGTATTAAACTTTCGATACGAAGCTTCATATCATTTAAAGATGACTCCGTACTATTACGTAAACGACTAATCATCCCCTCCATCGCAACATTTAATTCGAGCTCGTCATTTTGAACCAGCACAACATTATCCCAATCATTTAAACTATCGAAGTCTGATTCACCTGTTTTTTCTTTAGAGCGATAAAAGCCTATCTCGTTATAAGATTTGATGACCCCTCGAATAAGCTCGGTTGCGATGATTTTTTTCTGTAACCGAAGCTCACGCATCGCATCAAAATAGACTGCTTGATCACCATTTGAGCCCGCTTTGTCGGCCATTGCAAACAATGCATCATCTGCATTTTCAAAAAGTTTCTGAAGCAAACCTTTCATTTTCAGCTTCATATCATCACGAAGTACAATCAATGGCGCAGGTAATGGTCGAGCCTCAACATTACCCGACATCGACTTTCCCCCATGAATCCCAACAATTTTCGATCTACTCATGACTACTCACTTAGATAAACAATTCGACTAAAATAATTTTCATTAATGATAAGTATAAACCCTGAAATATGTGTCGTTTGTCACGTTTTGTGTCCTAGAGAACTGGTTCACAAAACCCAATAACATTTTAAAAAATAAAAATAGTCAAAACTTAATTAATTTATTCATTGAAATGAAGCCCACTAGATAAAAAAATTGAAAACTATTTGACCATTTTTCACCGAAGACCAATAAATCAGCTTAGCATTAACCGTATTTACCTTTATAATGCGCACAACTTTGCCATACCTTATTTTTATTTGAGACCTACATGCAACTTGATCTACTAGAAAGTATCAATCGTAACGTTGAAACAGCACTAGATGAAGATATTGGCTCAGGCGATATAACCGCTAAATTAATCCCTGCTGAAAAAATAGCGCATGCAAAAGTTATCAGCCGTGAAAAAGCCGTTCTTTGTGGCTCGGATTGGGTAAATGCTGTTTTTAAAAAAGTCTCGGATGATTTACAAATAAATTGGTTATTTAAGGATGGTGATACCGTTCAAGCAAATGACACTTTATTTACGCTTGATGGCCCTGCCCGAGCAATATTAACAGGGGAGCGCAGTGCACTTAATTTTTTACAAACACTGTCTGGTACCGCTACAACCAGCCAGTACTACGCTAACTTAGTTGCACACACCAACGTTAAACTCTTGGATACTCGAAAAACACTACCCGGCCTCAGATTAGCTCAAAAATATGCCGTTAAATGTGGTGGATGCTATAACCATAGAATGGGCTTATATGATGCTTTTTTGATTAAAGAAAATCACATCATGGCTTGCGGGTCTATAAAAAAAGCGATTACATCCGCACGCTTAATTTCGGCATCTAAACCCGTTGAAGTTGAAGTTGAATCTATAAATGAACTTGAACAAGCGCTTAACGCTAAAGCAGATATCATTATGTTGGATAATTTCTCTGTCGAGATGCTCAATAATGCGGTTGCTTTAACTGACGGTAAAGCAAAGTTAGAAGCTTCTGGGGGAATTACACATGAAACACTTATACCTATTGCTGAAACAGGCGTTGATTACATCTCTATCGGAGCCTTAACTAAGGACTGTCAATCCATCGATCTTTCGATGCGAATCAGCACCTGAACGTCTTACTTATTAAATTACAAAACGTAACACAACAATACAGAACGTTTCACACACTATGCTTTTTTTATAGATAGAATATATTTTTAACTTTAACAGCCTATAATCGTTGAGTTTAACCCAATACAAATAAAGATTGGCGATACTCAATTTTGATTAAAAATTTAAAACGTGCCCCTATTAGCTGTAAATTTTTGGGGCTTAATGGCATGATAAAAATAGCTTAAAACTTATGACAATGGGAACAGACTTTACACTTTTTAAAGCGCCTAAAGCACTTGCTTCGCTAATTGCCTTCAGTGTAATAATTTCATCTGAATATCTTTCTTCTTTAACAAACATCAACGCATTATCCAATACGCCCGTATGGCTTAGCGCCGGGTTTGCTATCAGCATGTGTTTCATTTTTGGTCGTCACGTCACCCCAATTATCTTTGTTGCTGCTAGTATCGGAACATTTATAAGTTTTACAGATGTAAGCTTAGCTAATGCCTTAGTTTACAGTGTGTTTTATTCGTTATGCTTAACCATTCAATCTCTATGTATTTATCAACTTTACAAGCATTATGAAGCAAAAGACAACCCTTTAATCAATAGCAATAACTTGATGGTTTACGTTAGTTTGTGTTTTGTATGCTCACTCGTGACATCCGTATTGATTAACATTATTTATTGCACTTTTATTGTTAAAACTCAGCCACAATTTACGCAAATTTTAAGCTTACTCTTTTCTGATTTATTAAGTTTATTGATTATTCCAGCGCTATTTTTTGCCGTACAAAACTTAACTCTCAGTGCGACGAAATTTAAATTCCCCACAGAATATTTCACTTGGTTAGCTAGTTGCTTACTCATTGCAGCAACCGCTAACTTACTTAATCAGTCTTTTTTCCTATTTAGCATTCCATTATTAATGTGGTCGTCTATTCGGTTGAGACAACCTGCATGCAGCTCCTCATTACTAATTACGACGTTGTTTATCATTCACGAACTAATCATCCCACCTTCCTCTTTTCAAGCAGTTTTACCTCAATTTAGTCTTCATCTCGCTTGGTTAGTGCTAATTTTGACAACGCTATATCTAAATACTCTGCGTTTAGATCATCAAAAAATAGCCTCCAATCTTGAAAAGATGGTAATCAAACGAACTCAACAGTTTCAAACTGCAAACCTAGAATTAAAAGATGAAATTTATATCCGAGAGCAAGCAGAACAGTCTTTCAGAACTTCATCAAAACGATATAAAGCTTTATTTGAAACAGCAGGCATTCCAATCATCGTTTTAAACCAAAACTTCTGCATTAAACAATGGAATATGGCTGCTGAGTTCTTATTTGGCTATGTGAGAGATGAAATAGTTGGTAAAAATTATATTGACATGTTCATCCCTGAAAATATGCAAGATGAAACTGCCTGGAAATTTACTAAGGTTATTAAAAGTGGTATCAGTAAAGAAAGCTTAGAGAGTAAAATTATCAGCTATGACGGACTGTCTCACACTATGTTATGGAATATTAGCCATTTATCTGATTTAGATGAAGACCCTAGATTAGGACAATTATTATTGATCGGACAAAACATTTCAGAAATTAGAAAAACCCAAAATCAACTTCACTACCTTGCTCACTTTGATGCGTTAACTGACACTGCAAACCGCCGTTTGTTTGAAGATCGGTGTAAACAATCGATTCAGTCAGCAATTCGGCACAAACACAGTATTGCGCTAATTGGCTTAGATATAGACCACTTTAAACGTATTAATGACTCGCTTGGTCATGATGCAGGAGATCAGTTTTTAGTCACACTTGCTGAACGTTTAAAGCAATGCATTCGCAAGGAAGACACCGTTGCACGCTTGGGGGGTGATGAATTTGCTATTTTATTATCCAACATATCAGGCCAAGACGGAGCTGAAAAAGCAGCGCGAAACATTCTAGAAGTCATTACCCAACCCGTAAACATAAAAGGTAACGACCTTATTATAACGTCGAGTATAGGCATCACCTTATGCCCCAGTGATGGTTCTGAATATCCTGAACTACTAAAAAACTCAGACATGGCGATGTACCGTGCAAAAAATGCGGGTCGAAATAACATTCAATTTTACAGTCCAGAAATGAATGATGAAATGACGCGTCAACTCAACATCGAACAAGAGTTACGCGCTGCACTTAAAGAGAATCAATTTCGCTTGTACTATCAACCTATAGTAGATATTGAAACTGGCGAGGTTCTCGCGCTTGAGGCATTATTACGTTGGATACATCCCAAAAAAGGAATTGTTAGACCTGACTATTTTTTACAAACGGCCGAGCAAACTGGCCAACTTCATGAAATAGGAATGTGGGCCCTTAAGAATGCTTGTTTACAGGGTCGTGCTATTCAAGAATGGTCTGCCAAACCAATGCAAATAGCACTCAACCTTTCAAACAGACAATTCAACCATCCTAATCTTGTAGAATTAGTCGAAAGTATTATTAAAGAAACACAATTCAATCCCCATAATTTAATATTAGAAATGTCTGAAAATACTATTACAACTAATATTGATGCATCCTTTGTGACGCTCAGTAAATTAAAAAGCCTTGGCATATCACTCACATTAGACAGTTTTGGCACTGGACTTTCGTCTCTTCGTCAGCTTAAAAAAATACCAATTGATATCATTAAAATTGATCAGACTTTTGTAAGCGGCATACCAAATGATGAAAGCGACATGGCAATCACTGAAACGCTTTTAGCAATTTGCGATCAGATGAATTTAAAATCTTTCGCTACGGGTGTTGAGACACAAGAGCAAGAAGCTTTTCTAAAAATTAATGGTTGTGGTTATGCACAAGGTTACTTGTATGCCAAGCCCGCGCCTTTTAGTCAGCTCCCTGATTTATTTAAAAAAATTAATTCAGGCCATAATCTTAGTGAAGGTGAACAGATCTTTTTACCCTTTGAGCATAAAAATCGAACAGAGTAACTATTTCAACTTAGCTCTAAATTACCCCTCTACTACCTTCATTTCAAAGCTAAAGTCAAAAAAAACACCACATAACTGCCATCAATCAACGATTGATATAGCCATTAAATATTCATTTTCTAACTTAGCTCAAAATGAATTATTTATGCATCAGTCCAATCACCAAACAATTCACCTCAACTGAAAATTATAATTATTAAATAATGTAAAATATTTAACTCATCTGAGAATAATTTGGACTTTCTAAACATTTTAGAGTACAACTGTACCTTGAAATTTGGAGAGCTTTTATGCATAACTTAGAAAATATAAATTCACAGACACCGACACTCACAACACTTAGTATTAATATAATTCAAAAAATGGCAAATATCTTAACAAATACAACAAGTTTTGGTGTATATATAGAGCCAATCATCCAGCTAATCTCACCAAGCTGGAAGAGTGGAAAGATAAGCGCAAAGATAACAGATGTACGCCATGAGTCATCTAACATCTATACTTTAGTACTAAAACCTAGTTCAAAATGGGCAATATTTACAGCAGGTCAATTTGTTCAACTAAGTACTGAAATTAATGGTTCACTCATAACGCGTACATTTAGTATTTCTTCTGAACCAAACTACTTCAAAACAAATGGAAAAATCGAGCTCACTATACGAAGTCAGGATCAAGGTTTACTGACACCATGGCTTCGAACAACAGCAAAACCTGGCAATATAGTTTATTTATCTCAGGCAAATGGAGATTTTGTATTAAAAGACCATCAACCTAAAAAACTCTTCATTGCAGCAGGTAGTGGTATTACTGCAATAAGACCAATTTTAAAACAATATAAGACTGAAGCATGGTTTAAAGATGCTCAGCTTTTATTCTATGTAAATAACAGAGCGGAAAGTTTGTTCTTAGATGATTTAAATGCACTTGAAAGCTACGGTTTGACTTATACGTATATTTACTCTGAAGAAAGTGGTCGCATTTGCCAGTCGCATTTAGATGACTTTTGCGAAAATTTAGATGAGCGAGAAGTATATGTATGTGGCCCCCCTAAAATGATCAAAACAACACAGCAGTTACTGAAAGAAAATAAAGTACCCGAATCAAATATATATTTTGAATATTTTGGCCCTCCACCTCTTCAGCCAACTAATTTTTTATTAGATGATGATGGGGAATTCATTCAAGTGGATTATTTAAGTTCAAAAAAACAAGTCAGCTTTAAAGCTGATAGCACCCCAAAAACACTATTAGAAATCGCTGAAAGTGAAGGTCTTAAACCCGTATCGGGGTGCAGAATAGGCGTTTGCCACCAATGCATTTGTAAGAAAAAACAAGGCCGTGTTTTCAACATCAAAACCAAAAAGTATTCTGACTCCGGCAGTGAAGAAATTCAATTATGCCTATCAGTACCCGTTGGTCATGTTGAACTCGAACTCTAGATAATTAAGGATATTTATCATGCAAAAAAGTCATAAACCTGACATAGAAACCTTAGATCAATTCGCAGAAGAACTTGACCAGATACGTTCAGAAGCCATGAGTAAGGTTGGTGAAAAAGATGCACGTTACATTAGGCGTATTATTGCTATACAGCGTAGTAGTGAAATTTTAGGCCGTATTATCATGGTACTAGGTTTCATTAACCCCGCACTATGGATTCTAGGTGTTGTTTTATTAGCCCTTGCCAAAATTTTAGACAATATGGAAATTGGCCATAATGTTATGCATGGCCAATACGATTGGATGAATGACCCTAATATCAACTCACGGAATTTTGAATGGGATATTGCTGGAGATGGCAGTTCGTGGAAACGCTATCATAATCATGAACACCATACGTTTACCAATGTGATTGGTAAAGACCGTGATTTTGGTTATGGAATTCTGCGTTTAAGCGACGATTTGCCATGGAAACCAAGCAACAGGTTTCAATTTTTAAACTATCTGGGTTTAAGTACATTGTTTGAATGGGGTGTTGCATACCATGAAGTCGCTGCAGAACGAATTTTCAAAGGACGACGCCGCGAATCTAGCAGCTTACCAATAACGCGCAAAGAACTGAGAAATGCATTTTTCAGCAAAGCAGGTCGACAAATTTTTAAAGACTATATATTTTTCCCCCTTTTATGCTGGCCAGTTGCGCTTCAGGTTTTAGTTGGAAACTTAATCGCTAATGTAATTCGTAATTTTTGGACGTCTACCATCATTTTTTGTGGTCACTTCACTGAAAATGTACACACATTTCAGCCTTCGGAAATTGAAAATGAAACCCAAGGCCAGTGGTATTACAGACAAATCCTAGGCTCATCTAATATAACGGGAAAAAAGTGGTTCCATATATTAACAGGTCATCTAAGCTGTCAAATTGAGCACCATTTATTTCCTGATGTACCGGCACCACACTATCGGGAAATGTCGGTTAAGGTACAAGCCGTTTGTCAAAAATATGGTATCCCATACAATACTGGCTCATTTGGCAAGCAATATTCAACAGTGATTGGTCGAATACTAAAGTATTCTTCTCCTACAACTACTCAAGCTTAACCAAGCTTGAAAAGTGGTGACTTATCTCTAGCTAGATTTATAAGTCACCATCATTTTTGTGGACATAACGGTTTCTTCAATTATGAACTAAACTTAGCAGTGTAATGGTAAGACTTTCGTCCTGTCATAATGAGGAGTCACTAATGCTAATTGGTTTACCTAAAGAAATAAAAAACAATGAATTTAGAGTAGGATTAACCCCCTCTTCCGTCCACGAATTACACAACGCAGGACATCAAATTAAAGTTGAAACCAATGCAGGTATAGGCTGTGGGTTTCAAGATTCTGATTTTGTACTCGCAGGCGCTGAAATTGTAGAACACGCTTCAGATATATTTGAGTCTTCAGACTTAATTATTAAAGTAAAAGAACCTCAAGCAATTGAACGCGCACAACTCAGACCTGCTCAAACCTTATTTACCTATTTACACCTTGCACCTGACATACCACAAACGAATGACCTTCTAGCCAGTGGTGCCACCTGCATTGCCTATGAGACGGTTACAGACAATAGCGGCCGCCTCCCTTTACTCGCACCCATGTCAGAAGTTGCGGGTCGCATGAGCATACAAGCAGGTGCCCGTTGTTTAGAAAAGTCACAAAAAGGGTCAGGTATTTTATTAGGCGGCGTCCCTGGGGTACTTCCCGCAAATGTACTGATTCTGGGTGCCGGCGTTGTAGGCTCCAATGCGACTCAAATGGCTGTCGGTTTAGGCGCTAATGTTACGGTTATGGACAAATCACTTGATGCTTTACGCCATTTAAATACCATATATGGTAGTAAGATCAAAACCTTGTTTTCAACACAACAAACACTAGCCGAACAACTTTTAACAGCAGACCTCGTCATTGGCGCTGTATTAATTCCGGGCGCAGCGGCTCCGAAACTCGTGACTCGTAAACTATTAAAAACAATGAAGCAAGGATCAGCAATTGTCGACGTTGCCATTGACCAAGGCGGTTGTTTTGAAACCTCTCACCCAACCACACATGACCAACCAATATTCGTCGAAGAAGGCGTTGTTCATTACTGTGTTGCAAATATGCCTGGTGCCTTAGCAAGAACTGCGACTCAAGCACTTAACAACGCAACACTCCCATACGTATTAGAATTAGCAAATAAAGGAATTAAAAGAGCACTATCTGAAAATCCAGGCCTTTTGCAAGGTTTAAATATTGTCGATGGAAAGCTGACGAGTTCCTCGGTAGCAAGCGCTCAACAGATAATGGCGATATCGCTAGAGTCAGGCTTACAAATTTTGTAATCACATTATCAAAGCCTACACGCATACATAGCATAATTATTGCTAGGCTTTAATTTAATATAAATTATCCTGTCCATACATTATAGAAATTATGCTGTTATATGTTAAATAGACTTAATCACTTATCAAAAACTTTGACCCGCTCAAATGGCTGGTCAACATATTTTGCTATTTTTATATCGATTGGTCAGTTATTTTTATTTAACAGTGCCGTCGCAGGCACTACCTTTATCATTGATACAGATAACATTAAAAATGATTTTTCAGGACCCGCAGATAACGACCTTGATACGGTAGTTTTAGACTCTGATTTAATTTATCCGATTGAGCCTAGTATTAATGTAACAGGGGCAGCGCCAATAAGTACGGCCCGTTTAGTCATATACGCCAACAGCATCGACGAAGAATCTAATGAATTAGCGAGTGTTTTTTTATGGCCAACTAGTACTGGGAAACTTAGCTGGTGAAGTAGGTATTTACAGTGTAACGGTTTTTGAGATCCCGATTACAGATGTCGTTATTGGTAGTAATAGAGTCGAGTTAACAACAAACAGCACCTGGCCGCTTAATGTCGACTGGGCCTAACTGATCATCGATGGTGATGAGGCAGCTCAAGCACAAATTAGTAATTTTAAGATCACCGGTCATCAAGAATTAGCAGGAACAGTGACTATTGATGTAGCGGCAAATATCGCCGAAGGATTTACCGGAGATTACCGCATTGAGCTTAATCTAATTGATGAAAGCGGCGATGGCGACGGTATCAACGACCAATTTGATATCGATGCAACAGGCGGCTTAGACACTGATAATGATGGACTAGATGATGCTATTCAACCACCTAATGCTGATAATGATGAATTTCCAGACTATTTGGACCTAGATAGTGACAATGATGGTTTGTCTGATATTAGAGAATCAGGCGGTATTGATATTAACCCCGTCAACGCACTATTAGATGACGGAGAGGCGTTCACCTTAACGCCAATAGATTCAGATTCTGATAGCATCCCAAACCACCTTGACTTAGAAAGTACCAATGCAGCAAACATTGTCGCAGGCCCCTTTGATATTGCTGCATTACCAGATACATCTTTAATTGATACCAACAATGATGGTTTAGTCGATATTACTATTGATACTGACGGTGATGGTCTTAGCGATATTGTTGATGATGCGCCAGATCAATTTGGCTCTATGGAAGACCATGACAAAGACGGAATCACAAACCGACTAGATCTTGACGATGATAATGACGGTATTCCAGACTTGCTGGAAGGTAGTGGACAGATAGATACCGATTTAGATAATGAGCCTGATAGTGTCGACTTAGACAGCGATAATGATGGTATCGATGACAGCATAACGACAAACTTCAACACATTAGACTCCGACAACGATGGGATTCCTAATTTTCAAGATTTAGATTCAGATGACGATAAAATCTTTGACTTAATCGAAGCAAATACTCCAGATACAGATTTATCAATAATCGATAGTGACAATAACGGACAAGTCGATAATATTGGCAATAATGGCTTACCTTCTTCAGTATTTATACCTATTGACTCAGATGAAGATGGCGCTGAAGACTTTATTGATAATGATAGCGATAACGATGGTTTCACCGATGACCTTGAAAATGTAGATAGTAACCAAAACGGTATTAATGACCGCTTTGAATAAAATGAAGATAAGCTCGATA
>JBLHVH010000044.1:0-19085 GCA_047628385.1 Oleiphilaceae bacterium
GTTCATCAGAAATGATGCGCAAAGGGGATAAGCCTTTTTGGATGACCCAGCCCAATATAAGCATCAAAATCGGTATAATTGCTAAACTTGGCCAAGTGGTATTCCAAGCAATCTCATTGGTTAACTCGGTGCGTACATCTTCGCGTTGCGCCACTTTAATCCAGAAGCCATAATCTTCATCTTTTAGAGTAAAACTACGCCACTTTAAATTGCTAGTTGTTACGGTGTGAAAACCCGCCTTTAAGTCGCCAAATGACTTAGGCAATTGAATATGATTTTCAAAAAAGAGCTGACCTTTGGTATCCCATACTTGAAAGGCGAGCTTCTTTTCATATTTATGTCCACGTTCATTGTATTCTTGGTGGCCAAAAGCGTCATCAAAAATTTGTTTATCAAGATAGGTGAGAGGTTGAGGGGCACTATTGGTGCTCAGTTTTATATTAGTCGTAATCACCGCTTGCAGCATACGACTTAATTGGGCTAATTCAGCATCAAATAATTCTTCAACTTGTTCTTGAGACTTATTAAAAATAATACTCGAACTGACGACCCAAACAAATGAAATGATTGAGATGATGGCGATGATTAAAAAGTTCTTAATGGATGTTATTTTTAACATTTAGTTCACCTTATAGCCGACGCCACGGACGGTTTCTATTGCAGCCGTACCCAGTTTTTTTCGTAAATGATGAATGTGTACTTCAATGGCATTGCTGTCGACTTCTTCAGACCAGCCATATATCAGTTCAGTGAGTTTTTTTTTGGATAGTACTTTGTTTTTATGGATGGCTAACTCATGAATCAGGGTATATTCCTTCGGCGAAAGTTTTATTTCTTCGTCATTTTTGAAAATTTGGTGAGCGTTTTCGATAATTCGAATATTTCCGAACGATAATTCGGGTTGGCGCTCGCCATGACTTCGACGTGATAATGCACGAATGCGTGCTTTTAACTCTTCAACATCAAAAGGTTTGAGTAAATAATCATCGGCACCTTTGTCTAAACCTTCTACTTTGTCTTGGATCTGGTCGCGTGCCGTCAGCATTAATATGGGGACCATATTATTAGACGCTCGTAGTTTCTGAAGTACATCAAAGCCTGAAATTCCTGGCAAACCAACATCTAAAATACATAAATCAAATTCTTCACAGCCTAATGCGTGTAGTGCATGTTCACCGGTATATACAGCATCTACTTTAAAGCCGCCAAGCGACAAACTCGTTACGATACCATCCGCTAGTAATTCATCATCTTCGACTAATAAAATTCGCATTTATAAAAAACCTTAGCTAAGAAATATTTTAGACAGGTATATATGTGTACTGTCAATTTGAGTTTGTATCATCCTGCATTCATCTTAAGGTTAGCTTAAGTTTGTCATGTTCTAATAGTGGAAATTAAAGATATAGGTGAATTAATGAAGAAAGTATTGTTATTGGTTGGGCTGACATTAATAAATTTTGCGAGCATGCAGGTATTTGCAGAATCTAAGCTTGATTCGAATATATTGGCGTCAGCACCACTTATCTCATTACCTATTGGTGCAGATAAAATTGATTTTAAAGACTTTGATGGCAAGGTTGTACTACTCGACTTTTGGGCTTCATGGTGTGGTCCATGTCGACAGTCATTTCCTTGGATGAATGAGATCCAAGAAAAGTATGATGATCAAGGTCTTGTTGTTATTGCGGTGAATCTTGACCAAGAAAAACAAGCGGCGGCTGACTTTCTAGCGGATGTGCCTGCAAAATTTAAAATACTGTATGACCCAAATGGCGGCAGTGCTGAGCAGATGCAGGTGATAGGGATGCCGATGTCTTACTTAATTGACCGACAAGGTTATATTCGTCATCGCTTAATTGGATTTAATTCGAGTAAGAAAAAAGAGCATCAAGATCATATTCTTGCATTACTTAATGAGACGGCTGAGTAGTGCCCGTAGTGAATATATTAGAGGTGGAAGTATGAATAGAAATATACAACGGTGCATGAATTTTAAGGGTTTGAGCATGAATACCCTAAGAACGACTACGGTTATTATTCTGGGTAGTATAGTGCTAAGTGCTTGTTCCGATTTGGGTGTTAAACCTTGGGAGCGTGATGTCTTAGCACGGCCTGAAATGCAGCTGAATCATGACCCGATTGAAGCGGGCTTGGATGATCATATTTATTTCAGTAAAGAAGCTAGCAGTGGTGGTCGTGGATTTGGTGGTGGAGGTTGTGGATGCAATTAATTAAACGAAAAGCGAGTAAATCAGCCGTGCGATCCTTTAAGAAAATTGCGCCGGCATTAGCGGCTGCAAGTTGCAGTTTGTTAAGTGTTGCCAGTAATACTGCGCTTGCTCGCGGAGAGGCTGGTACTTGGGATTTTGAGGTTGCCTCACTATTTTATGTTGAAACTGACGACAGAGTATCGGCTATTGAACCTGTTTTTAGCGCAACGCGAAACTTTGAAGATGGAGAAGTGTTAAATCTTAAAGCCGCATATGATGTATTAACGGGGGCATCACCCAATGGTGCCACACCGAGTGCGACGCCTCAAACCTTTACAACGCCTTCTGGAAATAGTACTTATATCACCGATGCGGGTGATGCTCCCATTGATGATACGTTTAAAGATACGCGTGTGGCCTTATCGGCCAGTTGGTTAGCGCCGATTAACCGTGACTGGGAATATAATGCTGCGGTTTATGGCTCGAAAGAATATGACTACTTATCCATAGGGTCCAGTGGTGGTATTAAACATTATTTGAATAACAAGAATACGGCTCTAAATTTTGGCTTGTCATTCTCGTTCGATACCATCGAGCCAGAAGGTGATATACCCGATGCATTGGCTAAAATGCCGTATATAGCGTCAGGTGATGACTTTAGTGCAACACGTGTAGATACGTCGGATTCTAAAACCATCATTGATGCATTATTCGGGGTAACGCAGGTTATTAACCGTAATACCATCATGCAGTTCAATTATTCAGTTAGTATGTCGGATGGTTACCTCTCTGATCCATTTAAAATTTTAAGTGTGATTGAAGATACCGCTGGGGCCAACTTTGGCGGCAACCTCCAAGATGGTAATGGCAATAACATTTACCTTTACGATGCACGGCCAGATTTAAGAATAAAGCATAGTTTATACTGGCAAACCAAATATGCCCTTGCAAATGGTGATGTGATTGATGGTTCGTACCGCTTTATGCTGGATGATTGGGGAATTAATTCTCACACCTTCGATTTCCGATATCGCTGGCAGTTAGGTTCAAGTTATCTAGAACCTCATTTACGTTATTACATGCAATCAGAGGCGGATTTTTATAAGCGGTATATTACCGAAACTGAATATAACGCCGGTAGTCCGACGCTGACAGAAGCAACATCAGATTATCGCTTAGGTGATTTAGACGGCATGACCATAGGTTTGAAATTCGGCCACAAACGGGATAATGACCATGAATTTAATATGCGAGTTGAATACTATTTACAGAGTAATTCAGGTGATAGCGGCATAGGTTTGCTAAAAGATCAGGACCTATACCCTGATACCAAAGCATTAATTTTCCAAGTAGGTTATTCTTTTTAAAATCTAATTTTTAAAGTAACGCCACGTCAATGCTTGCTCTCTAGAAATCATTGGCGTGGCGCGAAGAAATAATCTTTATGGAGTTTTGCGTGGCTGAATTGACGCTTGAGCCGGATGACAACCCTGCTCAGCATCCCTTACCCAAACTTACGGGAAATCGTAATCTCTGGATTGGTTGTTTTCAAGCAATGGCCAGTGATTGCGAACTACTCATCGAAGGGGTTGATGAAGCCCAAGCGTTGGCTTTCTTGATGATTGCTGCTAAAGAAACATGGCGGATTGAGCATAAGTTTAGTCGTTATGTTTCTGACAATATCGTTGATCGTATCAATACTTCAGCAGGCCGATCAATTCAGGTTGATGCTGAAACGGCTTCGTTACTAAATTTCTCCGATCAATGTTACCAGTTAAGCGAGGGACTCTTCGATATTTCATCTGGCTTGCTTAGAACAATATGGCGTTTTGATGGCAGTGATTTAGTACCTAATAAAGCTCAAATTAGACACGTGATCCAGAATGTAGGTTGGAATAAAGTTGACTGGCAAGCGCCAAACCTAACGCTAAAAGCAGGTATGGAGTTAGATTTAGGGGGGGTTGGTAAAGAATATGCCGTTGATAGCGTCGTACTTGCTATAAATACCGCGTTAGAAAAACGCAATATGCCTTCAAACTGTCGTTTTGTCGTAAATTTTGGCGGTGATCTAGCGTGTTCTGGGTCTCGGTTAGATGGCTCATCTTGGATTATCGGTGTTGAAAACAGTGATCGCGATCAAACCACCGTCGCAACCGTTAGTTTAAACCAAGGCGCTGTGGCAACCAGTGGCGATAGCCGACGTTTTCTGTTGAAAGAAGGTATCCGTTATAGCCATATACTAAACCCACTGACAGGAGAGTCTATTATTGATGCGCCACACGCTATCTCTGTGGCGGCAGCAAATTGTATGCAGGCAGGAATGTTATCAACCTTTGCAATGCTGCAAGGTGAGCAAGCGGAGGCATTTCTTGAAGCGCAAGAGGTCGAATATTGGATTCAGCGCTGATAGTCGCTTAAGTACTGCTATAGATATAAACGCAATAGGTGTTTTGAATGGTAGCATGGCGAATTTTATCGCCACTTATAGAGTGAAGTAGGGTTCTTTTGTGTGAACACTTTTATTTTTTAAAGAATTTTTTGACGGATGAAGTCAGTTCATCTGACAACGCATCAAATCTATTCGTTAGGTCTTCCCAAGCATTTTCAGCTGAACCAACTATTTCAGCCAAATGAGCCTTAGCGGCCTTTAATTGTAATTCCATTTTTTCAATGTGGTCGTGCGCATCAATTTTATGATCGGCAATTTTTCCTTTTACTTTTGCTTTTAAACCATCAATTTTGGCCGCTTGCTGATCAATTTTAGCTTGAGCTTTTTCTATGTATGCATCTTTCTTGCTCATGTTCCTGCTCCGTTTAGATTTAAAGTAATATGAATAAAGATAATACAACTCGCACAACTATGCTATTAGTTAAACGAGTATGTTGTGAATTATTTCAGTCCGAATTAAGATTAAAATACACGCAGTAAGTTTTATATGACGGCTTTGTTCATAAAATAATGGCTGTTTTGGTGTGTTCTTCGGCTGGTATCCATTTTTTATCTCTGAGTTTGGTCATAAAGTATGAATTTCGATTTAAAAACAGGTAATCGAAATGATAAAAAGTTGCTTTTATGCAAAGTGATCATAACAATATAATTTTATAAGAGCTGGCTAACAGACATGTTACTAAATTGTGATTTAGGCGAAAGCTACGGGTATTGGAACATTGCGGCAGATCCCTTGGTTATGCCACATATTGATATGGCAAATGTTGCCTGTGGTTATCATGCGGGCGACCCTCAAGTTATGCAGAAAACCATTGCCTTGGCAAGGCAATATCAGGTCACGATAGGGGCCCACCCATCTTACCCCGATCGTCAGGGTTTTGGTCGTCGTTCTATGCAATTAGGTCACGACGAAATTGAGAGTTTAATTATTTACCAGTTAGGTGCATTAGCGGGCATGTGTAAAAGCCAAAATTGTCAGGTATCTTACTTGAAACCTCATGGTGCATTGTATAGCGACATGATGAAAAACGATGACGTGCTGCGGGCTATTTTTTCTGCCATGCAAAAATATGATCAAACGATGCCTTTGTTATTGATGGCAACGAGCAGTAATAGCGGCTTTAAACAAAAAGCAGAAGAATATGGTATCAGCGTGATGTTTGAGGCATTTGCGGACAGAGCCTATGATGATGAAGGTTTTTTAGTTTCTAGAAAGGTTGATGGCGCGGTTCTTAAGCAGGCTGATGATATCCTGAATCGAGCGATACAATTAAAGACACAGGGCACGATTCAAAGTATAAATGGGAAAACCATTTGTATGGAAGCTGAGACTCTGTGCGTGCATGGTGATAATGAGCAAGCGGTTAATATGATTCAAACGCTGAAACAGTGTTTAGTCACATGAAAGTAAGCGCTCATAGTGAATTGATTAGTGAAAAAAATTTATTAGTCCGCTTTGGTGATAACATATCAGAAGACTTACTGGATGTGATTCAAGAAGCCTCCCTTTGTGCCGCTAAAGTTTTCGGTCGTCAGTTAAAAGACCTCGTCGCTTCGTATACCACCTTATTAATTGAATTTGATCCGCTATTAATCTCACCGTGGCAAGCCCAGACCACTTTTCAAAAAGCATGGGATAAACACTGCTTAATGATGCATTCACATGCGTTTAAACCAAGCCAAAAGGTTAAAGAAACCTCTGACGCTTGTATTGAAATTCCGGTCTATTATCACCCGAGCGTTGCTTGGGATATACAAGTAATAGCTCAGGAAAACGGTATCACTTGGCAGCAAGTGGCAGAATATCATAGCCAGAAAGAATACCGTGTATATGCAATTGGTTTTGCGCCAGGCTTTGCTTTTATGGGACAAATTGATTCGCGTTTAGAAACACCTCGGCAAACACGTCCACGAACTAGTGTTCCTGCTGGATCGGTCGCAATATCTGATTTGCAAACAGCGGTTTACCCAAACCAAAGCCCTGGAGGCTGGAATATTATTGGTCGTAGCCCTTCGGTTTTTTTCAATCTTGAAAGTTCTCCTGCCGCTTTGCTAAAAACAGCAGATCGTGTGCGCTTTAAACCCATCAATAAAACGTTATTTATACAATTGGGTGGATGCTTAGATGATTTAAGTGCAGCTGAGAATACGGGTGAAAGTTAGCATGCCGATAACTGATTTATTGAAAATAACTAAAGCGAACTTTTCAGCCTTATTCACTGATCGTGGGCGAGTACAACAGCAATCGCTAGGGCTAACACAGTCAGGACCAATGGATGAATATGCTTTTTTATGGGCGAATAAATTACTGGGTAACGACCTGAATGCAGCGTGTATTGAAATTACTTTTGGTAAGTTTTCTGTTAAGGCATTACAGCGTTGTCAGGTTGCCATTACTGGTGCAAACTTTAACGCGCGCTTAAATCAGCATAATTTAGCTAATTGGGAAACCCTTTATCTAAAAGAAGGCGATGAGTTACACTTTGATGGCCCTCAAATGAATGGAACAAGAGCATATTTGGCGATTAAA
The DNA here is from genome assembly GCA_047628385.1 of Oleiphilaceae bacterium. Classification (GTDB taxonomy): domain Bacteria; phylum Pseudomonadota; class Gammaproteobacteria; order Pseudomonadales; family Oleiphilaceae; genus PZPK01. Next base: position 7,193 of record JBLHVH010000044.1, read on the forward strand.
GGAGGATTTGACTGTCCTAAACCTTTTCAGTCTGCGTGTACGGTTAAACGAGAGAATCTAGGTGGTTTTAATGATGGTGAAGCATTAAAAATAGGGGATAAGTTATCATCTCTTGTTGAGCAAACTCAAGCTCAAACAGTCAATATTAGCGTCTACCCAGAGCTCATTAGAGCGTATAACAATAGAACAACCATTCATTGTCGTTTTATACCGTCTTGTCAGTGGCCATTATTTTCAAGACAGGATCAACAACACTTTCTCAATCAAATTTATCGAATAAATAGTCAAAGTGACCGAATGGGCGTGCGCCTAGAAGGTGAAAAACTTAAACCTTACAATAGTGGAATTATTTCAGAAGGTATTGCGTTAGGCGCGATTCAAGTACCTCCCGATGGGCAGCCAATTGTGTTGATGCGAGACCGGCAAACTATTGGTGGTTACCCTAAACTTGGTACTGTGTTATCGACAGATGTTGAAAAAATAGGGCAGGCAATGCCAGGGCAAAAGATACAGTTTCATGTATCAGATATAAAAACTGCTTATGAGGAGCGTGTCCAACGAGAACTGTTCTTTGATCCCCATATTGAGCGTTAAATAACATACATGAATATAATGAAGCCTTACTGAGGAAAGATTTTTTTCTCAATCGATACCCTCTTCGACAGCGCGTATTGTACTAATCTTAAACGCTCAATTTTTTATGTGCGTAAAGAGTGGAGGGTCACGTTTAGTTAAGCTAGTAACAATGGTATTGTGAGACAATACGTAACACTATAAAACGATTAATTTGAGGAATTTTTTTTGCAACAGTTAAGCAATCACCAGCGCTTACGAGTACATGGTTTATTTATCGTAATTAATGCGTTCGTTGCGATGTGCATCGCCACTCGTTATTTTTCATTTTTACCTGTTTTTCCGAGTGATTTAGTCGCCGTAATATTTATATTTGCTGCAACGTTTGGCCAAATGGTGTTATTAGCTTCTGTGGTCGGTTTATTGACCCTGCCATTTATATATTTACCAAGGGGGTGGCGTCAATTTAGTCAGGTCACGATTGCTAGTTTGGGCGTGGCGCTACTCTATTTTGATACGCTGGTGTTTGCGCAGTATCGGTTTCATATGAATGCGGTTGTCGTTGATTTAGCGATGTCAGCGGATGTTGTGACATTTCCATTACTGATGTGGTTGAAAGGCCTTGGTATTATTGCGTTATTATTTCTGCTGCAGAGTTTACTTTTGCGCTACTTGGAAAAAACGCAAAGTGATCAAACTGAAGCTAGTTCGGTGTGGAAGAAAAAACGATTCCTTCGTTATTTTTCAGTATTTACCTTTACTACCTTACTTATGACGCACGGTATCCATATTTGGGCTGCTGCGGTGGCCTACCAGCCCGTGACAATGGTGAAACGTTATCTGCCACTGTTTTATCCTTCAACTTCAAATAGGATGTTGGCTAAATATGGCTTAGTCAATAAACCGTCATTAGCGCAGCAAAAAAAGCTGAAAATATCTCAAGCAAGCGACCTTAATTATCCTTTAAAGCCGCTGATTGTTGAAGCGCCAGATAAAGCGGTAAACATTATGATCATTTTGGTTGATTCATGGAGGGCTGATACCTTTAATGCTGAAAACACGCCTAATATGTGGCGTTACGCTCAAAGAGGTATCACGTTTAGTCATCACCTTTCTGCCGGCAATTCGACTAGAACAGGTGTGTTTGGTTTGTTTTATGGCATTCCAGGTACTTATTGGCATTCGTTTTTAGCGAATGGACAGTCGCCAGTGCTAATTGAGCGCATGCAAGCGCTTGATTATGAAATGGGGATTTTTGCCGCAGCTAAGTTAACTAAACCAGAATTTACTCAAACGGTGTTTAATACTATTCCAAATTTACGCAATGGCTCTGAAGGTAAAACACCTTCTGCAAGAGACGAAGACTTAACTGACGATTGGATAACTTGGGACCAACAGCGAGATAAGCAAAAACCAGCATTCTCATTTCTTTTTTATGATGCCCCACACGGTTATGATTTCCCTGAGGGGTATACACCTCGTTTCGAGCCCATGACTGATGGGATGAATTATTTGGATTTAGATAATGAATTTGATCCGGTTCCGGTAAAAAATCGGTATAAAACGAGTGTGCATTTTGTTGATAGCCAAGTAAAAAGAGTATTAGAGCAATTAGAAAAAACGGGTGAGCTTGATAATACGCTTGTCATCATTACAGGGGATCACGGCCAAGAGATGAATGATAATAAACTCAACTTTTGGGGACATAACGGCAATTATACCAACGCGCAGATCCAGGTACCGTTTGTTATGTTTGGCCCTAAAATTACTAGCGATCACCAAAAGTGGGGGGATCGATTTACGGCTCATCAAGATGTAGTGCCAACGTTAGCACGCAACTATTTAGGCGTGCGCAACGATTTGATCGACTACACTGTAGGCGTTGACCTACTCGCTGCTCCGATCGAAAGAGATTGGATTATTGCTTCGAAGTATAGTGGTTATGGTATTGTAACAAACGACTATATTATTGAGGTGGGTGCCGCTGGAAATTATCAATTATTAGATAAGACCAATCGACCTAGTTTAACGTTGAAATTAAATGCTCAATATTTGAAAGAAGCATTCGAACAGATGAGTTTATATAACGAATAGTAACGCTTGCATTGGCTCATCGTATTTCATACTCAGAGACCAATGTCTTTTGATTATTTAATCATTTATATGTGCCTGAGCATTTTGAAAATTTAGTATCTGATACTTTGTCGATAATAATTTTTCAAATTTAGTCCATTTTCTTGTGATTTTTAATCTCGCTAAATAATGGCTGTAATTACAAATAGGGATAAAGTCAGAGTTTCCTATATCATCACAAATAATTAGTTTAGTGATCGCACCATCTTTTATTTGGCATAAAACATTTCTTGGGTGAAGTGTCATGATGATTATTCGTTGCTGGAGCAGGTATTCTTTTAGGGACAGAAAAGGCTTTAATACCGCATTAAAATTATTTTTGGCAGCTAAATAATGTTCTAAGGTTTGAGATGCTGAACCGTCGTCATCCAAAATTAAATCATAGACAGAGCCTAAGCCCATATTAGTTTCTATATCACCGTGGTATTTAGGAACCATCGCCCATGAAACATTTCTTTTTAAAAGGTGCTGATAATATTTCTTTTCTCTATCACTATCGCTAGAAGGGGTGCGAGGTAAATTTATCTTAATGCAAAGCTTATGGTTTTCAGGGTGTTGGTAGCATTCTCTGTTGTAGCCTTTTCCAATTAAATGCTCTTTGAAAATTTTAATCAAAAACTTATTCCTTATCATCAAAAAAACAGTGGCTAAATCAAGCGTTAAACGGTGACCAATATAAAAGTATTATAACTAAATTTGTCTAAATATTTACTATGAAATAGGAAAGATATTTATGCCGGCCAATTATGTATATGCATATTAAGCGGGTTTTGACAAAATAACTCAGAAAAACCAGGAAACTAAATAGGGCAAAATAACAGAAGTAGAAAGGCCCATAAGTCCCATTGCTAACGCTGAAAAGCTTCCTGTTTTTATACTGATTTCGAATGCAGTGGCCGTTGCAATGCCATGGCCAACTAGGCCCATACTAAACCCTTGCGCGATCGGATTGTTAATCGAAAATAGCGTAAACACCGGAACCGAAATAATAGCAACAATAGCGCCGGTTATTATTACGATTGTTGCAACTAAAGACGGATAACCACCAATTTCTTTTGCAACACCAATAGCAAATGGGGTACTGATCGATTTGGGGGCGAGTGAAAGTAGCACCGCAGTATCTGCGCCAAAAAACCAAGCAGATAATACTGCCAAACCTGGGGTAAGGACTGCCATGATGGCTAAACTGATGGTAAGAGGGTACGCATGTTCGATGACTAAATGAAAGTGATTCCTTAAGGGGACCGCCAGTGCAACGGTTGCTGTGCCGAGTAAAAAGTGAATAACTTCGACGCTTTTAAAATAATACGTGTATTCAATATCTAAGAAAGTTAAAAGGACAACCACGAGTGTGATGCCTGTGACCACAGGTAGTAATAAAATACTTTTATGGCTTGATTGATATAAGCGTAAACTGATGGCATATATCAATAAAGTGATTACTAATAACACTACGGGAGTGTTTTGAACTAAGTCATTCATCATAAATATTCTTTATCGCTATGTAGTTATGTTCTTTTCAGGCCTTACTAAGCGTTGAGTAAGCCATGCCGAAAATATAAAACATAGGATGGTAGAGGCAACAACAGAAACGAAGAGCGCTAGGCTATTTTGCTGCAAAACGTCGGTATATTGCATAACACCTACGCCGGCAGGTATGAAAAATAAAGGTAAATGGAGTAACAGCTTCTGAGCCGCACGAGTAATATTTTTGTTCTGGGGAATTATAAATAAGAATGCCAGCAGTAATACCATTCCAATGGTTGCACCAGGGATTGCTAAATCCAAAGTAGCTTTCAGTTTCTCGCCTACTAATTGAAAGATAATAAATAATGGAATGTATAAAATAAACGTCATACGGCTGCACCTAGAATGTTGTGTCAATTAAAGTAACGCGGATTTTTGTCATAAAGGCGTATGATATATGAATTTTATAAATGTGGATAAGTTGTCGGCATTAAGTTATTCAACAAAACATCTTTCGTATAGATATAACTATATGCGTTTAGTTTTTGTGCCCTTAATGCTTATTATAGTCGCGCATAATTTTGTTCGCCTTGCTGTAAACTACACCTCTAATGATTGTGAGTTAGTGACACTATGGATTATGAATACACGATAGATGAATATGGCCAGCTGAATGCTGATTTCTCCACTGGTTATGAAGCGTTAGGTATATGGTTTAATGAAGAAATAGAAAGTAACTCTAATTCTATTTCGGATTTACTGGTTCGTATCGATCAGCTAGAGCAGCGCAAAAAAAGCTCTTTTCATCTAGAAGGAAAGGAATTTCAGCTCCGGCTTAACTATGATGGCGTCGAAGTAGTCGCTTTAGCGCTGGGAATTGACGTGGATGAGGCGCTACCAGAAAATACCAACCTTTATGATCAGGAGTCTTTTTCTGAGTGTGGCTTGCAAGATTTTAAGCAAGCAGTTTTGATGTGGCAAGAGTTTGTGCTGATGCATAAGCGCTGATTGAGACTTATTAAAATCGGGTGAACCAGATTGGAACACCCGACTGAATGACTATCGACGACGCATTAATTTACCTTTCTCACGCGTGCGCTCATCTAGCTTCGCTAGCAGTGCCGCCATATCATTGGCTTCTTCGGCCACTTTTGCTGATCGAATCGCCTCGCGTTCCATTTTCTCTTGGGCAATGGCTTCTTTTATGCGTTTTTCCTTCACAGAAGAGCTTACGCGGCCATCAGGAAGTTTTAATTTCTTAACGACCTCTTGTTGGTTTAGCGTTTTTTGTTCTGTTACTTTTAAGTTTTTGATTGATGATACTTTTTTCGTATGTGTGGATCTTTTCTTTGTAGGTGAATTTTTAGCTTGATTCATCTTGCGTTGCAGTTCGATCCGAACCATCACTGATTTCATATCATCTGCAATTTCTGTCGACTCAGTATGGCGTAAACTAACAGGCTCAGATTTAGTCTTTTCATCCATGCTTGATTGTTTTGCCCTGTAAGCTTCAATGTCGACACTGACAACTGGACCATGTTCCGTTTGGCTAAGTTTGGCTTTAGCTTGTAGCGCCTGAATTTTTTTCTCGGCTTCGGCCTTTGCTTGATTTTGGCTAAGAATTAACTGTGCCTGAGTTGAAAGGTCATCTTTCTCTTGCGTCTTATCGGCAATAACTCTAGCGGGTTTTACGCGTCCGGTTTTGATCATTTTAGCAGAAAAGTGGTCACATGCTTCGCGCATTAGTTCCCGAGACTCGCTAGGCGACTCGGCATAATCCCATGTTTCAACTTGTATACTGTTAGCGCCATGTTCCCGAACTCTGTCTAGAAGCTCACCTGACCCGCCATCTTCTGCTAATGCAATAAGCTGCGCCCAATGTTCTTCTACGTTCTCTCGTGCACTGCCTACGAATGTTTCTCCAGTGACATTAATCTTGGCAGTAAAAACAACCATAAAACTTTTCCTCAGCGATAGAAATGTATTCAACGGCGGGCATTATAAAGAAGATTAATTTTTTGAATAGAATTGACACGTAATTTATCTGGTTTTTTTTGTAAACCTTGTTGAAATAGTGTGCAAATTTGGCGGGAGGAAGTATCCTCCCGCTAAAATTGACTCCAAATAGAGAACGGTGACGTTTAATGAGGTGTATTTAGTCAAAAACGAAATACTCGGCTTCAAAGTCTAGTTCATCAAAACCAATAATTTCTTCAATTGGCTCAGTCCCGGTATTTTTGTGAGCAATGTTATTCTTAAGCGCTAGATAAGCCTTAACATTGATGACTAATTCGCCATTCTCTTCTTGTGCAAGAATTTGTGGATCTGTAATCGCTTTGATTAATAATTTCTTCTGGTTGTTCGTGATTGAAATGTCTTGAATGCGCATATTTCCCCTGGGAAATTGATGAATATAGAAAAGTACTAGTTAGTTTGTAGTAGAATAACTCAATTAAGCCATGCCAAACAAATTAAGGTTCTTCAAATATGTTAAGTACTAGACTCTACAAGCAAGTTCACGCTCTAGCAGAAGGGTTGCTCTCAGCTGCGCATAAAGAAGATCAGGATAAATTTGAAGCCTTGTATGGTGAGTTACGTGTACTGTGCGAAGAACATGAAAATACGGATAAAAACCACCCTGTTCAATGGGAAACACTTGCTGACTTTGCTGAAGAAAGCGACGATGCTTTAGTGCTTTATAAAAAGGCTTTAGGTTTTGCCGAAGCAGAATCAGCTTACGATTATATTGCGTCAATAAATTATGCAATGGCTGTTTTACTTAAAGAGATTGGTGAGAATGACCAAGCTTTAATTGCAGCAGAGAATGCGAATGCTCAAGCTGGAAATATTGGTGATGATGAATTAAAAGAAGAAATTATCAAACTGATAGAAGCCCTAAAACCACCGCCGACTCCTGAACCACACCCAATCTACGGCTAAGTTAGTATGACGACTGAAACATCCATTAAATCTCCTAGCTTGAAATATCTATCAGCGTATTCGCCTGAACTAACCGGGCAAATTCAAACGATGATCGACGAGGACCGCCTCAAGAAATTTTTGCTGTCTAAATATCCTGAACCACATAATATGGCGAGTGATAAGGCACTGAGAGATTATGTGATGGGGCTAAAACAGCGTTACATGAAAAAGTCTGGCCCGCTTAGCAATATTCAATATGATCAAAAGATTCATGTTGTGAGTAATGCCTTGGGCTTACACCGTTATGCCACCCGTGTTCAGGGTGGTAAGCTGAAAACTAAAAATAGTATTTGTATAAGCGCTATCTTTAAAACAGCGCCTGAAGCCTTTTTAAGTATGATTGTGGTGCATGAGCTAGCGCACCTTAAAGAAAAGGATCATAACAAAAATTTTTATCAGCTTTGTTTGCATATGCTGCCTGAGTATCATCAATTAGAGTTTGATACGCGTGTGTATCTGACACAGTTAGAGCTCTCTGGTGATATTTATAGCGAGCAGTGAACGTTATTTTACATGTGTAAAAAAATTAGGTGGGTATATTATGATGTTGCGTTTTTTGTAAATATGCGATTTTCAATTGTCATATTTTGTTCTATTTACTTATTTTCTTTAACCGTGCAGGCCAAAGAAAAAATCACTTAAATGACAATTATAAGTATTATTACTTAGAAGAAGGGATGAGGCATAAACTTTTTGCGTGTGTCTGTTCAAGTAGTAAATTAGGCAAAGAAGTGATTAAAAATTTCAACACGTTGATCAATGATGATTTCTATACGACCTACCCTAAGTTTCGGCAGGAATGGGATCAAGATAATATAGCCTTTGAAAATATCTATAAGGATTGTTTCTTAGAAGGGATCAAAAGCCTCGCTGTAACGGAGTGATGAGATATGCAACCGCAAGCTGATCCATTTATTGTACCGGTGTGCAATGAACAAATTGAAATTTTGTATCAAGACGAACATGTTTTACTCATTAATAAACCTACTCGTTTGTTAAGCCTTTCTGGTAAACATCCGCTTAATAAAGATTCAGTTCATTATCGTTTGGTCAAAGAGTTTCCAACCGCAGCCCTTGTGCATCGCTTGGACTTTGGTACGTCGGGAATTATGTTAGTTGCCTTAAATAAAGAGGTCAACGGCCTACTTACAAAGCAATTTCAGGCGCGTAAAACACATAAAACCTATACCGCCGTGCTGCATGGGCAAGTGCCTGATGAGGTCGGTAGCATTGATTTTTCTATTGCCAAAGATCGCCCCAATTTCCCTTTACAAAAAATATGTAAAGATGAAGGTAAAAGCGCACTAACAAATTATCGAGTACTGGAGCGTCAAAAAGACCCTCAAATAACGAGAGTATTGTTTGAGCCCGTCACGGGTAGAACGCATCAACTACGTATCCATAGCCAGACATTTGGGTATCCAATCTTAGGGTGTGATTTGTATGCGTCAGATGTCGCATTTTTTATGGCTGATCGACTGATGTTACATGCGACCAGTTTGGATTTTGACCACCCTATATCTGGAGAAAAAATTAGCGGACAGTGTGTTTGTCCATTTTAGGTAATAGCGCTATCAAAAATATTAGGTTTGTGTAAGCAAGCGAATTAAATTTATAAGGATTAAACGTGGCTCAAAAATATTACGTAGTATGGCAAGGGCGAGAGACCGGTATTTTTACAGATTGGAGTACCTGTAAAAAACACATTGATCACTTTGCTGGTGCAAAATATAAATCATTCAAAACCTTGCCTGAAGCTGAAGCGGCTTTTAAAGGGACTAAAGGGCCATCGCGACCGAGTGCGTTAAAAAGTTCGAGTACTTCATCTGTTAAAAAACCGGGTATTAAAACCTATACGGCGAATGAAATAGCAGCGATGCAAATTGAGACTAAAATTTATACTGATGGTGGTTGTGAGCCTAATCCAGGGAAGGCAGGGTCAGGTGTTGCGGTTTATCGGAATGATATGGTGGATGAGCTTTGGTATGGCTTATTTAACCCTAAAGGCACGAACAATACAGCAGAACTAAACGCACTTTTTCAAGCTTTGGTGATGGCTAAAGATGAAATTAATAAAGGTCGGACTGTTGCTATATTTTGTGATTCTAAGTATTCGATACAGAGTGTGACGCAATGGGCTATAGGATGGCAGAAAAAAGGCTGGAAAAAGTCGGGTGGAGAAATTAAGAACTTAGAATTAATAAAAGAAATGTTTGCCTTGTATCAAGAACTGAAAAAAGAGGTACAAGTACTTCATGTTAATGGTCATGTTGGAGTAGAAGGGAATGAACTCGCTGACCGAATGTCGATACGCGCCATCGAAACGAGAGAACCTGATTTTACCCGTTATTTAGACGAGGTCGATATAGAAGATATTTTAGCCACTAGGGCTGGGTGAATGCTACCTTAGTTCACTAATAGTGAACTAAGGGTTTTGAAGGGGCTGTGCGTTGTTAAAGTAAAGTGAAATTTAGTGAGATACACATAATGAATTTACAAGAATCTGTTGCTTTAATTGAGGCTTTTAGTTCGCAGGCTAGGTTGCTTGAAAATAACGGCAACCATTTGCGGGAAGCCCTAGAACAAGAAAAATCATGTTCTTTTCCATCTGAGTTAAAAGCCTATATCGACACCACCTGTCCAAAAGAAAGCGTTGAGTTTCAAGGTGTCGGTAATCCTATCGCTTTACGTACTTTAAGCGAACTCTCTTGGCGTATGGAGGGTTATAATGTTAATCCAGATACTAACGAGACCATTAACTCATGGCATGATAACTGGTTCTTAATTGCGAGTGATGGCGGTGAACCCATCATTGTTAAGCTAGATGAGCAAAATAACACGTCGATTGTTTATAGTGCGATGCAGGGTGAAGCGGGTTGGGATTTTTTTCCCATTGCAGACTCGATTGGGCTGTTTTTAGTCTGTGCTGCAGCGTTAGAGCACGCCATGGATTTTCCTGGCCTTGAAGAATCATTAGATGAAAATTTTAATTTACTGGGTGAAGCTGCAAAGTGGTTATTTCCATTCTTGAGGTATTATGCCGGACCTTACTATGAGGAATGGGCTTCGGTTTTTGAAAATTTTGAAGCCTATTAGCATTTCGACGATCATTAGCCCTTTTTGAATGGTCATCATAAGTAGATGGTTTATGAGGCAAACAACTATTTTAACGACAGTATTGAGACAACGATAATGAGTACTACGAACGTAACCTGCCCAAAATGTAACGCCACTAATCGCCTTCCGAGCGATCGACTTAAAGATAAACCAAGTTGCGGCAAATGTAAGAAGCCTATTTTTACGGGTAAGCCAATGGATTTATCGGCTGCAAATGTCGCAGCGGTGCTAAATCATAACGAGTTGCCGGTTTTAGTAGATTGTTGGGCACCTTGGTGTGGTCCTTGTAAGAGCTTTGCGCCTATTTTTGAAAAAGCCGCCAAAGAGTTGGAGCCTAAGTTAAGGTTTGTAAAACTCAATACTGAAGCGCAGCAACAATTAGCGGCGCGCTGGCGGATACAATCAATACCTACGCTGATATTATTTAAAAAAGGAAAAGAAGTGGCTAGACTTGCTGGTGCACAGCCATTGAGTCAGTTAAAAATATGGCTAAAAAAGCAGGGTGTGGTTTAGTCGGATAGGTAATAAAAAAGGCCCTCAGAAATCTGAGAGCCTTTTGATACACGATTATATACGTTTTTAGCTAATCGTTAAGCTGTCATTGTTTTTTTACGTGTTACGATCAGTCCTAGTAAGCCAAGTCCTAACAATGCCATGCTGCCAGGCTCTGGCACTTGCGCAATAGTAATGCGAACAATCATATCTTGGTAGTCTCGATCACCGCCGGTACCACCATTTAGGTCTAAATCTTCCCAGCCTAAAATGTAGCTGTTTTCTAATTCTTCAATTTTGAAAATCGCTACTTGAATATCACTATGTGTATTCCGGTGGCTTTCAGTATACATCCGGTTATTTGTTATGCCATTTGGATCAATGTAAAAACCGATATCGGTTAGGCTACCAAAATTGACTGCGGCATTCGCGCCTTTACCATCTGCGCCAGAAAAAATTTGCTCTGAATCATTGGTGGCGGTGTTATACCAACCAAATGTTGTGTTGTGCTTATACCCAGCTAGCTCTTCTAAAATAATTGAACTTACTCCGATTCCGTTCCATGTCTGAGCTGAAATCATATTAAGTGTTAGGCCGCTTCCTGTTTCATCTTCAAGGCCCGTCAATATGGTGTTAACGTTTGAGTTAGGATTGTCCCAAGATGAACCAAATTGAAAGTTATTGGTATTGACGACATAAGCATTTGCTGACAACGAAAAGCATAAACTAATAAATACGGCAATTATTTTATTCATATTGTTCCTGTATAGGTAACGTTAAAAAGTGTCTTTAGGCCACTTGTTTGTAAGAAACATCATTATCCCATTAAAAATAAATATTGAAATAAAGAGATTTAAGTTGTTTCAATTGTTCACTTTCTCATTTTAAAAGTCGTTTTAGCTTATCGTATTTAAAGTGGCTACCTGTTCATGGTTTGAATATTTATTACAATTGTTTGCAGGGTTTTCAAGTGCAATACTTGCGTTATGGTTTCTAAACGTTGGGGTGAGTTACTGCTTGCAAGCGTGAAGGTTTAAGGATACATAAAATTTTTCTTCTAGAAAAGTCATCGCTGCTATGAAATAAAACAGTATAAACCATAGTTTAATGGGTATTGGTAAGGTGTATA
>JBLHVH010000045.1:0-18583 GCA_047628385.1 Oleiphilaceae bacterium
TGTAACTTAGCACTAAGTATGAATGTGAGGTAAAAATATCACATATACTGTAAGTGATCATGAAGAAATTGAAAATAAAAGGGGTGAAATCCGAACTAAATTAATAGATGAGTAAGTTCAAGTACGGCAGCGTTAATTATCTAATAAATTGTCTAAGCTCATTTCATACCCAGGCGCAAAAACACTTAGGAAATAATCGACTTCTGCACAATTCATTTGAGTTAAACGAATAAAAATATCTTTTTCAGCTTGTTCAAACTCTTTATTTCCCGCACGAAGCTCTGCTCGGCATTTTAATAATGCCGATAATCGGTCAGCAGCTTTAAGTAGCGTTTGGTAAATCTCCGGTAACTCATCTTCAATCAGTACGCTGGCGAAGTCTGCTTGCATCGCCTTTGGTAGTAGTGTGAGTAACTCATGTTGTGCTTTACGTTCAATGCCTTGATACGCTTTCTTCATTGCCTCTGAGTGATATTTAACTGGGGTGGGCATATCACCCGTAATAACTTCAGAAGCATCGTGGTAAATCGCAGCGGTCGTGAGGCGGTAAGCGTCGATAGGGTTGCTATTTGATGACTTTAGAATTACTTGATTATGAATAACAGCCAAGGCGTGAGCAACGGTAGCGACTTCCCAAGAGTGCACAGCGACATCTTCATGAATGGCGTTGCGCATCAAACTCCAGCGCTTAATCCAGCGTAAGCGGCTAATATAGGCAAAAAAGTGGCTGGTGGCGGGCATAGGTTATTTAACATCCAAGGTGAATTTTGAGGCAACGAAATGAATACCGGTTTCCTGTTTTTCTTCAGAACTTATGACCTCAGGTTCTAATACAAAAATTCGTTCTTTATTGATACCGCCTTGATCAATGGCGGTTTGAGTTATAGCGAGAGCTCGGTCTCTAGCTAGGCGTTTTAAGGCGGGGTCAGAAAGTGTTTTTCCTTCAACTTTATCAAGGCCTGAATCGGCTACACCGCGAATTTCCAAGGTTAAGTTAGGGCGGTCCTTCAAGGCCTCTGCCAGTTTGATGACATTATTGGTTTGCTCTATATCTAGGCTGGCTTGTCCTGCCAGGAAGTGGACTGAAGAAATATCATCCCCCCCTTCGACCAAACTACCGAGAATAGAAAAGGGGCTTGTGATTATTTTAGTGATTAGGTTGGTAAATGCGGTGAACACAACACCGCCAATACTAAAACTTGGATCATTCAAGTCGCCTGAAATGGGTAGGTCAATATCGATCTCACCTTTCATGTTCTTCATAATCCCTACCGCTAGCGGTAATGGTAAGCTAGTTGCATCAGGACTATCGACGGAGTCACCGAATTCAAATTGATCGATAAAAATATGATTTTTGGCTTCGAGCATACCGTCATTTATTTTATAGTTAAGGTTAAGGTCAAGCTTACCTTTGTCAATGAGATAACCGGCAAATCGAGAGGAGTAAGGGCTGGCAGTACTTAAATTAATGTTGCTAACCTGAATGTTTAAGTCGGTATTTGGCTTTTGGCTTAGCGGGTTTAATGTACCCTGAATACTTAGTTTGCCATAAGTTTCAAGGTTGCCTTGAATATCAACCGTTGACTGAGCGTCAAGATTGGATGACAAATTCATTACGCTGCCAGTAATCTGGTCAAAATAGGTATTAAAGTGCGGCGACTGCGAGTTGTCAGAAAACTCGAAGCGGCCCGCCTCTATTTCGAATTTCTTTATTAGAATGTTCGTTTCGGTTTCGTTTGTTGGCTTGCTGTCAGGCGACTGAGTTGGGGCGGTGCTTATGTCTTCGTTTTCTTGCGCTGGTTTTGCAGTGCTTAGCTGAACAAGATTTATTTGGCCGTCTTTGGCAATAAATACATCGCCATATGGTTTTACTAGTCGAATTGTATCAATGCTAACACCTGTTAAGTCATCTAAAGATAATACTATCGGACTGATATTTAATTGTTCAAAGCCGCTTAAAGGTTTTTTCAGAATTGAATCACTAAGTGCGAGCTGATTTAGCTGAAGTGTTGTCGTGATGTTGCCACTAAGTGATTCGGTCATGGCAAGTTGATATTGGCTGTCAATGCTAACGGTACCTCTGTTTAACACCACATTCGCACTTTCACTTATATAGCTTTGAGCCCAATTGAGGGGGAAGTCTTTAATGGTGAGTTGGCCATTTATGGCAAAAGGCTGGGGGCTGATAATGCCTGATAATGAGTGGCTGGTTTCATCCGTTGACAAGCTAAGCTGGTAGGGTGAATTATGGCTAAGGTCTTGACTAAGCTGGCCTAGTTTTAGTTCGAAATCTTTTACTTTTAGGTCGGCGGGTGTCTTTAAACTGAGGTCTTGCCAGCGAATTTCGCCCTTTGAAACCAGAATGTCATCGATGCGCCATTTGAATGGCGTGCTTTGAGTTTCTTTTGTCGCAGCAGGCTCCGCATCTGTTTCAGTTTCAGAACCTTCTGTTTGTAAGGGGCTTAGTGCATTAATGGAACCGTCTGGGTGTCGTAAGGCGCTAATTTTTGGTGAATCTAAACTAATTGTGCCAAGAGAAAGACTTTGCTTCTCTAAATCAAATTCAATAGGGCCGACGTTCAGCGCGTTTAATTGTAAAAAGTTGGCTTCTTGTTCGCTGGGGGCCAGTTCAAGTTCTTCAATCGATAATTGTGCTTGGTTGACCAAAAGCTGTATTTTTGAATCATTTTCCTGAGTGGCCATCTGTACAGCATAGTCACCCGATACAGAGATACGTGCCTTATTTAACCAGTAGGGTGAATTTGCTTTGACATAATGCCAAAAGACTTTTGATTGAATATTTTTAAGTGAAAGACGGCCTTTAGAGTGAAAAGGTACTACGCCTATTTGGCCTTGCCAATCTATCTGCTGCCCTTCACCAAGTGAAATAGCGAGTGAATAATCACCGCCTTCATTATCTCGTGTCGAGAAATTTTGTAAGCGTAAACTGAGAGGTTTGAAAGACTGTTTCAAGGTTTCACCCAAGCTCATATCGGTAACCTGAATCTGACCTTCGGAAATAGCGATTAAACCAAAATATAAGGTAGGCAGTTCAGACGTTTCTTCTATTTCTGTAGTCGTGTCGTTAGTGTCAGGTGCAAAGTCGCGTTGAAAGTTTGTTTGACCCTGCTCATCAATAACTAAGTTGACCCGAGGGCTTTCCAAGCTGATTTCATCAAATGAAATTATGCCGGTCAATGAGCTTAATGCATTGACATTTATGTAAAAACGTTCAAAACCAATGACCGATGTCCCTTGATCGTTTTTAACGTCTGCGAGGGAAAGCTCCAGAGAAAAAGCGTAAGGATTAAAGACGATTTCTTCAATCTTAACTTCCCAGTGAGCGCTTTCTTTGAGTACACTGCTAAGCTGACTTTGGACAATGGCGGGGACACCAAACCAACCAAAAAGGCTGTAACTGATGAATAGGAATAGTAGCCAGAAACGTGCTGATCGATACCAAACGTTGGTGCCAGTTGTGTTACTTGAACTACTTGTGGTCAAGGGGATTCTCACTATTTTTGAATCAAGGTATTCATTATAGGTGAACGTCAGAAGGAGTAAATCAATTGTTGAATTCAGAAAGCGAAAATATTCAGTCACGTTGTCCGTGGTGTAGTAATGAAGAGCCTTATCAATCATACCATGACCACGTCAGTGCGGCCTCGGCTAGATAGTCAGGATCTGTTTGCAAAGTTATGCCTTGATGACAGCAGGCCGGTTTAAACTGGATCACGATCTTAAAAGAGTACGTATTTATTATGAAGTGTATGACAACTTTGAACCTGCGAAAATTATTCATTATGACGTGATGAAAATTTAGGCATTGTTCGTAATAAATTGAAAATTAATTCAATCATATAAAATGCATTAGGTTATCAGTATGTTGAGGCGAAAGAAGGCTCGTTTTCGAATTTTATCTGGTCATTCGTTGGCGGTAAAACGATTCAAAATTGTTGGAAAAAAATGGGCGAAGTCACCGTATTAACGCCTGAATCCGAAGCAATGTCTAAAGCCTTAAAAAGAGAGGGTTTAGTTTTGTGGGTCCGACAATCTGCTATGCCTTTATGCAAACCGTTGGTATGGTGAATGATCATTTAATTACCTGCACCAGAGGAAAGAGCGCGAGTGAATGTCACGGTAATTTACTGAATTCAATAACATACAATAAGAATTATCAAAGGATGAAAAAATGATTAAAGGAAGCTGTTTGTGTGGCAAGGTAAAATATGAGTTTCAGGGTGGGATTGAAGAAATTGCACTTTGTCATTGCTCTCAATGCCGAAAAGCCCAAGGAGGCGCTTTTGCTACGAATAGCCCGGTAGACGCACGAAAATTAACAATTACTGGAATCGAGTTTATAAAAGAATTTCAGACTAGCGAAGTAAAAGTAAGGGCCTTTTGTACTAATTGTGGCAGCCCAATTTATAGTGCCCGATCAGACTTGCCGAATATTAAGCGCCTAAGAATGGGGAGTATTGAAACCCCTTTTATTTGTGAAAATAAATACCATATTTATGCCGATTCAAAAGCATCATGGCATGAAATAAATGATGAATATCCACAGTTTAATGAAAGCAAATAAAAAAATCGGTGCGCGGAGCTCTTTGGATAAAAAAATTCACTTACATTACGTAGATACTCTGTTTAAGATCAAGATTTTTATCCTATTTATTTGTATTTATCTTAGCTTTTTAGTTACTTTTCGGTGTAAGCGCAGCGCCTCGATTTACTCGGTGGTAGCATGCTCTTATCTTTAAGGTTTCATCTTTAGTCTATCCGGTCACACTTAATATCCTAAGTGTGAATAAAGAGCTTAAACACAAGGTCAAAAGAAATTGACCACCGAGAAAAACCGAGGCGCTGCACTACACAGAGAAGGCATTAACTACTTTTAAATAACGTTTCAGTGTTTTTTGTTGGGGTGAGCAACACGAACCCCAACAAATTTAGTACTTCTGCGGTGTTGGGATTCACTCTGTTCATCCACAACCTACTATCAAGATAATAGGTTGCACAACACGCTTTATAAATAACGAGTTTGTGCACCGATCGTAGAACTTATTTATGCTCTTTGCTTAAAAGGCTTTGCTTCGCCTTTTTTAGCGGTACCTTGGCTAATTGCAGCGCGTTGGTTATAACGTCCAATTAAGCGTTTTTGGAGTTTTGTTTCCCAGTTAAGTGCTTGTCTGATCGTACTTAACCAAGTTTTGTTGAAGAGCAACTTGGTATTGGCGATGGCGTCGGGCGATCGCTTTTTAATTTCATCTGCAAATTTAATGGCTTCAGTCATCGGGTCATCAAATACATGTGTTACGAGGCCAAGTTGCTTTGCTTCGTCACCCTTGAATATTCTTGCTGTCATCGCTAACTCTTTAATAACATCAATACTAGCGAGTTCTCTGAGCGCGATGGTGCCGGCCATGTCAGGAATTAAACCCCAGCGAGACTCCATAATCGAGAACTCACAGTCTGGTGTGGAATAGCGAAAATCAGCACCTAACGCTATTTGGAAGCCTCCACCCCAACATTTACCATGGGTAACCGCAATAACAGGAACCGGAACGTCGCGCCACAGAAAACTGACATCTTGCGCTAAGTTCGATGCTCGTGCACCGGGCTTTATTAATAACTTTACTGCCGTAAGCGGATTTTTAAACATACTCTTAACATCAAGACCTGAGCAAAAAGCCGGACCATCGCCAGAAAGAATGATAGCGCGTATCGCCTTATCCTTTTTTAATTGTTTTGTTGTATTTACGATCGCTTCAAACATTGGCATATCTAAAGCGTTTAGTTTGTCTGCGCGATTAAGCGTCACAAATGCAATTTGGTCTTTTATTTCAAGTGCTATACGTGGAGTTTGGTTTTTTGTGGACATGTTAAGCATTCCTAATTAAGAAAGGTCTTTCTTGGCCAGTAAAGATATTATTAAGAACCACTGATTCTCGTTGAGTCAGTGTCTCCATTAATGCTTGTATGCCTTTCATAGTATGAAAGGCTGCGAAACCTCTCATGATAAAAGCATGAAGTTCGCTCAAACCTGCCATTTCAGCAGGAGTTTCAGTGATTTTCAAAGAAAAATTAATCAGACTACTTCGGGCATATTTATCCATTTTCTCTCCCAGTTCTGATGTCAATTGTATTTGATATCTACGCTGATCTTGGTTGTTACAGTGCCGGTATGCCTCGCAATAACTTTGTTCATTGACATCGGCGTAGTTAAGTTTAAAAAAAATAGCATGCGCCAGTTCATGATCGAGTTTTTGCGTCAGTAGATTGAGTTCAACGAGCAAACTGACGGTACTAATCACCGTTTTGGGTAATAGTTTGATCATTTTGGGGAAAATACGTTCTAGGTCTCTGTCACGGCCAGAAAAATCTTGAGCTGAATATAATTCATCAAACAAAAATGCCAGTCCCTGCGTGTAGTTTGAGGCGTGATAAAGATCATGATGGGTTCGTTTTAAGCGCTCACTTTGCCAAAGAGTCAGTTTCGTAAGCTCTTTGGCGCTAATGTTATGCGGCTTTTCAATTTGAAAATCATGGTAAGCCAGCATCACAGACTTCAGTTTTAAGGTAGTTTGATTAGATGTTTTGGTATTTTGAATTTTATCTCTAGACATGCGCGGTTAGTATTCTACTTTTATTTACGGGTGAAGAAGTGTCAATGATCGAAAGAAATATTTTATAAAAAAGTTAGGAAATTCGCGAGATGTATTTTTAAATATGTTCGCGGCATGATGTGCCGCGATGGCAATATGATAGATCGAGTTTAAGCTGCGGATGCTCGTTTTTTTGAAATTTTAGTCAGACTTTTTTTTACAATCTCCGCCGCACTTCCCGAAGGTATGGTATGCATTGAAGGGATCCACTTCTGATCATCTAAAGTAATAAAGTGACTCACAGCGTCAGTTTCTATAATGCGGACTGAATTAGGACTATGTTCAGCACTTTTTAACATAAGTTCCCGATCTAAAATTCGGTCCAGTTTAGGAATTAGAAAAGTACCATGCTTTATGTGTTGGTATACAGAATGGTCTGTCTTAGCCATCCATGCAAAGAGATCTTCTATGTTGCGTACAATGGTTAAATGATCTTTGGTTGCACTAAACATCTTACTAAGTAGTTGTTTTTTACGTTTGTTCATTTTACCAAAAAACATCTGGCCATAAGATGAAGACGGCGTGCTGTTGATAAAGCGAATAATCCAAGGCCACATGCCATGACTTACTGGCTCAAGCAGTGCAGAAACGAGAGGGTGGGTTTTTCCACCAGGTAAAGCAGGCGCTTCAAGGATCAGTTCTACATTTTGATATAACTCAGGGCGTTGGCTTAAAGCCTCTAATATGACTGAACCGCCGCGAGAGTGTCCATGAATACGTACATTTTTAGTACTAGGTAAATTTTCTAATGTTTGATTGAGAATACAGGCATCATATTCGATGGTTGCTTCTAAATACTTAATGGGAATTTCCCAAGCAGCAGGCTCTGGCATTGGGCCGCTAACAGGCACATGATAATTGCTGCACGTTAATAAAATAAGCTCTGTCGACGATTCGTGATAAAGTTGCGTAAAATAACAATGGTTCTCTAAAAAGCCATGTACGCCAATAACGGTATGCTTTGCTTCGCCACTGTGGTTTCGAACGCTAACAGCACCTTTACCGACGGTAAATACTTTGCCAGAAAACATTTCGGTGTAGCTTTGCTCAATTGGCTTGATTAGCTTTCTTGCGTGAATAGCTTGCACTGTCAAAATACCTCTTCATACATCAGTCGCTCAAAATGCAGAACGTCTTTTTGTTAACCTTTGCCAAACACTAAAACTATATGGCTGTCATTAAACTTTTAACTCGTTAATAAGGTAAAAGCTAATGTAAGGTTATTTATCAATAAGTATACGCAGCTATCAGTACAATGGAATAAGCGAATAAACAAATATGTATCAAAGTTTATGTGCTGCACTAATAAGCGTTTGTAAACGATTGAATTAATTATGGCAGACGTAGCGAAAAACGGATGTTAAGAATTGTAACTTATGTTATTTTTTGAAACAGAAATGTAACAATTCCCTGCTTAAACTTAGTTAACTTCCGAATATTGATGTTCTTACCTGCTATATTAAGTGTTGTATGCGATTCTATGATCCTGGTTAAATAATAAATATAAAGGAGATTGACTTGAGTGACTCAGCCAAAAAGCCACTAAATGGTGCCGATACGGCGTGGTTAAGAATGGATTCACCCTGCAATTTGATGATTATTAATGCCATGCTTATTGCAGAACGTATGGATTTTTCTGACTTTAGAGACACGATTACAAATCGGTTTCTTTCCTTTTCCCGATTTATGGCCCGCCCTGTTTTAAAATCAGGGCAGTACTTTTGGGAAAATGACCCTTATTTTGATATCGATAACCATGTAAAAAAAGTCGCACTGCCTGGCGCCGCCGATAAAAATATCTTGCAATATTATCTTGCTGACCTTGTAAGCGTTCCTTTTGATGAAAGTAAACCTTTATGGCAATTTCTATTTGTTGAAAACTATAAAGGTGGGAATGCCGTTATTTTACGCGTACATCATTGTTATGCCGATGGTTTGGCGTTAATTTCTGTTTTTAACTCCATTACCGATGAAAGTTCTAGCATTTTACCTGTCGTTAATAGCAAAAGTAACCAAGAAAGCTTCTCTGATGATGTAATGAGTTCGATGAAAGACATGAATTACGAGTGGCCGCGTTATCAAAAAGTGATCGACTCTGCGGTGAATCAAGCTGATAAATATAAAGTATTCGCCAAAAAAGTTTCTATAGATGGCTTTTCGATCTTAAAAAATCAAGATGCATTGCGCGAATTGATCGGCGACGGCGTTCGCGCTGCGGCAGAGCTAGCACAATTAATTGCAATGCCAGCTGACCCTAAAGAGGTACTGAAAGGCGATTTAGGCGTTAGGAAAACCTGCGCATGGTCAGAGCCCTTAAGTTTCGACAAATTTTATAGTATCGCAAAAGTTGTCGGCTGTAAGGTCAATGACCTGTTACTTTCCTGTGTCGCGGGAGCTTTTCGTGAGGAGCTGATTGCGGCGGGAAAAAATGTCGATAATAAAAATATCCATATTACTTTGCCAGTAAATATTCGTTCCGAATCTGAGGTCGATGCGGGTGGCATTCCCGATGAGCTTGGTAATTACTTTGGTACTGTTTTTGTGCCGCTGCCCGTTGGCATTGAAAACCCTTTAGAGCGCGTTTATAAATTAAAACACGATATGATTGCCTTAAAGCAATCGCTGCAGCCAGCATTGTCGTATGGTCTTTTATATGCCGCAGGTATGATGCCCGCAGGGATTCAAAAATTACTGTTAGAGAGTTTTGGTAATAAAACGACCGCTGTGTTGTCTAATGTTCCTGGGCCAAGAAAATCTCGTTATATTGCCGGGGCGCGTATCAAAGAACAGATGTTTTGGGTGCCACAAACGGGCGATCTTGGGCTGGGCTTGAGCATTATTAGCTATGCAGGACAAATTCAGTTTGGTTTAGTCGGTGATGCTAAGCTATTTCCGTCTCCAGAACGTATTATTAACCGCTTTGTGAAGCAAATCGAGCTGCATAGAACCGACATTGTTGCCAGTTATATCGATGATTTGGTGCAGCCAACGATGACGTCGTAGACCTGTTATCTTTTTTACATGCAAGCCATCTATTGTCATTTCGGTTATGAGCTACTCTTCCGAAATATTCTCAAAGTGTTCTGGTCGGTAATTTCCAGTGTTAAGTAATTCCTATGTGTTTAAATTTGAAATCTAGGCGTCCTCAGTTATTCCCGAGATGTTTTAGTCGGGAGTCCTTTTCTTGTTTTTTGCTAAGTAAGCAGTATGAATGCCGGCCAAAAGCGCACTGGTATGACAGTGGTTTGTTGGTTAAGCCTAATATTGAAAAGAGTTTGCATAAATTACGGTTATGTAAAACCCATCACCAATATTTACGGGAATTGCTTTTGAAAATCTGCAATTTGTGCTTGTATCCATTCACGAAATAGCCTGACCTTTTTACGTTTAAAGTGCTGTTCAGGTGCAGCAAGACAATAAATCAAATTAGAGCTAACGTGTTTGTTAAATAGTTTGACTAAGGCGCCGGAATTAATAAATTTAGCAGTTAATGAGTGGCGAACCAAAGCAATACCCTGTGAGGCAATGGCGCCTTCTACCACTAAATTAGAGCCTTCATACTTCAAAGCTGATGGGTAGAGAGCCGCTTCTACTTTGAGCTGCTTTAGCCAATATTCCCAATTCATGTCGGGTCTCGCATCTTCTAACAACAAACAGCTCTTAAGGTCGCTCAATTGTTCTATATTTTTCTCTTTCTTGTAGCTTGGGTGACAAGCGGCATATAAATGGTCGCCCATTAATGGCACGGTTTCTACGTCTTGGTATTGACCTACGCCATAGCGAACGCAAATATCAATATCCTGTGTTTTAAAGTTGGTCAAGGCATTATCTGGCAGTAATAAAACTGAAATTTCGGGATGTTGTTTGTTAAAATCTCCCAAACGAGGCACCAACCATAATGATGCGAACGAAGGAAGTACCGATACCTTTAATGTAAAAGGGTCGCTATCGACTTTAAGTTTAGACACGCCCTCTTCCAATGCAGTAAAGCCTGCCATAGTATGGGAGTGCAGCATTTGGCCGTCTCGTGTTAGCGTGACTTGACGATGAGACCGAAGAAATAATTTCGTACCTAAACGATCCTCTAAACCGCGTACCTGCTGACTAATGGCTGCTTGCGTTACCGAAAGCGTATTAGCGGCTTCTTTAAAGCTTAAATGTGTGGCGGCAATATGAAAATAATAAAGGCCTGTTAATGAATTAAGTTTCATAGGTTACGCTTTAGAATATCTAATGTAAGTGGTAGAAAAAGTCGTTTGAACAACTATACATAATAGTACTATATTAGTCTCACACGGAGGCTGTCTATGGTTATTTATTTATTTAAAGTAAGAAAATCTTTTCTGAATCCAGTTATATCTGTATCTGGTTTTTATATACTTGTTCAACTTTGGATGAGGCGCGCAAGTACGCGTAATCAATTAAAAACTTTGTCAGATGAGCTACTTTTAGATATAGGCTTATCAAAGGAGGATGTTTTGAATGAGACAAAGAAAGCATTTTGGGAAAAGTAGAATGTTGTCTTTTGAGTTCAGAGCATCTAGGAGCCTGACCGAGAACTGACGAACCTACTGCGGAAAAGCTAAATTAGTCATTTTCCATGCTAAATCTCGTTAAATAGAATAACTATTATCCTCAATTTAACCTAAAAACTGCCTCAATTTTACTTTCTCTCGTGACAGTCGCAGTTCTCGGTCAGGTTCCTAGCCCTTGCTAATTATGGTTTATTATCTGGAAATCATGAGTAGCAACTAACTATGCTAGAGATGGCTAGATGGCTAGATGGCTAGATGTTTAGAGCAAAGTGTATACCTTTCATAAGACAAATCTAGAGTTACGTACGCGTATTAAAACGCTTGCTATTGAGCTCATTGTCGAAGTTAAACAGTTACAGAAAAACAAGACTTTATCGTAGGTCTTACGTGGCGGATTAAGCTATGCAGAGAGTTCAATGAAGGGCAATCTAAATCATCTAAAGGCGGGCGGTAGTATCGAAACGCTTCCCCACGAATTCGAGAGTCTTGTAATAACATTAATGCCCAAAACCCCCAAGGGAAAAGTTCATCACTCAGACCCTAAAGAAAACGAAGAAGCTCCAGAAGCGCCATTAGTTGAAAAACCTATAAGCTTTATCGGTAAAATAAAATTATGGTTATCGTCATCATGGAAAATGCGTTGGCGTGATCTTTAGTGGTTATTGATTTCATCTATAAAATTTGAATTACCCTAAATTACTAAAAGTATGTGAAACAAAGAAAGCTAAATGGACCGTTATCTTCTTATCGAGAACAATAAATAAACTTGCTTTCAGCTACTTATTAATGATTGAATTCGCGCTTATTAATCGTCAGGTTTTTAATTAATTAACGCAGGCACGCTTCTCATGGAAAACAATCAAGTTCCACTTTCTGAAAAACTAAACTTAGAAACCGCCAGAGCACCATGGCTAGAGCTACAAACGTTTTTTGCTAATGGCTTAGTTTTACACGTTAAATCAAGTCAGGACCTACTTGTCGTCGCTGAACAAATTACGGCAGATAACGCGCCCTTATTCCAGCAATGGTTAGATGATAAAACAGTTCAAAAAGTAACCGATGAACAAGCGTTAACGTGGTATGAAACCGATGCCGAATTGTGGACGCTAGTGATAAAGCCTTGGGTGCTTGTTCAAGAAGAATTGGTACAAGAATAACACAAGGCTTAGGTCGGGCTCTAGGTCTATATTTATGCTGCAGAAAATCGACGGAGCTCTTTAATAAATTTAAACGGTTGATCAATTAAAGGCGTATGCCCACTATTCGTAAAAGGAATAACTTCACAATTTTTTGTATGGTCTGCAATTCTTAATTGGCCTCCGCACGGGTACATCTCTGATTTTAAACCAACAAGAAGTGATACCGGCGTGTTTAGCTGTTCAAACGTTTCAAACATATTGTAGTCGTTTTCAAGGTAGGACTTTAAGCAAATAATATACGCTGGCCAGTTTTCAGTTGGCATTATTTTTTTAATAAGGCTTTCACTGCGACAGGCTTTTATTGCTAGCGATTTATGCGATGGTTTAGAGAGGGCTGATGAAAAGAAGTCACCCAAGTTTTGCCATAACTCTTGCGTGAGGTTTTTGGGTAAAGCTGAATAAACGGTCCCTTTTTCGATGTAAGGCATTAATTTGTTTACAAGGTTTTCAGCTTTTTTTAATCTGCTCACATTATCATGACCAAAAATCCCCCAAGACCACTCATCACTATTTAAGGTGACTGGGCCTTGGTCGATATGCATATAGCCAACTACTTTTTTGTCGCCATATTTTTTTTGGTATTGAAGCGCAGCAAATGCGCCCATAGATATACCGGCTAGTTTAAAGCGCGTTAACTGATAGTGTTCAACTAGATCAGCAAGATCGTCTGCATAATTACTGATTACGCATTCTTGGTTATGGGGGCTTAAATGAGAGTGCCCAAAGCCTCTTAAATCAGGAATGATAAAACGAAATTTGTTGGCAAGAGGTAGGGCAAAAGGAAGCCAGTGCATGGATTGCATACCAAACCCGTGAAGTAGAATAACGGGGGTGCTTCCCGTTCCAAGTTCTCTTACATGTATGGCATAGCCATCGCGCATTGTTATTTTTGGCATATTTTTAAGTCGTATATTAGTAGTTATCGTTATAAATTTATCTTTGTAGTTTAAGCATGCAGCACTTAATTTGTCATTACTTTCTATGCGCCTGCAAACAAAAAATTACAAACAGAAACATATCACTACAATGAGTCTCTGATCGTGTGTAATACTCAATAGTTAACTGTTTGAATTTGTGTACATTAATCATGAAAAGTCTCAGCTGCTTTACCATAAAGTTTTTCATTGTCTTATTGCTTTCGATGCAATTGATGTGGGTGCAACAGGCGTTTGCAGCGACTGAATTAAAGAGCCGTTTGAACACTCCTGCGCATACCTATAAGAATGTATCTACGTCGATGTTTGTGGGTATTCAAAAGGTAGGCTCTCGTGTTATTGCGGTCGGCGAGGGTGGTTTAATCGCCTATTCAGATGATGCGGGAAAAGAATGGACGCAAGCAGAAGTTCCTGTATCCAATACCTTAACGTCACTTTATTTTACGGATAAAAACCAGGGGTGGGTTGTTGGTCATGGTGGCGTGATATTGCATACAAAAAATGCCGGTATCACCTGGGAAAAACAATTTGATGGTAACCAGGCTAACAAACTCATTTTAATGCAGATAAACCAACAGCTTAATAGTTTAAAGCAAGCATACGAGGCTGCAGATGAATTAGAGCAAGAAGATCTACTCTTTGAAATTGAAAATGCTGAATATGCATTATCCGATGCAGAGTTTGATACCGAAATGGGCGCAGCAAACCCACTGTTAGATGTCTGGTTTGAAAATGAAAATAAGGGTTATGTGGTGGGGGCTTATGGTTTTTTCTTCGCTACAAATAATGGCGGCAAAAGTTGGCAGTTCATTGCCGGACGAATGGATAATATTGATCGCTATCACTTGAATGCAATTCAAAAAATAAAAGGAGGCGCTATCCTCATTGCAGGCGAAGCCGGAATCTTATTCACTTCAAATGATAGGGGGGAAACTTGGGAGACTTTATACGGCCCTTATCAAGGGTCTTATTTCGGCATACAGAACACCAAAAATAAAAATGAAGTACTGGTGTATGGTTTACGAGGTAATGTCTATAAATCGAATGATAATGGACAAAGCTGGGAGAAAATTGAAACCCCGGTTAGTACGAGCTTAGCCGGCTCAACGTTAAGTGATGATGGTACGATAACCCTCGTAGGTTTTTCAGGAACAGTATTAGAAAGTAGTGATGATGGGCAAAGTTTTAAATTAAATGAACGTGTTAGCTTAGATGCCTATACCGCCGTTGAATCGCTTAATGGCAACCAGCTCATTGTCGCCAGCGAGAAAGGGATTACGCTGCAATAAAGGCGCTTTCGGGTTTCAAGGTATCAATACCAAACCCCAACACATAACAATGGAGATAAACGAAGGTACATACATCCAACCCTGTTGGGATTCGCTGCGCTGATCCCAACCAAACAAGCTCTGTCGCTTTATTTCAAGGCGCTTAATGTCTTCTCTGTGTAGCGCAGCGCCTCAGTTTTTCTCGGTGGTGAATTTCTTTTGACCTTGTCTTTATTGTCGATTAGTTGTATTCAGAAATTAAAACAAAAACCAAACCTTAAAGATAAAAGCATTCTACCACCGAGAAGTGCCTAGGGGCTTCGCGCACACCGAGGAGTAACTAAAAGCCTATAATAAATTCAAACGAATACGATCAAAACTTGATCTTGAACAGAGTATCTACGATTACTACCCTGCTAATGTGTAACTCTGCGGATAAAGCTTATTTTCCTCCAAATTATCTCTATCACGTTGTATTTGCGCCGCAGTATTCTTTAATACAATTTTTAAATGTGCGGCTAATACGCTCACGCACGGCTGATAATTCATGGTGATGTGATCGCCCGGCACTTGGTGTACTTCGACTTTTCCTTCCACATAATTGAGCCACGCTTCATGTGGTGCTGCGGGGAAATGTTCCATACGCTCTGTATGGCGGAAAAACACCAGGTCATCGGCATACGATTTTGGAATATAGTCAAAGGTCGCTTTTTGGTGGGCAATCCAGGTATTAAAGAGTGGTACGCCTAAGTGCGGTGGTATGACCTCACTTTTGCCTCTTAGTCGTGCTTCCTCGAGTACATAATCAATTTGTGCTTTAGGTTCGAGTTTATTTAATATTTTAGTATCCAGAGGGATTTTGTCTTTTAACAAGTATTCTAAAATCGCCGCACTGTTGGTCAAGTGTGCTGGCATTTCTTGTGGAAATGGCGTGTCGATCATCACTAATAATCGTACCTCTTCACCCAAGACTTTTAGCTGCTGCGCCATTTCATAGGCGACCAAGCCACCAAAAGAACTGCCGCCTAATAAATAAGGTGGTTTAGCACCAATTGCTTTTAGCTCTGAAATATAATCCATCGCCATCGTTTTAACGTCGTCATAAGGTTCGGAGTGACCAGACAGGCTGGTCGCCTGAAATGCAAATAAGGGTTGGTCGGCACCAAGTTGATGGGCTAAGTCGCGATAAAAATAAACCTCACCCCCAATAGGGTGCACCATAAATAGCGGTTGCTTACGCTCACTACCTTTCTGAATCGTGACTAGCGACAAGGTGTAAGCTTGTTCGTTATCCCGCACGTCTGCTGCTTCAGGATGTTGTGAGATAGATTTAATATAATCAGAAAGTTCAGCAATGGTAGGCTTTTGAATCAAAATATGGGTCGCAATCGGTGTATTATATTTCGTAACGAGCGTATCAATAATTCCAATGGCGCGCAGAGAATCACCGCCTAAGTCAAAATAGTTGTCGTGAATACAAACCTTGTTGATGCCTAAACTTTTTTCCCAGAGTTTACAAATGAACTGATCAAATTTATCGCGCGGTTCAATGATTGTTTTTTTGATGAATTGTGACGGCAAATGTTCGTCAGGTAGAGCTGGAAGAGTTTCCTTGCCGCTACCACGTCTATCTTGTGTTAAACGTATTTTATTGGCCGACTCTATCCAGTAATCCAAGCGCTCAAAAGGGTAGGTCGGTAGTGAAAGTTTGTAGCGTTGACGGTTTGAATGAAATATATCCCAATCAATGTCAACGTTATGCATCCATAACTTTGCAATGGTCGTGAGTAATTTTTTAATGTCTGATACATCCTCATAAGAGTGACGCATTGTTTCATATACGAGGTCTTGGTCGGTTTTACCCGGATGCTGTCGTGCTAAGGTAGAGAGCATTTTTCCAGGGCCTATCTCTAATAATATCCAACCACTCTTATCGTTTTCACGTTGGTTAAATAGCGTTTCCAAACCATGATGAAAACGCACCGCATTGCGTAAATGCTTCGCCCAATATTCGGGAGACATGGCTTGGTGATCGGTAATTAATTCGCCGGTTAAACTCGATATAAAAGGGATTGTTGGTTTTTGAGGGCTTCGTCGACGGACCGAGTTGGTAAAGTCTTCAAGTATTTCATCCATCATGTGTGAGTGAAAAGCATGCGAGGTATGTAAAATTCTGTTTTGGACGTCGTTTTTAGTCAGCTCTTTTTGCAAGATGATAATTGCTTCAGACTGACCTGAAATGACGCAACGGTATTCCCCGTTAATGGCAGCTAATGAAAGCGACTCATTTAAGTAAGTATTCGCCTCCTGTTCAGATAGCTCAACCATTAGCATGTCACCTTTTTTAAGGTCGAATATCATGCGTCCTCGAATGGTCACTAATTCAAGTGCCTGCTCAAGGGTAAAAACTCCGGCCAAACACGCGGCTGCATATTCCCCAATACTATGACCAATCATCACTTTGGGTTGAATGTTCCACGACATCAGCGTTTTCGCTAACGCGTACTCGACAATAAATAAGGTAGGCTGGGTGATATAAGTATCGTGGACTTTATCACTTAAGGCATTAAAGTCGTCTTCCACTAACCGTTCGAAAAGATACACAAAGCGCTCTTTGAGAATATTACGGCAGTGGTCGACTTCCTTTCTAAAAGTCAGTTCTACTTTATAAAGCTTTTGCGCCATATTCACATACTGTGAACCTTGGCCCGAAAACATAAAGGCAATTTTCCGAGGTATTTTAGTATCCGCTTTAGTAATGACTCTGCCTGATTGTTTTTGAGGTGTTTCATTCGGTAATATTTTAGAGAGCTCAAAAATTGCGTCGTCTGTGTTTTTACAGACTAAAAATCGGCGATGCTCAAACAGTTTTCGCCCTAGGTGCAGGGTGTAACAAATATCTGAAAAACTGACCTTAGGGTGTGTATTTAGGTAGTCATGTAGTTGCGCAGTCATCGTCTCTAAAGCGGTTTCAGTCTTAGCCGACAGTGTGATAATTTGCCAAGGACGAGATCGACCCGATATTGTTTGGTCGGGTGCTTGACTCAATACAATGTGTGCATTGGTGCCGCCAATGCCAAATGAACTCACACCTGCATGGCGCGGGCCTACTTGATCAGGCCAAGGGGTTGTTTGGTTATTGACATAAAAAGGTGATCGTTCAAAATTAATTTTAGGATTAGCCGTATCAAAATGCAGACTGGGGGGCAGTATGTTTTGTTGTAAGGCCTTGGCTGTTTTAATTAAACCTGTGACGCCTGACGCCGCATCCATGTGGCCAATATTTGATTTGACTGAGCCAATAGCGCAATAGTGTGAAGTAGTTGAACTTGCATGGTTTTTATTGTCTTCTCTGGCGGTGTTGGAATCGGCTCTATCCATACTTGAGTTATGTCGGAATGCATAATTTAGCCCTTCAATCTCAATGGGGTCACCAATGGGGGTACCGGTGCCATGCGTTTCGATATAACTAATTTGTTGTGGTGAAACGTTTGCGCTGGCATGTGCCAACATAACCGCTTTCGCTTGGCCTTCAATCGACGGTGCAGTATACCCACTTTTAGCTGCGCCATCGTTATTGATGCCCGAACCTTTAATTACCGCATAAATTTGGTCATTATCCTGTAAGGCATCATCGAGCCGCTTCAGAAATACCACGCCTGCCCCTTGGCCTTGTAGTGTACCTTTTGCTTTTTCATCGAAAGGTCTGCAATGGCCGTCGGGCGACATAATCATCCCTTCTTTATAAAGATAACCTTCATTATCGAGCTTTCCAAGGGATACGCCACCGGCTAGTGCCGCGTCGCACTCGTCATTAATTAATGCTTGGCACGCGGTATGAACGGCCACGAGCGAGGTCGAACAGGCTGTTTGAATGACCATGGCTGGGCCGTTCAGGTTGAGCTTGTATGAAACACGATTAGACAAAAAATCTTTATCATTACCAATCATCACGGGGTAGTCACCGACAGCATTGACTAA
>JBLHVH010000046.1:0-18578 GCA_047628385.1 Oleiphilaceae bacterium
GTTCTTATCTGGCCTTGGATGTTGTTTGCAGCAGTAAAAATACCCAGTCAATATCCAAGCTGACATAAATAAACATCAACACATCACCACAAAAAAAGCCCGCAGAACTGATGTTCTGCGGGCTTTAGTTCAATGCTATGAAGCGCTACAAGATGCTGTTACATCATGCCTCTCATTGATCTGTAGGCTACTGATATTAAATGGATGATAAAAACTTTTGAAAACGGTACCCCACTTTAGACCCCTTCAATGATGCAACTCTATGCAACCTTGTAATAAACTCCATCAGTTAGTGTAAATGAGGGACAAAGGATGACTAATTAGCTTAAATCAACATTTTTGAACTCGCAGGCAATTACGGACGTTCAGTTTTTGTTGTGTTTCAGAGCTTGTGACTATTCGAGCATTATGCGAATTGTTAATAAATCTAGTAAAAACTGAGCGGCACGTAGCTGAATTTTAATAAAACACATTGCTCTTATAGTGTCGTTTTTTGTATTATCATACAAAGAGCTTTTAAGGTGACAACTTTTAGATGAAGTCATTTCACGTTTTATCAATACTGGGTATCTGTGCAGCAATAATTTTCTTAATATTAAACTCAAAAAAATTAAATAGTCAATTTGACAATGAACAGGTTCAATATGTGCAGCCTATTGCTGTGAGCAATGAATCAGAAAAATCATCACTATTGAACAAAGACGAAATCAGTAGCATTGATTCTACCCGCCCACTTATCTCGAATAGTGAGCAGCTAATTTTAGTTGAAAGACCGGACGTGAAAATAGGTCAAAAACTAAGCTCCGTGATTGAAATGTTAAAATTATCAGCCGATAGCGGAAATAACCAAGCTGCCTACATTTTGGCTATCAATTTACGAATATGTAATGCTACGCCCTCTAGCGATATTGAGTTAGAAATGAGGCTTCAACAACAAAGTGAATACAATGACAACGGTGTAGCAATAAGAAAAACTTCAGAACGTTATGAATTTTGTGCTGGGGTCGATGCCGGTCAGCGTGCTCAATTTTACAATTACCTAGAAACGGCAGCTAAAAATGGATACGTACCAGCTCAGGAGTTTCTGGCTAAGATTACGCCAAAGCAGTTCTTAGATTTGAACGGTTATTCTGGTCTGGATAGGGCAGAATTCATAACAAAACGTGAAGAATTTATAGAACAAAAAGTAACGTTTTTGGAGTCAGCATCTAAGAAAGGAAGTATTAGAGCATTAACTAGGCTTTCACGGATGAACTATACCCAAAACACTGGTGCAAATGGGCGAATTAAAGCGTACTCAAATAATCAAATTGTTTTAGAACTAACAGATAGTAATGATGTGTATAATACATATTCACGATATCAGCAAAATTTGGAATCTCAATTGAAGCCAGAAGAGATTGAGCAAGCACTTATTGTGTCCAATGAATGGCTCAAGATAATAAAAATAAACGGCACTCTTTACACTGAATAAATTAATTGGCTTAAACGGAGATACTGCCATTGCGGCCAGCCATTTCAGTATTTATAACGCTTCTAAAAAAACAACTAAGTCAGCCATTTCTTCATTAGTTAAGCCCAACTTCGGCAGCAAGTCGGTGGTTATAGGAAACAAAGGGGCATTTTCAACATGCTTGCGCGGCTTGGGTCTTAGGCCACCGTTGTCATAAAAGTTGACAATA
Organism: Oleiphilaceae bacterium; assembly: GCA_047628385.1. GTDB lineage: Bacteria > Pseudomonadota > Gammaproteobacteria > Pseudomonadales > Oleiphilaceae > PZPK01. Next base: position 1,683 of record JBLHVH010000046.1, read on the forward strand.
CCGTCAAATTGTTCAAACAAACCATTATGCATCCACGGTCCGGTATGGCTAACGATTAATAATGAGGCGGTGCGAAACTTGCCAGCGTCGCTTACCTTCTTAGTCACATTGTAACGTCCCAAATCTTCAAAACGACGGCCGTAAAAATGCAATCCTGTTACATGAAATTTGTTATCACTTAACAAGGCGCCTTGATGACATGTCATACATTTAGCTTTTGTGCGAAACAAATGCATGCCTTTTAGTTCTTGGTCAGATAGCAAACCAACGGCATCTTGCGGCTTAATTTGGGCTTTTGCTATAAATTTGCTAAAACGAGTATCAGGAAGCTCGATTGTGCGCTGAAAAGCTACTAAAGATTGTGCTAACTGGGCAGCATTAATTTCATTTGTATTAAACGCATTAGCCGTCATTTCACGATAACGCTGGTTTTTGTTAATCCGCTGCACAGCTTCTTTAATCGGTAAATCCATTTCTATTGGGTCTTTTATGGACATTAAAGATTGCGCCTGTGCGGTTCTTACACGGCCATCCCAGAAGAAAGATTCCCAGTGATCTAAACCAAAAATATTAGGCGTATTTCGTTTACCCGCTTGGCCATGAATACCTATTCCTACCCTGCGGCGATCACCAAATTGTAAACTCGGGTCGTGGCAACTTGCGCAGCTTACCGTGTTATTTTTTGATAAAAGCGTGTCAAAGAATAAGGCTTCTCCTAGCTTCACTTGATTTATATCTGGTGCGTTTCCTAATAATGTTATCGGCGCTAACGGTGCCGCATCATGCCCATCCGCAGTTTCTATAGTAGGCCACTGCATTTGTGGTTTTGAATACATTTCACGAAGCGTTGCAACACTTATAGCGTGTTCATTATCATTGTTTTCGTGGACGGGCGTGCGCATTGCTTTAGTACTCACGCGATTAACAACTAGCGGCTCGTTGGATGCACCTAAATCTTGCACGCTTGGCGCAGCGAGCAGAAAAGGCGAATTTAGCAGCAACAGCAAAGTTAGCTGCAACAGCGAACGCCCCTTAATCATAATTATATTTCACTCCTAGCCAAAATTGTCTGCCCACTTCTATTCCTGATTGGCCAAATTCTTCTACTATTCTATGTGTTCTGCTATTTAGTAAGTTACTAATGTCAGCTCTTATTTCTATGCTATTTGCAGCGCTCAATTTTACTTGCCATGTGGTATTTAACGCTACTGTGATCCTCGCGCCGTAACGCACTTTTTGGTAAACCGGTAACGTTAGTGAAACAGCTTGGCAAGCAGTGCATTCAGCGGTACTTATATCACCAGTAGTTCTGCGAAACGGCAACTGCAACGCTGAATCGTATGCGCCAAAATATCGCGCTGTTAAACCCGTTGATAAAAACTCTGCCCACTTATAATTCCAACCAAAATTACCTACTACTGGACGCCCAAAGTTGGTTCGAATAATAGATAAAGTATCAAAGCTAACAATTTCATCGCCATAAAAAACTAGCTCATCTACAGGCGTGTCTAGGATTGTACCCTCTGCACTTTCGCCGCTAATAAAATTCTGCGCATAGGAAGCGTTAAACCATAGTGAATGCCCAGAAAATTGACCGCTCCATGCAAATGAAAAACGGTCGCTTCGACCAGTGCCATCGTTATTGAAGGTAATGTACTTAAAGCCATCGTCTTCTAATGGTGCAGTTGAGTTTCTGGCAAGTTGGTCACGCTTCCAACGCTTTACCCATTTGAACGAAAACTGGCCGAGGTCTTTAGTAGATTGTTTCCAACCAATTACGGCTTCATCATCAAAGGGTGTTGAAAGTTCTTCAAATCGGTACTTAAACTCCCCGTTTACACTGAAGTCGAGCCAACCTTGTAGTGCCCCATTTACAATGGGTCTAAACTGCAAAAATGGTAAACGTTGCTGTTCACGAATTTTGTCGCCTACTTGTCCTGCGCTATAGTATCGGTTTGAGCCTAGTATTAACGATGAGCTACCCGTGCCAAAAACGTCGTAACCCGCACTGATACGAGGGGCAATGTTATGATTTTGATAAAACTCGTCGTAGTCGTAGCGCAAGCCAAAGTTTAGTTGCAAATTTTCCCATTCCAATGAATTGGTCGCAAAACCAGAAATTTTCAGCAAGTTTTCCTTTATATCCTCCTTTGGTTTTACTGTACGAGTAGAAAAGTACTGCGGGGTTACCAATATATTGTCAGAGTAGGCTTGTAGATCTCCAGGGTCGCCAAAATCAATGCTACCTCCTAGTTCCATAGCTAAACTTTCAAGAGATTGTGAAAGTACTCGTTCTGCGCAGTCAAACCTGTAACCGCTGCAATTTAGAGGAGTTGCGTTTGGCGCTGTCGAATAAATCTTAGCTACCGTGTATTCAAAATGATCTTGGGCTCTTAAGCGTTCCACCACTCTATTTTGCAAATGCCAACCCGTGCTAATGTTGTGTGTAGCATCCAGCCACGTGAAGCTATCAACATTGAATTTTACACGCCAAGATTGTGTTAATTGGGTATTTTCAATATTCCCAAAACCACCTTCTTGGGCAATAAAAAAAGCATCTTCACCAGCCGATTCTGTAGTAATCAGCTGACTCCAATCTTTTCCCTTTGCACGTTGCCATGCATAAAAATGAGCTGGCCCTGTTCGTGAGCTTTCGCTCATTGCAATGTCTAATGAAGTATTAACTTCAAAACCGTTGAAACCATGAGATGCTTTAATAAGTAAGGCATTACTGCCTCCGTCTATTACAAAATCGCTATTTAACACGTCTGTGATATATTCATCGCTAGTGTAAGGCGCGTGGACTAAAGAAATGTCGAGCTGATCAACCCAACCTTTTCGATAGCCATATTTAATCAAGGTATTAATGTTTTCTCGGGACTCTTCTACTACTTCCCCTAACGATATACCGGTAAAACGACTATCTACGTAATTTACGCTGGCAATTACCGCGTGCCTGTCAGTAATGCGAGTAGACAAAAATAAATCAATGTTGTTTTTTTTGAATTCTGGAGGCCGGTCGTCGAAATCTAGCTGCCTTTGCACGCCTTCACTATCGTCAGGTCGGATAATGTGATAACTACCCCAATTGGCTTGATTGCTTCGGTAACCCAATTGAACGGTTGTTTCAAGGTTTTCAAAAGCACTGCGCGTATTTGCCTTTACCACGCCGCCTGAAAAGTCTCCGTATTCAGCTGGCACGTTATTATCGAATACTTCTACCGACGATACGATTTGCGTATTCACGTTCATGGTTTGCGCACCACCGGCGACATCATTAGCGCTGTTGGTGGTTCTTTCATTTGCACTTGGGTCTACTACGTTATTAAAGTTTAATCCATCAAGGAAAAAACCAGTTTGCCAAGGTTGCCCGCCTGAAATAGAAATAGGCAGCGCCGTTATTTCGCGAATATCATCAATATCAATTGCATTTTCAGAGCCCTGTACACCTGGCAGTAACGAGACTAATTCGTTTATATCGCCGGTCGTTTTTGGCGTGAATTTTATAAACTCTCGGTCTAAGTAAAAGCTCCCGACCACACCAGGCGACTCTAAACCAATGTACTCACCTTCTATTATTATAACTTCAATTTTTTTATCGTTGGTTTTTACCGCTTTATCGTTTTGCTCGTTTTCGGAACGCACGTTCCCATTATTGCTAGTGGCATTTTCATCGTTCATTTTGGCTCTTGTTTGAATCTGTGATTCACCCTGCACCAATGCACTATCTACGCTTTGCGCTACTGCTTTTTCTGCTGCTGTCGCATCGGTAGTAATTACCAGCCCAGTGCAAACAGAAAAAAGCAAGCAGTGGTAAGCTGCATGCTTTCTCATGGTAGTTACCGCCTTTTAGTTTAGAGGATTAGGGTCGTCTGCATCGTTAATGCCGTCGTTATCGGCATCGTTATCTGCAACTAATCCTGAGGCGCTTATATCGTCTGCACTTGCACTAGCAATAAAGAAGTTTGGCAGGCCATCGTTGTCAGTATCTACACTGGCAACATTAGTGCCTTCAAAATCATTTCTTGAGGCAACAATTTGCGCATACAAAGCAGTAAAATCCAAAGTATCAGCAGCGCTTAAATTTTCGTTATTAATTAAGTCAGTCACCACTTGTTCATTGCCTACCGCAGCATTGATCACAATGATATCTTCAATATTGTTTAACTGCTCATTGATGCTTCTATCAAGCAATGCTTGCGTATAATAAGCGGCTTCCGCCTTTGCTCGTGCAAGCGTGGTTTCATAGTAAGTAGCGTAATCGTTAACTCTGCCCGATTTGAACGCTAGCCCACGTATAAAGCTCTCTTGCTCTGAAAAACCAGTTTCAGACATACCATCTTTAAATACCCTCATTCTGAAAACACGCTCTTCTATCATTTCAATTGCGTCTTCAAGAAGTTCACCGGTTTCGTCTGTTTCAACTGCCATCTTTAGTGTATCGAAACCGCTGAATAAAAAGGATTGAGCTTGCTCAACTGCGCCGTATCGTAGTAGATAATTTGCGGCTAACATTAACTCGTCGGCTTTGTCTTCAAGATCGGTTAAACGCTCGATTTCGGCGATGTAATTAAGCGCGGTAATTTTAATGCCTTCTAGGTCATCAACTTTATGCTGAATCTGCAATAAATTCCTATGTGCTTGAATAGCCAAAGAAGTCGTTACTTTGCCAGCCTCAGTTGTAAGATAAGTACTAACTGCCGTTTCACACGCTGCGGCTATGGGTTTCGGGTCCCCGCCAAAATTATTCATTATATCAATGGCTCTAGCACAGCCTTTTCTTCCCATGATAGTAGACATCTGTCCCCTATCTGCCAGTATCCCATCTATATAAGCTTCAGAGGTAAGTAACTCAATTGATCTATTTAATAGAGCAATTGCTTGTTCAGTGTTTCCAGACACGTTTAGCAACAAAGCCCCAGCAGGCTCAGCAACAAAGTTTTCAACTAAGGCTTCATAAAGTCTGAGATAATCATTATTGGCTAAAAAATAATCAAAAATAGGCATGATAGCGACTTCAATATCCATACCACCCGCTATATTGTTCGCCAATCGTTTAGATAAAATAGATACCTGCGCGTCACCCAAATCTCGACTGGAGGTTATTAAAGCCAAGGCTGGGTTTGTTTCTACTTCAGGATATAAGCCCTCTATAAGGCCCGCCAAAGAAGAAAGCGAAAACTGGTAAGTAGCTAAAGTAGCCTCTGCATATGGGGAAGCTTCATAAACATACGCGGGGTCTACACTCGGTATTCCATAGAGCGACAATGTGAAATTTGTATAGTCTTTTGCTTCTTCAATCGCGCCTAGATTAAAATATAGCTCAGATACCCATGTGGCTCTGAGTACACGCTGACGTTCAGTCAATTGGTCGGTTCTGCGATCTGTCCAAAACCCTATCTGTTTAACTAAGCCTGCTAGGTTGTTGATAGCATCGAGCGCTATCTGTCGGTTCTCGTCTGTTTTGTTTGCAAAATATTCATCAGACGCATCTTGAGCATACGTTCGAAACGAGGTGAGTGCAAAACCAAAAGACGAATTGTACTCTTCCTCTATAAAGGCACTTGCAAAAACCTTCAAATTAACTAAAAGGGAGTTCGCAGCGTCTAACTCACCTGCACTTAGGTAATCTCGGACCATGCCTAAGAATACACCGAAGTCCCCCGAACGCATATTCGTGATGCCTTTCTCCGCGACAAATTGCGTATACAAAAGCTCACTCTTCGATCTAAACTGACTTGCCAACGCTATATTACCAAGTGCTTGTTGAACCTCAGCAGCCTCGTCAAACGCATCTGATTGTGCATCAAGTGTAGTAATTTCATCAAACAAGTTCTGAGCTAGACTATCGAACCCGGCAATAGAATAAGCGAGTCCCAATTCTAGATTAATCTCGTTTACTAAGGTGTCGTCTGCAACTGAGCCTTTAATCGCTTCCGCTTGCTTAAGATGCGAAAATACTGAAGCGTAATAGAAATTCAGTTTATCGGCATTAGTCGTATACGCTGGACTTAAGTTAATGTTCGCTTCAATTGGCGCGGCAATATTGCCGTCAGTAAACGTTATATCAAAATTGCCATCTATAGCAGTTAAACTGGTGGTGCTATAGGTGAATGCGCCAGTGCCTGTATCTAAAACAATAGTGCCATTGTCCGGCTGACTAATTAGCGTGAACGTAATGGCATCGCCGTCTACGTCGCTTACATTTATTTGACCACTGCTTTGAACGCCTGTCGACAAGGTAATTTCGCTGCCAGTAAGTACTGGGTCATCATTCACGTTATTAATAATGAAGTTAAGCGTTGCATTGCTACTTAAGGAACCGTCTGATGCTTGAACTTGAGCGCTGTCTTGGCCGCTAAAATCAGCATTTGGTGTATATATGAATGTGCCGTCGGCATTTAGTGTTAGTGCGCCGTTGTTGGCAGCCGATGCGATGGTGAAAGTAACGGAGCCGTCATCGGTAGCCGATACACTGCCAGACATGTTGCTGTCTTCATTCACTTCAAACGTATAATTTGTACTGCTAAATATAGGGGCTTCGTTTGAGTCACTGCTACTGCCACACGCTCCTAGCGCGGTTGCCGCTGACAATATAATAAAAGATTTCCGTAATTGCATGTTTCGCCTATTTCTGTGGTTGGTCAAAGAACAGGCGGAGTATAACGGCACATACAGATCAAATGCAAATGATAACTATTACTATTTGCATTTGCTCTGTAATTACCTCATCTTTACGTTATCGAAACAACTTCCGATTATCACTACACCCATTAGTGGATAGCACCAAAGGAATAAAAAGCTGAATTTTTAAGTGACCAACCGCACGTGGTAGTGCTTATCTACAAAAAACAAACAATAGACGCCTTGTTAATGTATATAATATTCTGATATTTCAACTGCTCGTTACTATTAAACCTATGAAGTGAGAGAAAAATGAAAAAATTACTGATAGCTACCATTACTCTTTTAAGCGCTATACCAATCGTAAATGCTTAAGAAAAATACAGTCACTTCCCGTCGCTACAATCGGCTGGCATACATACAGCTATGTGTAATATCAAAAACTACAATGGAGCCGACCCAGTAGTCATGTCAAACTTTGGTTTGTTGATAATAGTAGGGTGGGGCTTAGCCTATATTTCAGTTGCTAAGAGCTATATACAGGCTAAGGGGTTAATAGGCATATTCACAATTGAAATGTCTATTTACGGTGCAGTGTGGGCTAATTGGTTAATGAACAATAGCTTGTCTTGAGTATTTGAAAAAGACATGATGGCCGATATTCTTTCTGCGATTTTTAGCCTAAACGATTTCATGTTTGGCTTCTTTTTCTTATTTGTATTTATCAAGCAATTACGTTTGAAAAGTGAGCGGGGGGTTTTCCTCACCTTTCATTAAATACTAAAACGAATAAAGCCCAGTAAAAACACCAAACGCTATTGTCATGCATACCCCTATAGCTAAGTATGAAAGCCATTTGCCTACTCCCATGCTCGATATTGCTTTTCGCCAGACAGTTCTTCGAGAAAATGTGCTGTTGTGATTAGTCCTAGCAATCTTCATAGCATATAAATACGTGCCTCCTATGGACAGAATGCACAATAACACCCCAAAAATGAAGTATATAATTTTGCTTGTAAGCCCAGCGAAAGTGCCAAAATGAAGCGGATCAGCCGCCTCCCCTAGACGAGTTATTATACTCAACTGCTCACCACGGAAACTGGACAAAACTTCAGCAGATACAGGGTCAAAAAAAATTGAATTTGCCCTATCTCTTACTAGCAATGCGCTTGCTTGACCCTGAGCAACTACAGGTGTGTTTTTTCGAGTAGGCAGGCGAATTACGTTAAGCGTCAACTCAGAAAACTCATTGTCTATAGATCTTACAATAAGGTTAAACGATTCAGGTGCAAGCGTAACAAGCTCTTTTTGAGCCACACTACTAACTACTTTACCTTGTTCTGGGTAAGCACCTCGTAAGCCAATTACTTCTGCAAAATACCACAAACTTGTAATAGCAATGATGAGCACAAACCAAATATTCCACACACCTAAAAGCCTGTGAACGTCGCCCCAAAACACCTTTCTATGCTGCGTTCTTGGCCACCGGAAAAAGCCCCTCCACCAGCGACGATACACAACCATACTAGTGATCAATGAAACTAACATTAGCAAAGCACAAATACTCACAATACTCACCCCATACTTAACAGGTAGCATTAAATGCCTATGCGTCATTCTAAAAAAACGTTGCCAATTAAGCCAACGCCCATCACCTAAATACATGCCAGTAGTAGGGTGAAAATACATCCTAAACAACTTATTTTCAGCACTACGTGCAGTAACCTCGGCCGCAAACCATGGGTCTATTGGCCGAGAGATACTGGTAAGTTGGCTTTTCCCAGATGTTTCACGAGCACTATTATAAATAGCTTGCCAATTCATATCAGATACTGAACTAGGCGCAACTCGCATCGATTTATTAGTTAACCAATCTAATTCATGCGAAACAGTTGCAAGGGTTCCTGTGACAAGCACAAAACACAATAAAATTGAAAGCTGTATACCAACCCAGCTGTGTATGTTGAACCACTTTGCTCTATTCACTATGAAACATTAATCCAATTTAATTCTAAATGATAATCATTTGTGTTTGCATTTGGTATTTTTCTACCCTACCATTTACTTCGGATATTGGGAAGACATCTCAGAACATAAATAATCGGAAAGCATTCACATTATGAAAATAAATAAAATCTCACTCGCGCTAATTGCGTTGGGCTTCAGTAGCTATTCACTTGCACAACAAGAATCTGCTACGCAAGCTCGAAATATAGAAAAGCCAGGTGAAGAATCGGTTGAAATCATCAAAGTAAAGGGCAGAGCTTCTCAGTTCTACTTTGTAAACGAGTCGATGATGGCAACAAAAACACCTACAGATTATATGGATTTACCGCAGTCTGTTCAGGTACTGAGCCGACAATTATTAGAAGACCAAGCTGCACGAGAAACTAGCGATGTGTATCGCTCTATTTCGGGCATGACTCAATTTTCATATTCAGGTGTAACCGCGCGTGGCTTCCGTCAAGACCAAGTTAGATACGACGGCGTTCAAGGTGATCCCTACGGTGGCTTTTCAATTCCCCAGCTATTCAACATAGAAAGAATTGAAGTCCTCAAAGGCCCTTCTGGCATGTTATACGGTAGTGGGCAACCTGGTGGACTATTAAACTATGTCACCAAAAAAGCCAAGTTTGAAAGCAATCGTGAAGTCGCGTTGTTTTTAGGTAATTTCGATACTTATGGCATATCTGCTGATTTGACAGGAACAATTGACGAAGACAGTAAACTTGCATATCGAGTCGGTGGCTTCCATCAAACAGCGAGTTCTTATCGGAATAATGTTGAAGGCGAAAATAGTCTACTTTCGTTTGGCTTAACGTGGCTTCCCTTGGAGAATATGGTAGTTAATCTGAGTTATGATTTTATTGATCAGGACCTTGGTGGACATAGGTTGCGAGGAATCCCGGCAGATGATGACGGCAATTTTTTAACCGACATTAGTTATAGCCCTAATGAAAAAACTGACTTTCAGCGGGTAAGAGCTGACGTGTTACAAGCAATTATTTCTACCGATATTTCGGCCAACTTGACGAACACAACGGTACTGCGCTATTTAAGCAATGAACGTACACAAAATTATCATGAACCACGGGGACTTTTAGCTGACGGACGAACAATGGTTCGTCAATTCAGAGACCAATTTAGAGCAAACGACGAATATAGTGTAACCACGGACTTTGTATATCAAACCGAGTTAGCAGGCATGGCGCATACTATTTTGGTTGGCGGTGATTACTTCAATACAGACGCAGAGTTTCTGTCAACATTCGGAACCGGCGAAAATGCTCTAATTCCTAACATTGACATTATTGACCCTGTTTATGGTGCCGACCCATCTACTTATATTCTTACCACGGGTTCACTAAGAGAATCAGGAATTGAAAGAACGGGCTTTTATTTACAAGACCAAATTTCATTGACTGATCACTGGCAAGCAATTGTTGGAATGCGTTACGACCAGTTTAAAGAAAAGAATATCACAAATGACATTAGCTACTCAGATTCAGATATTTCACCACGGTTTGGTTTGATATACCGCCCCTCCCAAGATATGTCTATTTTTATAGCGAAGAGCAACGGATTTAATCCCCAATCACTTTCAGCGGTGTTAGGTGATGAAAACGATTCGGATGCAAACGGAGGACTCACACCCGAACAAAGTGAGCAGTGGGAGTTGGGCTTCAAAAATAAGTGGCTAGACGATGCGATACTCACCACCCTTACCTTTTACGAGATTGTCAAAGATGATGTTACCGTAAGTAACCCTTTAAATACGGGACCTAATGACGGCCAACCAAATGCAATTCAAATAGGAGAGGTCACCAGTATGGGGGTAGAGTTTGATGTGGTCGGTGATATTACAGACGTATGGACCGGTACTTTTAGTTACGCATATAACGACGCAAAAATAACGGGTGGCGCGCCAAACTCTATTAGCAATGCGGTGGGTACTGAGTTTGTAAATGCACCCGACCATACGCTTGGGATATGGACTCGTTACGACTTTCCTTCAATAGCTTCAGCCTTTGCTCTAGGCGTCGACTATGTCAGTGAACGAATTAGTTTTAGCGGCCAAGATGTCAAGCCATATACGGTATGGGATGCCAGTTGGCGAACGACCTATAAACAATTTGATATTCAGTTAAATTTACAAAACATCTTTGATAAAGAATATGCATCTAGTGGTTTTAATGAACGGGGAGGACACTTTCCAGGTAAACCACGGACAGTCCTAGTGCAAGTAAGTAGCCAATTTTAAACCAAACAAAATTAAAAGAGCAGATTATGTACAAACTAATAATGATAACTTCGATGGCTTTAGTCACACTCAGCAGCACTGCAATAGCCGATGAAAAATATAACCACTTTCCTTCTATTGAGTCTACTGATTTTAAAACAGCATTTTGTAATATTGAACGTTATAACGAAAAAATGATAACCATTACAAATAAGCCAGTATTAACAAGTCTGGACATGCTCAAGATACATGAATTAACTTACACCCTTGAAAATGCTATTAACTTTATAAAAGTATCATTAGAGAACGTTTCACAAAATTTAGAAGACGTACATAAAGCATCGGAAAGACTCGATCAAAAAACGATACACGCTTCTGGTGAAAAATATCTGGAGGCTACCAAACGATTACTTGAGAATAAGAAGTGCGAGTAAAGACTAGTATAAAGGTGTAATGACTAGGGGCTAATCAGACTATTGAAAACATTGTATACAATATTCTATTTTTGATTGCCCCAGCTTATTATTCTTCAGTAAAACTTAAGCCCGCTTGTTGCTCTAATCGGTCAATAATTTTGCTGACAAATATACTCGTGGGCGTCAAAAAAGCCACCGCCTTTATCATCCTTGGTAATATCTTCAACTAAACATGCCAACAGCAATCGAAGTGTGATGGGTAAACTAATCATCCATTGGCGCACTGAGTGCGCCTAACTCGGTTACTGGCGTAATATATCATCGACCAACAACGCTACACTTTCAGCCATTCGTCTGGCCCCATAGCTGGGGCAAAATCCTCCTGGCTTGCAGCTAAAGGCAACTAGTTTCTCATGTTTACAATCATCGCAAACGACTTGTAAAAAACCGTACTCAAGTCGACCGCTGCGCAGAAACTCACCAAACTCACGTTCCACATAGTTGGGTAAGTACTTATCTTGCTCGGCTAAGCTTGCTGTAAGTCAGGGAAGTATCGTACAACCAATGGTATTGTCAACTTATGCACCACTGCATGGCAACTCAAAAACCGTTGAGCTTGTCCAAGTGATTTGAATTTACGCATCTGCTTTTCTTGTTGACGAGTAGGCTGATGTGATAACTCACATCGATTATTTTCATATTGCATAGTAGAGTGTTCAACACTTGGAATTAAATCTCTTTGGGCTGCAGAGTAACTGCGTAGTTTATCGGTAACAACCCTAGGTGGTGCGACTTGCTGGGCCTTTAACAACTTTTTAAAGAAGCGCACAGCTGCCTTTTTATCTTTACGCTTTTGAACTAAAATATCAATCTCATCACCATCTTGAGCTACCGCTCGCCACAAATAATAAAGAACACCATTACAGTACAGCAACCTATAGCAATCGTGGTGCTAAACAGTTTAATTTCAAAAGCAAATACTGAGGCCGCTGAAAAATTAAAAAACATATTGATAGATGTAAATAATAAATTGGAAAGTCACCAAAGATTAGATTATATAGTCGTTTGTTCTGACGTATGGGATATAGATAACGGGCTATTAACACCCACGTTAAAAATTAAACGAAAGCTCATTCTGTTGATGGTGTTCTCATTTATGATAATCAAAATTCCACAGACGTATTGAGCTGAAAGCTGGCATTAGCTTTAGCTCATTACTGAATTGAATCAAAAAATGATTTTTAACAAGGTGCTATTTCGACAGGTATGCCATTGAATATTGCATTTCCTGACATGCTATCAACCCGTTGATCATCTGTTAAGTCATTCATACTGACGCCTGGATTAGTTTGCGCTACACGCAGAGCAATACCTTCTCTATCATGACCCCAACCATGCGGTAAACAAACAACACCTCGCATAACGTCTTCTGTAATAAGTACATCGACTTTCAATTCCCCAACTCGTGATTTCAAGTACGCTTGACCTCTGTCGACAACACCTTTTTCTTTTGCATCTTCAGGGTGAATTAACAAAGCACAGCGATCTTTGCCTTTAATTAAACGTTGGCTGTTGTGCATCCATGAATTATTTGTACGTAAATCTCTACGGCTTATCATCATCAATGATGTGGCTGTTTTACTTGAAAATTGTGCCTTCATTCTCTGAAGGTCATCTAGTATAGGGTCAGGTAATAAACGAATAAGTTTATCTTTAGTAAATAAGTGATTTGGTAAGCATGGTTTTAAAGGCCCTAGGTCTAATCCGTGCGGGTATTGTTTCAATACGTCTAAACTTAAACCATAATCATGTGAAATTTCTTTTCCTGATTCATAAGAAATAAAAGACTTTCCATATGGACCACTTCTCAAACTGTAATCTAGAATTTGTTCCATAGTCATTTCAGGTTGTTTTTTGATGTTAATAATGCCGTGTTTTAACTGATTAATACGTTGTGTTAAACCAAACATAATATCAAAGTCAGAGCGGGTATCATTTCTATGTTCAAATAATGCTTCCGAATATTTTGCGACATTGCGTACCGCTAATAAGTTAAAGACTATATCAAAATGCTCATGCTCTAAAGGTCCTGTTGGCGGTAAAATAATATCAGCATGACGTGATGTTTCATTTAGAAAAAAATCTACCGAGACCATAAAGTCTAAGTTGTTAAGTGCTTCATCAAGTTGACGACCGTTAGGCACTGATAAAACGGGGTTTCCGGCTATACAAATAAACCCTTTTACTTGTCCTTCACCTGGCGTTAGCATTTCTTCCGCGAGTATAGCTGTTGGCAATTCTCGACTAAATTCAGGTAAGCCTCTAACACGACTATGAAATTTAGCAAAACTACCTGCGGTAGAGGCTTGAATGCCTGTATCAACAGCAGGTTTAGTAAACATCATGCCGCCTTTTCGATCTAAATTACCCGTAATAATGTTTAAAATATTAACCAGCCAATGATTTAAGGCTGAAAAATTTTGTGTTGATAATCCCATTCTTCCATAACAAATGGCACCTTCGGCGGCTGCAAAATCGGTAGCTATACGTTTAATATTATCTTCTGATATACCACAAACATCACTTATTTCTGCAAGAGAAAATTGATCAAACATACCAAGTAGTTGATCGAAGCCGTCTAACATTTGTGTTAAGTGCGCTGGTTCATACAATGCTTGCTGAATAATATATTGAATAAGACCATAAATAAATAACGGGTCGGTGCCTGGTTTGATAAAAAGGTGCTCTGATGCATAACGTGCTGACTCAGTTCTGCGTGGGTCGACTAAGATGAATTTTCCACCACGCTCTTTAATGCTTTCTAAACGCTTAAGAACATCTCCTGCGGACATTAAACTACCATTTGAAGCTGCAGGATTTGCGCCAAGCATTAACATATAGTCAGTGCGATCTATATCAGGAATAGTGAACAGTTGCCCATGTCCAAACATTAAATAAGACATCAGTTGGTGTGGCATTTGATCTAAAGAACCACCCGAATGCATGTTTTTAGAACCTAATGCTTTACGAAATTTACCGACCGCCATTAGTATACCAAAACTATGAGAAGCAGGATTCCCAATGTATCCTGATATTGCGTCATCACCATATTTGCTTTGGATATTAACAATTTCATTACTGACACGATCTAGTGCATCATCCCAACTGATGGGTAGCCATTGACCATCCACCTTTTGCATTGGTGTTTTCAAACGATCTGGATCATTATGTAAGTCTTGTAATGAATATCCTTTAGGACAAATATGTCCTCCGCTGTGAGGGTCATGTTTATCACCAGCAATTGATAAAATTTCATCACCTTGATATTTTATTTGCACACCACACATTGCTTCACACAAGGTACAGTTTCGTAGATGCGTTTTAACTGGCAGATTTGTTCTTTCTTGTTCTTTTGCTAAATTAGCTACACGAGCGTCTCGGATAATGTGTAACATTGTGGTGATGTTAGTGACTTTACGACGAGGACGACCGACTAAATCCCCTTGTACTTGTTCATGTTGATCAAGTAACTGCCAATCGCTAAAACTAATATATTCAACGTTTCGCTTATCAAGTAAGTCAGTCATATCTTGACTAATTAATTTCGTAGTTACTGTATTTGCATTAACTAAATCGGTGATCAATTGATTAACAGTATCATGAGCGCAATGCTTATTACTGCCAATTACACCACTAGCGCCGCGTTTTATCCACCCTGCTGTATACTCTTGGTTTAAAACACTCCCTTCGGAATTATCTTTTGAATTATGATTGACAATATCTACTCGACCTTGTTGATTAAGAATAACGCCACGTTGTTCATCAAAAGCTACGTTTTCAATCGCATCGCCTTGATAGCCAATAGCATGTACGATGAGGTTTGCATTTATAAGTGATTTTTCATGAGTTGTTTTAATAGAAATACGACCAGCATCATCTCGAATGATTTCATTACGCGTAAGATGTAATGTTTTGTGCCCATTTACATCATTATCAATATAGTCTGGACTATGGCAAAACATAAAGCGGATACGTTTTTTATTATCTTGAATATTATCAGCCTGTTGGCGTTGTGAAATTTCTTTAAGCAAGTAAATATTTTGTTTTACTTCACTAAACTCAGGTAATTCTGTTTGCTCAATTGTTTGTAGATCTAACGCTAAATCATTTGGATCAATAATTAAGTCGACATCATCAAGTCCCATTAATTGTTCTAATTCTTTTGGCGTGAAGGCCGCTTGAGCAATACCTCGACGAGCAATTAAAATTACCTCTTGTACTGAGCTTTGTTTAAAGGCACTTAACGCTTCATCAGCGACATCTGTTTTTTCAAGTTGCTCAGGTGATAATACCAACATTCGAGCAATATCTAATGCCACATTCCCCATACCAATAACAACAGCGGTTTGTAATGACAAGTCTACAGAAAGTTTACTTTGATCAGGGTGACCGTTATACCAACCAACGAAGGTTGAAGAGCCAAAAATATTAGGTAACTCAGCCCCCGGAATTGATAAAGCTCGACTTTTAGATCCTCCCGTTGCATAAACAACCCCATCATATTGCTCAAGTAAGTCAGTTCGTTGAATATCACGGCCTAATTCAACATTGCCAAAAAAACGAAAACGTTCGTTTTCTGCAATACGATCAAAGCTAGATGATACTGATTTTATGCGAGGATGATCTGGAGCTACGCCATAACGAACAAGACCAAAAGGTGTAGGTAGGCGCTCAAACATATCAACGTTAGCTAATGGCATTTGTTTTAATATTTCTTCAGCGGTATAAAAACCTGAAGGGCCAGAGCCTATTACTGCGAAGTGTCCTGAAAAACTAGCCATAGGAGATGCCGCAACATCATGGCCAATACTTTGTGTTATCACAGGATATATTTGAGATTTTTCGGCATTTAATGCAATAAAGTCTTGCATTAAACTAGGAACAGAACTTTCTGAGTAAATGGCACGTTCTGGACATGCTGTGATACAAGCATTGCAATCAATACATACATTAGGGTCAATGTAGAGCATTTCAGGACCTTCCCTAAATGCATCAACAGGACAAACGTCTACGCAATCGGTATGCTTATTTCCTATACATGCTTGAGTTACAACATATGCCATAATAATTTCCAGATGCTATTGATAAAAGAATATTATTTTAAGCGCTATTGTTATGTAAATATTGACAATTTCACCGTCTATTGACATAACGTGCCAACATGTTAATCTCATCAAAATAATCGCACTTATTTAGAAATAGATGACTCAATACAAAGCCTATGTTCCCATTAGCTTCCTTAATATTTTAACGCGATACATAGATGAGCAAACATTAGAAGCAAAAAGCTTAAGAAAAACACTTCATGAACTATCTAAAGGACAACGCGTCGACACGCAGACATTTTCACAATTACTAAGTTAACTCCGCTAACAGCATTAGGGCTGCGCATTGGGGCGATGGCAAAACCGGAAGATTTTGGCTTAGTTGGAAATTTACTAACATCATGCAGTACGCTTAAACAAGCGCTAATTAGATATGGTCGATACCAAACATTAGTCTTAACTGATTTGGCAGCTAAAATAGAAATTCAAGGAAAGACTTATAGTCATCAAT
>JBLHVH010000047.1:0-18546 GCA_047628385.1 Oleiphilaceae bacterium
ACACTGCCAATAGCGCATTGACGGCGGCCACGACGGCGTCAACCACCGCGGATGGCAACTTGACAACGGCGACTAACGCCTCTAACACTGCCAATAGCGCATTGACGGCGGCCACGACGGCGTCAACCACTGCGGATGGTAACTTGACGACGACGACTAACGCTTCTAACACTGCAAATAGCGCATTGACGGCGGCCACGACCGTGTCTGACGCCGCCGATGCGGCATTAATCGCAGCCACGACCGTAAGGGATAATGCCGTTGATGACGCACAACCGCATTGGCAAGCATGGTATGTCGTAGAAGATGGAGATGGGAATACAGCAGAAGATAATTATTGGAATCTTATTTATGAGATAGATGTGGCCACGACAAACTTTGAAACATTCTTGGCAGACTTCAATCCAAAGCAGGCCGATTTTATCGCCGATAAAGCAGCCCTTGCGGCTGCTGAAGCGGCACTTCAAGCAACTATAAATGCATTGTCACCTGTTGAATACTACGCTTACATGGGATTGCCGGGTATCGAAGCAGATAAAACGGTACGCTGGATTCGTGGTGAAGACATTAGTGGTTACCGTGCTCGCCAATTTGATTGGACAAATGACGGAGACGAAAATCCACAAACCTGGCGCTTAGGTGATATTATTCACTCAACTCCAGTTGTTGTTGCTTCTCCTGCTGCTCGTTATGATGTTGTGAAGGGCGATAAAACATATGCCGCGTATGTAGACAAATACTATAACCGTCGTCATATGGTGTATGTTGGCGGTAATGATGGCATGCTACATGCTTTCAATTCTGGCTTCTGGAATGACGCAGAAAAAGAGTTTGATACTGATAATGCCTTTGCTACTAATAGTGGTTCAAGTAGCGTAACGTCTCACCCATTGGGCTCCGAGTTATGGGCTTACGTACCTAAAGCGGTGCTGCCCCATTTACAATGGTTAACATCAAGTTCGTACAGTCATACCTACTATGTTGATGGTGAACCAGCGTCTTATGATGTTAATATTTTTACTGCCGATGATACTCACCCTAATGGTTGGGGAACAATATTAGTCGTACCCATGCGATTTGGTGGAGGTGAGTTCTCTGTAGATACCGATGGTGATGGTGTTAATGATGAAGTACTCCGGTCGTCGATTTCTATATTTGATATTACTAACCCTGAAGCCGCCCCTGTTTTAATGGCCGAGATTAGTAATCCAGACCTAGGTTTCACAACCAGTAAACCCGCGTTAGTTAAAGCTAGACTCCCAGCTTCTAACGGTTTTTTCACTACACCCTCAGCGGAGCGTTGGTTGCTTGCTTTTGGTTCTGGGCCAAATGTTCTGGATACCGCAACGAGCACTTCAACCGCTAAGCTATTTCTTTATGACCTCGAAACATTGTCGTTAGTCAGTGGTTATGCACCTTTAGATCTGGGTGATACGAATAGTTATGTCGGAGATATTAGTACGGTTGACTGGAACTCAGATTATGTTGATGACACGCTTTATTTTGGTGTTAACAGTGGGCTTGACGAGCCAGACTCTGTATCAGCCACAACTGAAACTGGTCGAATAGCAAGAGTACGTTTAAGTAGTAATGATGTGCTGAACTTCAATGAAGATACCTGGCTGTCATCTGCTTCAGCCGGCACATTAATGAATTCTGAGCGGACCATGTTAGGGGCACCGGTTACTGCTCAAGATAATAATGGGCGACATTGGGTGTATGGTGGTACGGGTCGTCTATTAGTTGCCGCAGACAATATTAGTGATAAGCAACAGCTTTATTATGGCGTGATGGAACCTGTCGATAGCAATAATGTAGAAACACTTGCGACAGTGAATGCTAATACATTGGAAGATGTGACCAATGTCCGTGTATTTACCAATGGTGAAGTTGATAGAAGTGGTAGTACCTTTCAAATTCCTGGTGGCACAGATATCGCTAATTTCAGCCAGTTTGAAGCTGCAATTTCTGCCGAGAAATCTGGTTGGTTTCACAGCTTAGCTTACAACGGGGCAGATAGACCTAGCGGTCGAAATGTTAATGCTTCTACGCGTTTTAGCTCGTTATTATTTTATACCGAGTATTTACCATCTGGTCTGGCTTGTTATCCTGAAGGTGACAGTGAACTGCATGTTGTTTATTACAAAACAGGCACAGCAACGCCTTACGATGTTATCGGCATTGACGCTACCATAACCAAAAATGATGGCGAACTGGTGCTTTCAGGTTTAGAGCTAGGTCAAGGGCTTGCGTCAACCCCAACCATCATTGCCAATAGCTCGGATGGTGGATTTACCATGGTTGTTCAGAAAGGTGACGGTGTACCATATAAAATTGATGGTAAGCTACCAGGTTCTAAAGGTGGTCGAGAATCTTGGAGAGAAATTGATATGGATGGAGTGGATCTATAATGTCAAAATTAAATAATAGATCTGGAGTACTTTCACGTACGTCAGGCTTTACCCTAATCGAACTGATGATTGTGGTTGCCATTATTGGTATTATTGCTGCGGTCTCATATCCGTCGTACCAAAATAGTGTCAAAAAATCTCGGCGTGCCGACGCTAAGATTGCATTAGTAGAAGCGGCTACTCGCCAAGAACGACTCTATTCGGAAGGGAGTTCTTATGCTATGAATGCTGACCGCAGTAAACTGGTTATTAATAACGATGGTATAAGTTCGCCCGAAGGGCATTATGTTATTTCCGTTGACAATACAATCGGTGTATCAGGTTGCTCAACTGGCGGCGTAGCGCCTTTTAATTGCTTTATCTTAACGGCCACAGCAACAGGTCTGCAGACTGCTGACACTCAATGCGCCACGTTGACGCTAAACCATATTGGACAAAAGGGATCTACCGGCGGAGGAGATTGTTGGTAACCTAAGAGTACATTTTGTTTATAAAAAAGCCTGTTCTAAGCGACAGGCTTTTTTTATGGGGCTGTTGCGGCCAACAGTTGCTTGGGGATTCACTTCGTTCACTCGCCTGATGAGTAGAGCTTAGCCGCTTAACGCAAGCATTAGCACTAGTTCAATTTCTCGGCCAATTGGATACTACCCAATGGCTTGCACTGGCAAGCTAGTGTGTAGCCTGCCGCTTTTTCACTCGCCATAATTCCAGGTACTGAATCAGCTATAGTTGCGACCTCACCACGCTCTACTTTAAGTTTACATGAGCCGCAGGTGCCATTTCCACAGGCGTGAGGGAGCATTACGCCTTCTGCTTTTGCTACTTCCAGAACCGTTTGGTTAGAAGCCACAGTTAGTGCGTATTGCTGTCCGCCTGCCAAGGCTATTTCGACTGTGTGTAATTCACCGATGGGCTTGGTGATAGTTGATACAAATTCTTCAATATGAACACGACTGGCGTCGACTAAGCAGCTTTTTAAGCTTTTTATGACTGTATTTTTTAGGCCTTCGGGGCCACATACATAATATTCAATATTTTCAGGTCGAGACTTTGCCTGTGTAGATGCAGGCTCAGATACACCTGAACATGAATCAGTAGAGAGCCAAGGAAGTAAAGATACCAACATAGCTTCATCCAAACGACGAGACTTTCCTAGCGAGGGTTCAACTGCGTCTGCAATGACGTAATGAAGGTGAAAACGCTTTGGATGATCTGCTTGGAGTTGCTTTAAATGCGCAAAAAACATGATGCTAGGGATATCACGACACGCGTAAATTAAATAGATGTTGTTCACACTTTGTTTGTTTAAAGCCGTTTCGAGAATTGAAAGTACTGGTGTTATACCACTACCTCCTGAAATCAAGACTAAATCATCAATTTGTTTTTCATGCGTTGGTGGATAAATAAAGTCACCAAATGGGCCTTGAACAATTAATTCATCGCCAAGCTGTAAATGTTGATTCATATAGCCTGAAACTAAGCCATTTGATGTTTCTCGGACTGCGATTTTAAGTTGTCCATTTTCTGGTGCACTACATAAAGAGTAACAACGCGTTTGCTGATCATTATTAAGCCATTTGCTAACGGTAATATATTGACCTGACTTATAACGCAAACTTTCGCCAGAAGGGAGTTCAAAATTCACGGCAACCGCATCGGCTGTCAGCTGTTTTATATGCGATACCTTCATCAAACGATGAACTAAGCCCGCATCTTGTTGCAGATTGTTTGCGTTGGGAGAAGTCATTAAGCCAGGAAGTTTGCTTGAGCCAATTTTTTCGATCGGGGCACCATTATGTTCTAGTAGCGGTAATATCTCGGCATATACGTTCTGATAGGTGTACCAAGGCAGTCGAGGATACAGATGATGGATAAGATGATAGTTTTGTCCAAGTAATACACAATTAAAAATACGACCTTCAAATATACGCGTATTCTGAAAACGGCCTAATGATTTATGCGGGTGATGGGGTACATAATCAAAAAACATCACGAGGAAAAATAATGCGATGCCAACAGGGATGAGCGCAAAACAAACGACCTCCAGGGCATAACCATTTAAGGCAAACGCAATAAGTGAACCATACACAACAACAATATAAGCCATTGAACTAGCGTAGGTATCTCTAATTACCTTGATATGTCTCAGTGATGTGAGCGACATGATATGGTACTTGATGGGCGTGTAGTAAAGGCCGAGTAGAAGTCCAAACCATGAGCTGTGTTCACCAATATAATCAGGGTCGCGTTCTGGGTCATTGGTAAAAGAATGGTGACGGTCATGAATTTTTTGAAAAATCCGATAAGGCACAATTATCATCGGTATCGATCCAATCCAGCCAATGAAACTTTCTAGCGGTTTAAGTGCTGAACCCATTTTAAAAATACTGCCATGTCCCGCATCATGCATCACTGTAAAGCTTGCAAACGCTAAGTACGAGCATATGAGCGTGGCGACAGGGTAAGGAATATAACCGCTTAATGTATAAGAAATAGTGAGTACATAACCGAGGATGATCCCCAATAATAAAAGTAATGTACCCCAAGCAATATCGGGCACTGAATTTTGCCATTTAGCGCTATCGTCGGTGTCGTAAGTTAAATTTGATGCTTGCATTGTATTTGTCTCCAAGTTTGTAGTGTTACTCTAACTTAGTTCTATAAAAGAGTGTTTTTCTTTAATTGACAGTTTTGTTATCATTAAATGCCATATAAGTCGGTTTAAACCATGTTGCATTCACAGAAAATTAATAAAGCGTATGTGTTTCTCGCCTTAAATCTTGATTTTGCACCTGTAGATCAAGTGTTTAAAGGTACAGGGGTGACTGCTGAATCGATGGAGCAGGGTGACAGTATTGAACTACAAACCGTGATTAAATTAATACGAAATTTAAAGCGTTATAGTCATACGCCTTTGTGGCCAACAATGCTGGGTGAGTATTTGGGAATCAATAGCCATGGGCCTGTTGGGTATGCGGCGATTAGTGCGCCCACTCTTGGAAAAGCGTTATCGACGTTCTTAGAGTGGGGGCAGGTTCGCTTTGATACCTATACTGGAAACATTATTGAACGGGATGAAACATTTGAACTGATTGTTTATGACACCACCGGGTCGTCTGAACTAAAGGAAGTTTTCTTTGAGTCGTTTATGCGTGCTTTCGAGGTGTTAACTACTTTGATTTTGGGAAAGCAGCCAAAAGGGAGTACCGAGCTTTATTTTGAACGGTCTGCAAGTTTTAGCATTCAGCAGTTAATGGTCGAGGCGTATGACTCCAAGCTTATTTTCGAGGCAGACTGTAATAAGCTAACGATTCCTAAACATATTTGGTTTGCGCGTTCGCCATTGTGTGACAAGGACTCGTTTGAATTTAATCTGCGAAAGTGCCAACAATTACTCAATGAGCGTAATTTAGATAATCGACCCGATCTAGCAGTAAGAAGTGTGATAAATAAGTTTTTTGAACAAGGTATAAACGAGAACTTGCAAGCAAGTCCGCCGCCTAACTTATCTCAAATTAGTCAGTTGTTGAATGTATCAGACAGAACGCTCAACAGGAAATTGAAGCATTTCAGTACTTCCTACAAATTGATCCTTGAAAAAGAGCGTTCAATGATCTCCGCTCGTCTCCTTAGTGAAGCAAGGTATTCAGTTGCTGATGTCTCAGAATTGCTTGGTTATCAAGAATCTGCAAATTTTTGTCGTGCTTTCAAAAGCTGGTACGGGCTAAGTCCTACTAGTTATAGGCGACAGCTTAATAAAATTAAAATTTCGAGTTGATATTACTTAATCCATTTCAAGCTTTTTTAAACGATAGCGTAAAGCTCGAAAACTAATACCAAGTACTTTTGCTGCGGCAGTGCGGTTCCATTTTGTTTGGTTCAGCGCTTGTTCAATTTCCTGTCGCTCTATACTTTCAAGGTAGTCCTCAAGGGATTGTTCGGGTAAACGAGGAGAGAGTGAAAGTGTGCTTTGGGTATTTTTTTCTGATTGGGTGTGTTCATCAGACTTGAACTGTTCTTGTGCGATACGAGAAAGCACAGTTTTTTCATTATTATACTCAGGGTCGTCATCTAGATTTAAGTCATCGACTTGAATGATGTCGTTTTCACATAATGTAAATGCACATTCAATAATATTCTCAAGTTCACGTACGTTGCCAGGGAAATGATAGCCAGATAAAGCATCAAGAGCGCTTTGATCAAACCGTGCGCCGGTAATGTTACATTCTTTTGATATGTTCTCAAGAAAGTAATTGGCTAATAGGGGAATGTCTCCTGCATGCTCTCTTAACGGCGGTACATCTAGTTTAATGACATTGATACGATAAAATAGATCCTGACGAAAGGTACCTTCGGCGACGAGTTGAGCGAGATCTTTGTGAGTTGCGCTTAAAATTCGAACATCAATAGATACTTCTTTTTGCTCTCCGACAGGGCGAATATGCTTCTCTTGAATTGCTCGTAATAGTTTGACTTGCATCTTAAGGGGTAAGTCAGCCACTTCATCTAGAAATAGCGTGCCGCCATGAGCAGCACGAAATAAACCTGGTTTGTCTTCAATGGCTCCGCTAAAACTCCCTTTTTTATGACCAAAAAATTCACTTTCAACCAGTTCACTTGGTATCGCTCCACAGTTCACCGGTATAAAAGGCCCACTAGGGCCACGAGGACTTTGCTGGTGGATGGTCTTTGCAACAAGTTCTTTACCGCTACCAGATTCGCCGGAGATATAAATAGGCGCCTGGCTTCGTGCGAGCTTTAAAATTTGTTTATTAAGTTGCCTTATTTCTGTGGTATTGCCTTGAATGAGCTGATCATTTTCTCTTTTAGCGGTGCTATTTATTGTTTCATTTTCTGACAGTCTAAGTGCTGTGCTAACTAAATTACGTAAATGGGTTAAGTCGACCGGTTTTGAAACAAAATCAAAGGCACCTGCTTTTAAGGCGCCAATCGCTGTTTCGACGCTGCCGTATGCGGTAATCATGGCTACTGGGATTTTAGGGTAGTTTTGTTGCATAAAAGCAACTAAGTCGATGCCATTGCCATCAGGTAAATTCATATCCGTTAAGCAAAGTTGAAAATTTTGATTGGCTAACTGAAGCTTTGCTTCTGCTACCGATGCTGCACTACTTGTATTAATTCCCATTCTAATAAGGGTGATTTCTAGAAGTTCTCTAATGTCAGGTTCGTCATCAATGATAAGTGCGTGTTGCGTGATCATAAGGTTATAAATAGCCAGTTATTAACGAGTAAATTTGTTTAGTTTGCCTGCTGTTAAACATTTAAATAATACGTTTACGGTGTGCAAACATTAAACGAAAGCACGCACCAGGCTCATCTGTATTAATATAGTCTAGCTGGGCTTGACTGGCTTCGCACATTTCTCTTGAAAGATAAAGCCCAAGGCCTGTTCCCTGGCTTTCAGTCGTAAAAAAAGGTTCGAATAAATGCTGTGTATTTTCTTCTGAAATACCTGCGCCTTGATCAATAATATCAATGTACGCTTGTTTACCTGCCGAAAGTACACCAAGTGTAACCTTTAACACTGCGTTAGGGTTTTCTTGTGTGCCATGCCGAACCCCATTATCAATAAGATTAATGAGTACCTGTTCAATTTGTCCTGGATCAAAGCGGGCAGTCTCAAGTGGCGAGTCAATCCCTAGGTTTATTTTCACCAAACCTTCTCTTTGATTTATGTATTCAGAAATGATGCTGGTAAGCCATTCTTTTAATTGTATTTCGACTGCTTCAGGCTCAGAACGACGACTTAGTTGCAAGGTGTTTTCGATAATTAAATTAACGCGTTTAGAGTGCCTTTGGATTATGTCAGTCATTTTTTTATCTGCGAAATCTAAGTTATCTGATTCGGCTAGCAGTTGACTCGCATGGCTAATCGCTCCTAAGGGGTTGCGGACTTCGTGTGCGATGCTTGCGGTAAGTCGGCCTAAAGAGGCTAGTTTCAGTTGCTGAGCTTGTTGTGTCATCAGGCGAGTGTCGTCTATAAAAATAAGAATATCAGTCGTTTTATTTTTTTGTAAATGAGAAAAATTGGCTTGAACTAATGGTTTTTCGGCAGAAGCCTTGAAGGGGGTTGTGCGTTCACTAGGGTCTTGTTGCCATAATTGAATTCGATCAATGATAAATGAAGGCAGGTGGTCGTTAGCATCGATATTAATTAAGTCTTTACACGATTGATTAATGAGTATGATTTTAAAATGATCATCACAAACAATAATGCCTGTGCGCATACTTTGTATAATATGATGATTTAGCTTTTCAAGTTCAATAATATCTTGCTCACGTTGCTTTGCGAGCGATTCACTTTGAGTGATGCGAGTGGCAAAGAACTGAAGCATATAAGCGGTTGCAAAATACACACAACCCATTAGTCCTGAGCGAGCCAGGTCACTAATATTGTCTATACCTGTGAGTAGTCGTTCGGTTTCAATACCCATTGATAGCAAACTGGCCGATGCCGCAAACGATAAACCGATACGACCGCGTATGATGATGTTTCCGGCCGCAACGGTGATCACTAATAAGTTAATGAGGCCGCCTGAAATACCTATGCCGGTATAAAATAAAGCATGTAAAGCAAATATATCTAACGTAATAACGGCGAAAACCTGACGTGCGCTACCCGATAATATAAAGCGGAAAAAAACGAGTGTCGTAATATTGAGAAATAAGTAACTCAAGGTTAATATTTGAAAAGTTTCGGCGAATCGAAACGAATTTAATAATTCCGCTTGAGAGAAGGAAACTCCCAATAAAAGAATGCCAATAATGACTTTATAAAAATTATAATAATTGAATAAAGATGATGTTTCAGGCGAGGTTTGCAAGTAAGCTTCCTAGTGTTCAAAGTGATACATGCCTTCAGTATAACCTAGGATTCAAATATAATTAGTTGTGTTAAAACTACTTCTGGAATTTTATCTTTGTCGTACTTAAAAGTGTTTTAATATAGGGTATGTCTAAGCATTTGCTTGTAATGAGTAATGATTAAGTAAATTCAAATAAGAGGGAAAACAATGAGCGCTATCTACGGAATTAAGGTTAAATCAATTAAAGGTGAAGAAACTGAGCTTGAGGACTATAAAGGGAAAGCGATGCTGATTGTAAATACGGCAAGTAAATGCGGATTTACCTCTCAATTTAAAGGTTTGGAAGGATTATATGAAAAATATAATGACCAAGGTCTCGAAGTTTTAGGCTTTCCCTGTAATCAGTTTTTAAAGCAAGACCCAGCAAGCGAAAGTGAAATTAGCGAGTTTTGTACGCTAAATTACGGTGTCACTTTTCCGATGTTTTCTAAAATCGAAGTCAATGGTGAAAATACGCATCCGCTTTATCAGTATTTAAAGTCTGAAGCCAAAGGTTTGTTGGGGTCTGAAAAAATAAAGTGGAACTTTACAAAATTTTTGGTCGATAAAGAAGGTAAGGTACTTAAACGCTATGCGCCTAACTTAGAGCCTAAAGAAATGACGGCAGATATTGAAAAAATATTAGCGTCGTAAGAAGTAAAATATTCGCACTAATACTGAAAATTTAATGAGCTTTTAAATTCAATGTTGAAACGGTTCGAACTACGGCTGTTTTTAGTCGTAGTTCGAAAGTATTGCTTAAGCCTTATCTGCTTTTTTTACTTTTGGCGCGCTTGGTATCGCCACTTTAGACTCTTTAAGCGCATACTTTTCTAGCCCTGCTAGATGTGTTTCACCAAAATACTTTTTCCATTTTATTAATTTCGCATCTACCGGAAATTCACCGTCCTTCTTTTCGCCTAGTTCTTCTGCGAGCGCCATTAGTTTGCCATTATGAAAGCGGTATTTTGGAAAGCCATAAAAAGCAAAAGTCGTTGATAAGGTTAATGCCGTATCAATATTTTTAAGCATTTTGTCATTACTATCTGCCTGACCTAGTAAAGACCTTACGTCATGTAATAAACCCAAAGGCATTTTTAGCGCTTTAATGGTGGTTTCAAAAACAGACTTTGAAACAAAGGTAAACTCTTTCGCTGGCTTCTTATTCTTAAATAGCTTTGGGTAAGCACGATAGTTTGATTGTGCTTCTTTAACCATGGCTTCTTTTAGTTCTCCGATAATCGCAGGGTTAGACCCACTACTACAGGATTGGTAGATGTTCGTTTCATTCGGCGACACAAACACTTTGGTCATGGCAAGAATGATACTGTTTGCCACAAGGTCGGCGGGAATGATATCCATAACTGCATTATCATTGGCCGGGAAGTAAGCGATTTTTCCTCGCGCATAAGCAAATACTATCGCATCGGCGACTTTTATACCTTCTATCCAACCTGGAACAGGTCCTTGGAGCGTGCTTTCAATAATGGCAGGACGAACAATCGCCAGTGATTTGGTGTCTAATTTTTCAATTAGTAGCTGTTCGCCCATCCATTTTGTAAAGGTGTAGGTATCATTCCAGCCATAATGTTTCGCTTGCGCAATACCTAAATCGACTAAAGACTTTATTTGAGTGTCCTTGCTGTCGGACGGTAAGCACGCGCTAGAAATTTTATCTTTTAGTCTCGAAATTAGCGGTTCAACTTGGTAAAGGCCTTTCTCATTTCTAGGAATTCGATCTTTTCGTGAGTAATCTCGACCTGATGGGGCTGAAGTATCCTCATAGATGTTACCTTTGTTGAAGCCATTCACATAACAGGTTGAGACTTGTACGACAGGCGTGTCACCCCCCTTTTTAGAAAGTTCAATGATGTTGTGTAAACAGAGTGTGTTTATTTTTAATGCTTTATCGAGTGCTTCTCTAAAGTTAACGCTGGCTGCTGAATTTACGATGATATCGATATTATTTGCCAGTGATGCAAAGTTATCAGTATCTAAGCCAAATTGCTTTTGCGTTAATTCGCCGCTAATGATATTTAATTTTGTTTCACAAAAATGCTTGAAGGCGTCATCGTCGATCTCTTTTAAGTGGTCAAATATTGTGGAGCTAAGTATTTCGTTCTCAAAACGTTCTTGTGCAGTATTATATTTTGTATTAGCTCTGATTAAAATATTAATGCTGGCGACATCGGGGATAGATCTAATGATTTTTTCAAGCAAAACTTTGCCTAAAAAACCAGTACAGCCCGTAATTAGAATATTTTTTCCAGAAAGGTTTTCTTTCACTATTGAATGTTGTGAGTTTTTCATCGCTTACCTGCTTATTTAATGTTGGCTCTTCTCAACCACATGAATACGTGTCCATCTGTATTGATGGGAAGGTTTTAATATTGAATGTAGGTGTAAATTATATGCCGATGTTGGTTGATGGGGTATTGGTTTTTGACAATTTACAGGTGTTTACGGATAAAAATATTTCTGGCGTGAGGTGGTTCACTTTATTTCTTTTAATTAGAGTATAAGCACTATTTTATGAGTAGCTTAAAAGTACTATCTAGGCCGCATGGCAACATAATAAGATGAAGTGAAGTGAGGGTATTGAATGAAATATTATTCTTTATACCCAGCTAACAATTGTTTTCTAATAATTTTTCCATTGGCCGTTCTTGGGAAATTATGCGTAAAATAAACTTTTTTTGGTATTTTATATTTTGCTAAATGCTCAGTGGAAAAAATAATGAGCTCAGACGCTTTAATTTCTTGGTTGTTTTTAGTTATTACGTAAATGACGACCAAATTTTTATCTTTTTCGGTGCACTCTTCTAAGGCAACACAGTCAGCCACTTGAGGATGAGTTTTAATCACACGTTCTATTTCGTGCGGCGAAATTCGAAAACCAAAGCTATTAATAATGTCGTCTTTTCTGCCTAAAAACCAGAAATAGCCGTCTTTATCACGTCGTGCATAATCACCCGTTAAAAAATAATTATCTTGTCTGGAAGCCTGTGTTATTTCGGGTAATTTCCAATACTCAATAAACAAACCAGGGTCATCTAAGCCAATACACAACATACCTTCTTGTTCGTCTTCCACTGGCAGCATATTTTTGTCTAATAATGCAATGTGATGGCCGGGTTGTGGGAAGCCCGCAGACCCTGCTCGAATAGTACGATCTATATGTTGTGATAAATAATAGGAGCACTCCGACATGCCTATGGCTTCATATATGTTGAGTTTAAAGCGTTGCTTCCATGCACTTAGCATTTCATCAGACAAGTGCTCCCCAGCACACATACAGTGTTTTAAACTGTTGATATCACTGCCTATGAACGCTGTTTTTTGTATTATTTGTCGGTAAATTGTAGGCACGCCAATAAAAATAGTACATTGGTGCTTTGATATCAGCTTCGGCCATGTTTCAGCATTATTGTCACCTTCATAAACGACAACCGTTTTACCTAAAAATAACGGATCCATCAGGGCAGTGCCTAAAACATAGGTCCAATTAAACTTACCTGAGTGTAAAATCCGGTCGTTCTTTTCATAATTAAACCAATATTTAGCGGAAGGCGTTCTGCCGAGTAGGGCTCTGTGAGCATGGAGTACACCTTTTGGATACCCGGTTGTGCCAGACGTGTAAACTAAATAAGCGGGGTCATTCGCTTTAGTTTTTACATCGATTGAGATTACAGGTAGCTGGCCTATAAAACTTCTGAAAGGAATGGTTTGAGTATTTAATTTATGAGAGCTCAGAGGCGGTGACGCCTTGCTTGACGTTTTAGTATTTTTTTCAGTATCTGACGTCGGTGTATTTAAATCATCAATCAAAATAACATGCTCTAAAGTGGCAAGTTTAGATTGAAATGAGGCGAGTCGCCGCCATAAATACTGAGTTGTGACCAAAACTCGAGACCCTGAATCTGTTAATAAGAAGTCAAGCTCTTCACCTGTTAACAGGGTTGAGGTGGGTACCGCAATAGCCCCCAACTTTAAGGTGCCAAAAAATGCAACGGGGAATTCAATGCAGTTTGGCAGCCATAACATGACTCTATCCGATTTCTGTAAACCCAAATGGCTGATTGCATGAGCGAAGCGATTGGATTGCTCATAAAGCGACTTATAGCTAAGCGTTTGTGTTTGTTGAAGTGACTGATCAACAATGACGGCGGTTTGGCTCATTGAAAAGCCTGGGGCGCTAGGTTTTGTGCAGGCGTCTCCAATATTAAAGTATTCAGGTATTTTAATTGGGTCCACGCTGTCTTTCTCGCTGCTATCAGTTGCTAGGTTCATAGTTTTATAAACTGAGGTCTAAAACGATTTTTCCTATATGTTCATTACTTTCCATAAGACAGTGCGCATCAGATGCTTTGCTTAAAGGAAAAACCTTAGCAATTACTGGTTTGATTGATTTGTCAGCGTAAAGTGGCCATATATGTGTGAGTAATTGTTGTGCAATTTGTGCTTTTACTTCTAATGATTGAGGGCGAAGGGTGGAGCCACTCACTGTTAAACGTTTAAGCATGATAGGCAAAAAGTTTACTGTAGCTACGGGGCCCTGAAGGTAGGCGATATTAATAATGCGTCCTTCCACTGCGGCGAGTTTCAAGTTTTTTTGAATATAATCACCTCCCACCATATCTAGGATAACATCCACACCTTTTCCATCCGTTGTCTCTTTCAGTTCCTCTAAAAAATCAGTCTCGTGGTAATTAATTGCCTTTTGAGCGCCTAGCGCGAGGCAGGTATTACATTTTTCTTGGCTTCCCGCTGTGGTGAAAACAGTGGCGCCCATTGCATGGGCGAATTGGATGGCTGTAGTGCCAATACCACTTGAGCCGCCATGTACCAAAAAGCTTTCTCCCGTTTTAAGTTCTGCCCGATTAAAGACATTCGACCAAACTGTAAAAGCAGTTTCAGGCAATGCCGCCGCTTCGACCATTGATAAACCTTCAGGAATCGGTAAGCACTGGCCCTCTGGAACGGCTACAAACTCTGCATAACCACCACCATTGGTTAAGGCGCATACACGGTCTCCAATTTTCCAGGCGCTTACTTCGTTTCCGACTGCCTTCACTTTGCCTGCAACTTCTAATCCCAGTATCTGTGAGGCGCCTTTGGGCGCAGGGTAGTTACCTGAACGCTGAATGACATCCGGTCGATTTACGCCGGCGGCAGATACATGAATCAAAATCTCATTTGCTGCAATCGCTGGTATTTGGCCTTCGGATAAGATTAGTACTTCAGGGCCACCAAATGTAGGCGTATCGATATATTTCATGTGAGTGCTCTAATAACGTTAATGTAAGTGATAGTTGAATGCTGACGATAGGCACGCAAAATGGTCGAGTTGAGAAGACAATTTAATAGCTTGGTAAATGGTGGTCAAGCACGAAGGAGAAATATTTTAGATTCAAATTTAAGCCGAGGTCGTACTAATATCCATTATGACGTACGTTACGTAATAATGGATATCAAGGTTGGGAGTTAATCATCGTTAATGAGCTCGATTGAACAGTACAAACTTTAAGATTTAAGGGTTGTTTTTATATAAGGAGTCATTTGCGTGGCGGATGTATAAAATCAACTCCATTTCAGCATCTATTTTTGAGGAGAATGGCCGTTCTTCGGTAAACTCTCGTGTGTGAAGCAGCAAGTATCATTCACGTGTAAGAATCGCTCGCTTCTGGACCAACACTTGTCAATTTCATCTGGACGTTCACTCATAACCCAACTCTTATCGTAATTAATAGTGATTTCATGGGGATTACAAAAAGTGTAGTGTCAGAGGTCTCAAAAAACTAATAGGCTTGACTAAAGTTCTCATTTTCTTGTGTTGTTAAAAGAGATAAAAGACTCTCACTTTCAAGTAATAAGTAATAAGTAATCAGCCCTTCAGTTTAATCAAAAGTTATATCACTAAATGACTTTGCGGTTCTATGTTTTGATTGAAGGGGAAGGTCACCCTCTCTAATTAGCCAATATGTCTGCATGCCCGCTTCTTTTGCGGCATCAAGCTCTTCAATAATATCTGACAGAAACAGTATTTTGTGTGCAGCCTCATTAAGTTGCTCAATAATAGCTATATAAGAGCTTGTTTCCTTTTTTCCGCCGATTAAAGTGTCAAAATTATCGCTAAATAGCGTATTTAAATCACCAAACTTGGTGTGGCCAAACAGAAGTTTTTGAGCTGCGACTGAACCAGACGAGTAGACATGAAGTTTAAGGCCAGACTTCTTCCAGGTATTTAGTGCTTCGTAGGCATCTTCGTAGATATGACCTTTAAAATCGTTACTTGAATAACCTTGCCGCCAAACCATGCCTTGAATTGCTTTTAAAGGGGTTATTTTTTGGTCGTCAGCGATCCATTGTAATAGCTGTGTAATAATGGCTGAAGTGTCAGATGAAGCTAAGCCAGCAATGTTCGCCGTCTCATCTAGCTGCTTCCGTAATTCAGGGTCTTTTTGATTGTGTAATACGAATGATTCCAGATGTTTACTCGCATAGGGAAAAAGCACCTCATGAACAAAGTTAATTGAGCTGGTCGTGCCTTCTATGTCAGTGACAATCAAGGAAATCATATGGAAGCCTTAGTGTACGTTTGTCGTTACGAGAGATTCAAATCTCGGTAGCTTTTCGGAGATATTATTGCCCGTAAAATCTGCGACCCAACCTTCTGGGTTTGAAAATAGACGAATACAGGTAAACCTTGGAGTAGGGCCCATATCAAACCAATGCTTCGTGCCATCAGGTACGCTAACTAAATCACCCGCTTGGCATAAAAGCACATAAACCTTGCTGTCTATATGGAGGTAAAATATACCTTGTCCGGCAACAAAAAATCGAACCTCGTCTTCGGCATGTGTATGTTCGTTTAAGAATTTTTGACGAAGCGAATCTTTATCTGGGTGATCAGGAGTGACACAGACGACGTCTGATGTTGAGAAGTGACATTCTTCTTCACAAAAGTGCTCAATTTCAGCTGAGTAGGTTGCCAATATATCTTCATTTGATGCATTGTCTGCTAAGTCACGAACTGGCCAGCGTTCAAAACAAATACCTGCATCATGCAAAATGTTTGAAATTTCAGCATAGTTTTCTATTGTTTGTTCTGGGCTATTGGTGTTTTTGTCGTTGTAAATGCTTAAGGTACTCATCGGTTTATCCTTTTGTCATTTTAATTTGTTCAATTTCACACTGAATCAAGAACTCTAGTGCTTCAATATGGCGAAGGCATTCTTTCATATCTTTGCCCCAGGTATATAAACCGTGACCGCGAATAATATATGCAGGCACCATTTTGTTTTTTTCAAGATAAGTCGTGGTTTTTTTTGCGAGTAAAGTAATGTCTTGACTATTTTCAAATATTGGAATGATAAGCGATGTTTCATGTGTCGTTTGTCCTGCCAGCGCTTTTTGTAATTCATAGCCTGTTAATACTAGAGATGCTTCATCTTTTAAATGACGGCTCAATACCGTTGCGCCGACAGAGTGAGTATGTAAAACACTTTCTATGTTAGGAAATAGTGCATAAAGCGTGGTATGCAATAAGGTTTCAGCCGATGGGCTTAGAGAGCTGTTAAGCGGCTGCCCTTGAAGATCGACAACCATAATATCATTATTTGTTAACGCTCCTTTATGCAGGCCTGAAGCAGTGATTGCAATAGTCTGAGCATCGAGGCGCGAAGAATAATTACTGCTGGTTGCAGGTGACCAACCTTGTTGATAAAGAAACTTACCCGCATCAATAATCTCAGCAGACTTTAATAAAAAATGCTGTTCATCTATGGCCGTCGTGTCACGCATTATTGTACCAAATATAGAGAGTGTAATGATAAAAAGACGATTATTATCATGCAATTTAGAAAGCTGTTTATTGTAGCCAAAAATCAATGATTATAATGCATTTATTACACAGTTTATTGGCCTGTTTCATAAGTTACGTAGTATGAGGTCTTTGTATTAAAGTCCCTTACTTGAGGTTTTAATACTATTTTTGTTGTGGATGAGCGAAGTGAACTCCATAAACTTGCTCAATCCTAAACTCTGTTGGGGGGCGTTTCTTTCACACAAACTTACTTCTAGGTGACTAAAATATACGTCGAGTAATGGCTATAATTTCATTTGTTTCGCAATGAGTTCTTTCATTATTTCGGTTGTACCACCACCAATAGAAAGTATTTTTGCATCACGGTATAGTCGTTCAACCACCGATTCTTTCATATATCCCATGCCACTAAAAATCTGAACAGCCTCTCGCGTTGTTCTTTCTGCAACATCAGTAGCAAAGTTCTTAGCCATCGCAATTTCTTTAATTGGGGTTTGGTTACTTTGCATTTTAGCGGCAACACGATAGGTAAACTCTCTCGCAATCTCTACCTCCGTCGCCATATCGACCAACTTGTGGCGAATGACCTGATATTTGCCGATAGGGGACCGAATGCTTCACGTTGTTTAACATAGCTTAAGGCTTCTTCTAGGGCGATTTGTGCTGTCATGTAAGCCATTACAGACAAAGATAATCGCTCCTTCATAAAGTTTGTCATTATGCAAAGGAAGCCGCCGTTTTCAGAACCAATTAAATTTCTGGTTGGAACGAGGCAATCTGCAAAAAAAAGTTCGGCGGTATCGCTGGCATGCCAACCCATTTTTTTAAGTTTTGGACCAACGGTAAATCCAGGCGTTCCTTTTTCAATTAGCAGCAGGCTTATGCCGCTATAACCATCGCCACCAGTCCTAACTGCGACCATGTAATAGTCTGCACGAACACCGCTAGTGATAAACATCTTACTGCCATTAACGCGATAATGATCACCTTCTTTAACAGCTCGAGTGCGAATATTTGCAACAACAGAGCCTGCGTTAGGTTCCGTGATGGCAAGGGCGCATATTTTTTCGCCTCGAATCACCTCTGGAATAACTTTTTCTTTAAGTTCATCGGAGCCCCAAAACACAATAGGGGGTAATCCAATATCAATAGAACCTAAGCTCGCTACTAATCCTCCGGAGGTACTTTTCATCATCGCTTCACTGGCGGCTATTTTCATGAAAATATCCCCTTCACCTGTGCCGCCAAATACTTCGGGGTAGCCAATGCCTAAAAAACCGAGTTTACCTGCTTTAGTATAAATATCTCTAGGAGCCTGACCGAGAACTGCGACCGTCACGAGGGAAAGTTAAATTGAGGCAGTTTTTAGGCTAAATTGAGGAGAATAGTTGTTCTATTTAACGAGATTTAGCATGGAAAATGACCAATTTAGCTTATCCGCAGT
>JBLHVH010000048.1:0-18447 GCA_047628385.1 Oleiphilaceae bacterium
TTCTTATTTACGTCTGCAATATTATTATTGGGGTTCATTATCGGATTATCAACCATGGGTGTTGATGTAAAGAATGGACAAATTGCGTTCACTCTTACATTCATGCCACCACATTCTACTGCGGCTGTTTTAGTTAAACCAATGACGGCATGCTTTGCTGCCCCATAACTACTTCCCATTGGGGCGCCGCCTAACCCTGCCATTGAGCTAACATTTAAAATTGTACCGTCTTTCTGAGCACTCATCGCTCTAAGCTGATATTTAAGCCCAAATGCCACGCCCTTGGTATTTACATCGAGTTGGCGACCGAGTGTATCGGCATCAAGCTGTGTCAGTGGACCTAAAGCAGGCGCAATACCTGCGTTATTGACGGCAATATCTAAGCGGCCGAATGATTCAATTGCTGCTGCCACTAGCTCTTCTGCATGGGCTTCTTCTGCAACATCGCCCGCTATGGCAACTACTTTTGCACCTAAGGCCGTTATATCTGCAGATGTTTGTGATAAACCTGCTTCATTAAAATCTGCTAATACTAAATTGGCACCACGCTTGGCTAATTCTTCAGCAAGGCTTTTACCAAACCCACTGGCTGCACCCGTTATAAGGGCTGTTTTATTTGTAAAATCTAATAACTTATCCATGACTCTCTCATTTATTTAAAGCGCATTTAGGCTGTGTACTTTTTATCGATAAGTATTTATCTATATGGTTAATCCACCATCAACAACGATACATTCACCGGTTGTGTAAGAGCTGGCGTCTGATGCCAAATATAAAACTGTGCCAGCCATTTCATCTGGTTCTGCGTGTCGATGCATGGGGATCATTTGCATTGCCGCCTTATGCATGGCTTCATTTTCAAATAGTGCACCTGCAAATTTAGTTTTAGTGAGCCCTGGCAAAATAGCATTACAACGAATATTTTGTGGTGCGCATTCTTTGGCAAACGCTTTCGTCATATTGATGACCGCTGCTTTGGTGATTGAATAGATGCCTTGCATCATACCTGGCTGTAAACCATTCACAGAAGCTGTGTTGATAATTGCGCCACCACCATTCTTTTTCATTAAATTGCCAGCTTCTACTGACATAAAAAAATAGCCGCGAATATTTACATCAACCGTTTTATCATACGCCGCTAAATCGGTGTTCAGAATATGCCCAAAATAAGGGTTCGCTGCGGCATTATTAACTAATATATCGAGCTTTCCATGTTTGTCGCTTATCGTGGCGAAGGTGTTTTTAATTTGCTCTAACTCACCGACATGACAGGCTAAGGCTTCAGCTGAACCACCTGCGGTAATAATTGCATCGGCGACTATTTGACAGTCTTCTACTTTTCGGCTTGATACAATTACATGCGCACCCTGCTCTGCTAGCAGCTTAGCAATCGATTCACCAATGCCTCGGCTTGCGCCCGTTACTAGTGCTATTTTTCCTGTTAGATCAAATAAATTAGTCGCCATTATTCTTCCTGTTTAAATTATTTTTTGAATGATCTGTTACTTTTAATGAGGCGTTTGAATGCCGTCCTCTCACGTTAGTGCATATTATGCGTGTAACGTATTTTATGTTTAACTTGGCTTTGTGTTAACTTAAATACGCATCCGGTACTACAACAACCTTGCCTTTTACCTTTCGGTTCATGACCTTTGAAAGTGCTTGATGCGTTTTAGACAAGGGGAATACTTCATCGGTCACTACGCTCACTTTACCGTCTGTATACCAGCCAAATAGTTCCTGCATATTTTGTAAAAATGGCATCGGCTCATGCATAACAAAACTGCCCCAAAATACTCCCATCACACTGTATTCTTTAACCAATGCAAGGTTGACAGGAAACGTTGGAATTTTGCCCGACGCGAAACCAATAACAAGTAAGCGACCATTGCGTGCCATGGCTCGGGTACACGCATCAAATGCGTCGCCACCCACGGGGTCATACACGACATTTGCACCTTTACCACCGGTTAATTCTTTAATCGATGCTTTTAAGTCAGTTTCGGTATAATTAATGAGTTCGTCAGCGCCGTGTTCTTTTGCGATCGCAAGTTTTTCAGCAGACGAACATACCGCAATAACCTTTGCCCCCATTGCTTTACCAATTTGTACGGCTGCAATGCCCGTTCCTCC
Source organism: Oleiphilaceae bacterium (assembly GCA_047628385.1). GTDB lineage: Bacteria > Pseudomonadota > Gammaproteobacteria > Pseudomonadales > Oleiphilaceae > PZPK01. The sequence continues at coordinate 2,134 of JBLHVH010000048.1, forward strand.
GGCTGCGCCGAGCACCACGAGTGTTTCACCCGCTTTTAATCTTGCACGTTGTTTTAAAGCGTGATGAGCGGTGCCATGTGCGCACATAAAATTGGCGGCATCAATATCGCTCATTTCATTCGCGATAGGCATGACGAGTTTTGCGTTTACAATCGCTTGTTCAGCAAAGCCTCCATATGATTGGCTGGTACAAATAAGGCGCTGGCCCACTTTTAAATGCTTTACACCTTCGCCTAATGTTTCAACCTCTCCACAGAATTCCATACCGGGAATAAAGGGTCTTTCTGGCTTAACCTGATATAAGCCCTGCACCAACAAACCATCTGGAAAATTAACGCCGGCTGCTTTTACATTTACGCGTATCTCGCCTTTACCGGGTTCAGGTGTTTCAATCTCTTTGTAAACCAATGAGTCGATAGGTCCAAACTCTTCACATACAATCGCTTTCATAATTTTTACTCATTTAGTTTTTGTCGTATTTTTCGCTTTAACATTACGTTTTTGCTTGGAACCTTTGCATGAAAGCCATTTATTGGCTTTTGACTTATGTCTTGTGCCGAGGCCCTTCTTAATCACAAAGTCCGTAGATAATAAGCATGGATTCCGGCCTAAGAGCACGCCGGAAGGACAGTATTTTTTAAGCCATCCGAATACTAGTTTGCTAACTACATAGTCACTGGGTAAATATTTATAGTTTCAGCTTTCAGTCTTAATGACACCCAATGCTGCCATGGCTAATGGCTCGACATAGGCGCCAACTTTCATTGCGCCTTTATTGGATGCATTGCCGTCGAGCGCTCGCTTTGCAACACCTTGTGCAATCGCGGCTAAACGGAAGAAACTAAACGCGAGATAAAACGCCCAATGATCAATTTTTTCTAAGCCCATTTTTTCGCAATAACTCGCTACATATTCTTTCTCCGATGGAATGCCTAAGGCGGCGCGATTCATTCCGGCTAAGCCACTCATACTGCCAGGTTTAACCACTGAACTCCCGGGCATACGGAGCTGCATACATTGATAAGCCAAATCTGCAAAAGGATGCCCCAGTGTTGATAATTCCCAATCGAGTACCGCAATTATTCTTGGCTCATCGGGTGTAAATATCATGTTATCAAGTCTAAAATCGCCATGCACTAACGACACTCGCCCATCATCGTCTGGCATGTTGTTTTGAAGCCATTCCATTAATTGATCCATCGCTGGAATCGGTTTTATCTCTGAAGCTTTATATTGAGTCGTCCAACGCCCTATTTGACGTTCGAAATAATTTCCGGGCTTGCCAAAATCACGTAAACCTACTTGTTCAATATCAACACTATGTATGGCGGCTAATACGCTATTCATATGTTCGTAGGCTTGCGCTCGATCATCATTAGAGTTTAATTGGGGTAAGGCGGCATCCCAAAATATACGCCCTTCACATAAATCCATCACATAAAACATAGAGCCCATAACGTCTCGGTCTTCACATAAGTGATAGACCTTGGGTACGGGCACATCGCTATCAGCTAAGGCTTGATATACTTTAAACTCACGGTCAACGGCATGCGCCGACTTGAGTAGTTTGCCTAAAGGCTGGCTACGCAGTACATACTGGCCAGATTTTGCGTTTATCTTGTAAGTAGGGTTAGATTGACCACCTTCAAATTTCGTGGCGGTTAACGGCCCTTCAAAACTCGGTATATGCTGCGCTAAATACTGCGCTAATTTTTCTACATCTAATGTATCTGTCATTATTTTTCCTTGCGTGCTTTCACTTGGTCAAGGTGAAATGTATTTTTTGTCTTTATTTTACTTTTAGCTAATTTGACCTAGCTTCTCATTTTCATTAACTGCATCGCGGTATAGCCCTTGGCGACACCTCGCCCTAGCTGCATCATATGTACTTGGTCTGGCCCGTCAGCTAGACGAATGCTTCTTGCCATTTGATATGCCTGGGCTAAGAAAGTGTCTTGACTTAGACCCGCTGCGCCATGAATTTGTATGGATCGATCAATCACTGTACACGCCATTTGTGGTGCGACAATTTTGATCATTGAAATCAATTCTTTCGCGCCTTTATTGCCTGTTCGATCCATTTTATCGGCGGCTTTAAGTGTTAATAAACGTGCCTGCTCAACTTCACAATAAGATTTAGCGATATCTTCTCTGACAGAACCTTGTTTAATTAATGGTTGGCCGAAAGCAATACGTTGCTCAGCTCTCACCGACATCATTTCTAATGCACGCTGAGCCGCACCAACAAGTCGCATGCAATGGTGAATTCGGCCAGGCCCTAAACGACCTTGCGCAATTTCAAAGCCCCGGCCTTCACCTAAAATTATATTTTTTATCGATACGCGTACGTTCGTGAAGGTAATTTCTGCATGACCCTCTGGGGCGTCGTCATTACCAAAAACTTTCATTGCGCGCACTATTTTGACACCCGCTGTTTTGAGCGGAACCAATACCTGAGATTGTTGTAGATGACGATCTTTATTGTCGGGGTCGGTTTTACCCATCACAATCAAAATTTCACAACGAGGATCACATGCCCCTGAGATATACCACTTACGGCCATTAATAACATAGTCATCACCATCACGAGTAATATTTGTTTCAATATTTGTGGCATCACACGATGCAACATCAGGTTCGGTCATGGCAAAGGCTGATCGAATCTCACCGGCTAATAATGGCTTTAACCACTGTTCTTTTTGCTCATCCGTACCATAACGAACAAGTACTTCCATGTTGCCGGTGTCAGGCGCACTGCAATTAAATATTTCAGAAGCAAAACGCGACTTGCCCATTAGCTCTGCTAGCGGTGCATATTCAAGATTGGATAAACCAAAGCCATCTTCACTGTCGGGTAAAAATAAATTCCATAAGCCTTCTGACTTTGCTAAGGCTTTTAAGTCTTCAATTTGCTGAGGTATGACCCAGCGATTAGTATTATTTTCAATCTCATCATTCAAATCTTTTTCAATCGGGTAGAGATTGGTATCTAGAAACTCTTGAACACGCTTTATTAGCCCACTTACTTTATCTGAGTATTCGAAATTCATAGTTTGAGCCTTTCTAAGTAAATAAAAAATTGAATTATTACGCGATGCAGTGAATATAATATTATTATATCCACCTCATACATTATCATTGAAGTTTATTTTATTTATTAAACATAATAATTTACAGTTATAGTACAAGTTTAAAACAACACTTATTCAATTGAGAGCAGTTATGCAGCTAAATAAGATCGATTTAAATTTATTTATTGTTTTTGATGTTATTTATCGCGAAAGGAATTTAACCAAAGCTGCTGAAGCATTATTTATTACACAACCCGCTGTGAGCAACTCTTTAAGTCGTTTACGCACCGCTTTTAACGACAAATTATTTGTTAGGCAATCCGGTAATATGGTGCCCACTCCCATGGCCGAAAATGTAATCGAGCGAATTAGAATCTCTTTAAAACATTTAGAAAGCTGCCTTAATGAACATGATAACTTTTCGCCAAAGACGTCGAAAAGACGATTTATGTTTGCCATGAACGACACATCAGAGTCATACCTTCTGCCATTATTAATGGCTTATTTACAAAAAGAAGCACCCGGAATTTTTATAGAGAGTTATGCAGTTCAACGCCATGATTTAGCGCGCGAGTTTGCTGCAGGACAGTTAGATTTCGCATTAGATGTACCTTTGCTTAATGAGCCTCAATTAACACATCAAGCCTTAGCACACGATAAATACGTTTGCGTAGCACGTAAAAATCATCCAGAACTAAACGGTAGTTTGAGTCTTGAACAATACATTACGCTACCTCATATTAACGTCTCTAGCCGCAGAAAGGGTCAGGGCTATATTGATATGTATTTAAACCGTCTTGGCTTACAGCGTAATGTGCAATTACGGGTACAACATTCTCGGGCGGCGCCGCCGATTGCCGAACGAACCAACCTATTACTTACAATCCCCCAAACACTGGTAATGGATCATGACTTGCAAGTGTTTGATCTACCGTTTGAGTTACCAACGTTAGACTGGCATCTTTACTGGCCTTCAAATTATAGTAATGACAAATCGCATCAATGGATGCGTCAGGTAATATTTGATATTTTTAAAGAAAACTCTCTAGACTGAATTGGTTATAAAATATATAGAGGCACTTCTGGAATACTTAAAAATGGATTCTGGCCGAAAAGTAGGCAGGAATGACAGTATTTTCTTTCAACTGTATCGAGCAAAGAACCCAAGGAATTAAAATGAGTGAAACTCTTTCCAATCGCGCAATTATTATTTCAGCAGGTATTTTTTTAGCTGTATTCTTATTCTATACCCTACCAGCCGCGATTGATCTCAATGATTTTTTTGCATCATTTGCTGCGGTTTTTGTAAACCCTCTAGCGACAAGCTATTCGGTTGATGTGATTGCCTATGGTTTTATTTTAATGTTTTGGATTTTATTTGAGGCGAAACATCACGGTATTCGTTATGGTTGGCTCTGCATTATATTATGTGTCGTACCCGCTGTTGCCGTTGCTTTTACCACTTACTTACGCCTTCGTCAAAAGCAGTTTAGCGCGCGATCGAATCAGACATAAGCATGAAGTTGAGTAAACGTTTACAGAACATTGATGGCATGATTTCGAAAGAATACGATCATATTTGGGATTGTTGCTGCGACCATGGTTTATTAGGTATTTACTTACTGGCTCGAAACGCTGCCACTATTATACATTTTGTAGATGTTGTTGAGCCCTTAATGGATGACCTTGTGTCTCGACTTTTGACCCATCAGGCAGACCATGTTCGCCAAGCAACATTACAAAATAAGTCACCAAGTGAATGGCAAGTACATTGTTTTGGCGCTGAAAAAATCCCTATTGAGGGTAATGGAAGCAACTTAGTTATTGTAGCGGGCGTAGGTGGTGATCTATTAATTGAGATCGTCGAAGCCATACTTCTGAGGCATCCCAATCAAGACCTTGAATTTTTACTTTGCCCGGTTCACCATAATTATAAGGTTCGACAATCGTTGATTAGTCTTGGTCTTAACCTTATTGATGAGAAGCTAGTTAAGGAAAACAAACGTTTTTATGAGGTAATACATGCAGCTAGAGAGACTAAACAATCCATTTCGCCAGTAGGTTCGATGATGTGGGATTTTTCGCGAGAGGATGACAATGAATATTTAAAGCAAACCTTGGCGCACTATCAACGTATACAAAAAAATAAACATAGTGCATTGTTAAAAGATACACAAACCATTATTTCGGACTATCGAGCGCTAAATACTTCAGCCTAATCATCATTAAGAAAACTAGTGATATGAGTCCAATATTATGCACTTCATCAAATTTTGCCGGTACAAGATTTAAAATTTTGAGTCTTGCTGTGTCATTGTAAATGCATGGTATAAATTCAATATTACGCATTTCATCAGATCTTGTTGGGGTTCTCTTCGATCACCCCAACCTACTTTTGCCAGTACAAGTTTTAAAATTTAGATATTTGCTTTAGTCGCGTTTTCACTGAGTGAGTTTTTAAGCTAACAGCTCTTTAATCGTTTTATGCTGTGGTGATTCAATCAACTCCACGATATGACTCATTAACTCTTTAGGTATGATTGGTAAAGTTAACCATCCAGTTAATATTCTCAAATGTTTATCAGACTTTTCTGAAGGTAAAGTCTGCGGGTAATGTGTACTTACACCAAGACAAACCGCTTCTTCTTGTTGCTTTGATTTAGCTATAGCTTGCAACAATTCAAACTCTGCAACGCCGCCATGTCCATCTGGCTCAAGATTTATAATGATCGAATCAAAGCTTCTATTTTGAATCTGCTCTAGCGTACTTTTAACGGTAGATGCCATAATAACAATACAGCCATTCATTTCAGTTTCATCTGTAATACCGTGAAAAATATCTATGCCATAAGTGCCTACAATTAAAATCAAGTTTTTGCGTTTCATTAATCACGTATCCAATATTTTTTATAAGTATTTATATTTAACCTTAGAACCAGAAAGCGAGCAATTAAAATTTGTAACACACCGTATATGTAACCAGCCCATAAATGCAAAGGACAGGCTATCACTAGCTGTCCTTTAAATGAAATAAAACACGTTATGGATTCATCACGTAGGTATCTTTTTTAGCATAGGCAAATTCATTAAGAATACGTTCGAACCGCCTTGTATCTTTATTGGGCTTACTAATCATCACCTGACAAAACATTTGCTGCACCCGCGTACTACTTGTTTTTAAGTAAAGCTGTAACGCATACTTAGAAAAGTCACGAACCATGAAATCAAAAATCTGATCAATGAGGTCATCATCAATCTCATTTTTATCCCAACTTTCCAGAATTAATTGACCATAAGCCACCAGCGTAAATAGTTCACCAACAATCAAAAGAAAGTCGATATCTTTAATTTGATTCTTGTTAGGGCGCGCAACCATGAGCATTTTCTTGAAAATAGAGATCTGTTTTTTAAAAATCGACACATTCGGTAATTTACACTTGCCGTAAGCAATGCTGTAATCATGAAAGCGTGTCTTTCCTAAGCCTTTTGTGATGCCTTGGTTGAATAAGAAATCATCATTCTTGCCATCACGTCGAACAGGTACATCATCGTATTTGGCCGGTTTAAAAAAATAGTTCGCCATAAATTTTACGATCAGCGCCATATTTACGTGTACGGTACCTTCAAGCTTAGGTAGTGCACGAATATCAATAACTGCATTTTCAAAATATAAGTCTTTTTCAAAACCTTTTGCCGCCATCACATCCCAGAGGTTATTCATCACCTCTTCACCCTGTGTGGTTACTTTCATCTTTACCATAGGGTTAAATAATAAATACCGTCGATCATCTTCACTTGCCGTACGCATGTAATCTCTTGCTCTATGTGCGAATAATTTCATGGCGGTTAAGCGCGTATAAGCATCCACAAACAACTGTTTAATATGCACAAAGTCTGTGACATAGTGATCAAATAGTCGTCGATTGGAAGCATGATCAATGGCTTCGTGGTAGGCGTGTGTACAAATTCCAATGGATGCAAAACCTAAATTAAACTTCATCACATTAATAGTATTGAGTGAGTCGTCCCAAGCTTTATGACCTATTTCAGAAATATCTTTCTTTGTTATCGGGTAGTCATTTAAGCGATAATTAGCGACATAATCTTGGTTATTAATCACATTTTTAATGCATTCATATTTCTCATGTTGAGAGTCAACGGCAAAAAACACATACTCATCTGAGCCTTCCACCTTACCAAAAGTCGACACTAGCGCGGCTTTGTTACCATTACCTATATAATACTTTTCTCCCCTTGCTAAATATGAGCCATCTTTTTGAGGAATCAATTTCATTTCAGAAGAATAAATATCCGCGCCATGCTCCTTCTCCGACAGGCCAAATGCGAAAATTTCACCTTGTTCAAGTAAAGCGACAGTTTTCTTTTTAAGTGCTTCATTGCTACCTAAAAATATCGGCCCTACACCTAGTGCCGATACTTGAAAACAATACCAGTAAGTTAAACCATAAAATCCTAATATTTCTGCAAAGTCAGTAATACGAGACGTATCCCAGCGTGCTGTTTTTTTTCCATAACCTTTCGGTGTAAGCAGTGTTGCGAAGATTTTTTCTTTTTTATTAAATTCTAAAAACTCGGTATACCACCGACGGCTTTCATAGTCGGCTTTAGTTTTTGCTAGCCCCATTCCTTCAAAGAAGTCGATGGTTTTGAGCATAATTTGCTTGGTTTCTTTATCTGGGTAGGATTGTGCAAAGTTCTTTGGGTTTAGCAGATGCATGGTAGTTATATTCCCTAAGTGTATTGACTCAGCATGGCTGAAATTTCACTTATGGCTATTTAAGTCAGGAAGACTTACATCAAATAGGCAAGCGTTTTTTTAAACAACAAAAAACATAACATGTTTTTTGTTGTTTAGTCATTAACCCAGGATAAGTTCGCACATATTATGTGCAATCACATTAATCGATTAGAATAAAATCAGGTTTCTCTCTTACAAAACAATCTGGGCATGGAAAGTCTTCAGGTAGATCTTTCCATTTAGTCCCTGCAGGATACCCTTCATGCTCAACGCCTTTCGCTTCGTCATAAACATAACTACAATCAGGGCATTGATATTTTTTATTCATGCTGTCTCCAATCCTTTCATTATGCGTTTAGACTCAATTATTTAAGCCGCTTCTTTTATAACTTGAGGCTGATGAAATCGCTTAAAAAGCGCTTCTTTTTGGTCTGGATCAATATTTACTTTATTCATATCGCCTCCAGCCCAATCGACCACCTTCTGATCCATAACGGCTCGCCACGCTGTAGGAATCATCGCGAGTACAAACATAGTCGGATAGCCAGAAGGGAGTGAAGGTACGTCATCATAATCACGCAGTACTTGATAAGAGCGCGTAGGGTGAGCATGGTGATCTGAATGTCTTTGTAGATGCAAGGTCACGAGGTTTGATACTTTATGGTTACTATTCCACGAATGATGTGGCTGGCAACGCTCATACCGGCCGTTCTCTTTCTTTTGTCGCAACAAGCCATAATGCTCTACATAGTTTGCACACGTTAACTGCCACCAACCATAGGTTGAGGCAATCGCTAAAAAGGGAATCATAATCGGGCCGAAGTAAGCCAGCATTAAGGTATAAGCGACAGCGGTCATTAAGAATGTTTGAATAATTTCATTATCTAAAGACCACTCTGACTTACCTTGACGGTTGAGCCGAGTTTGCTCGATCCCCCACGCTCTTCTATAGGCGCCTGGTATTTCACGTTTTACGAATTTGTAGATTGATTCGCCGAATTTGGACGATGCGGGGTCTTCAGGTGTGGCGACGTCTTTATGATGCCCTTTGTTATGCTCGATACAAAAGTGCCCATAACCACTACAGGCTAATATGAGTTTTGCACAAAAGGATTGCGTTTTATCTTTTACTTTATGACCCATTTCATGGGCTGCCACCAATCCCAAACCATTAGTAACACCGGCACTTAAAGCGCCACCCAACATGCTCAGTAACGACCAATCATACTGTGACACCACATAGGCCATACTTATGAGCGCAACCCAATGCATGACCGTTGTGCAATACATAATATAAACGTAGTAACGCTCATCTTTTATTTTATTGACGAGATCATCATCCGGGTTCGCATCGTCTGTTCCAAAGATGTAGTCAGCAACGGGTAAAATTGCATACATCATTATGATGGTGAACCATAACCATATTCCCTGCCCGGTTTGAACAGCTATATAGGCTGAGATAACCGGTACCGACGGTAATAACAAAGATAACCAGTACCAATAGCGTTTACTATTTATCCAAGCAGTTATTTTCGAATTATTTTTCCCATGATGCGCTGGGTTCGATGATGCTGTCGTCGCATCAAGCTGGTCCACTAAACTAGTCATAAAACACTCCATAGCAATTTTACTTAGCGCTGACTTTAAACACACTGAGTAAATTTTTTATTAGAATAAATTGATATGTTTAGAATAGATTTAAAAGATAAAGGCCAACAGGGTAATCCGTTGCAAGACATAGTCATTTTGATTCATTCGTATAAAATGACAGCATAAAAGCACCTAGATAACATTTTGCTTATGTAAGGAGCCGGAATGACGTGGGCGTATTGATGCTATAACGTTGTGGGTGAGAGCAACAAACCCCAACATTATACTGGAGCAATATGAAACTTATTTTATAGCTGCGTTTGTAAGCCGATATGAGGATGGCGAACAGTTAAACCAACGTTTAAAAGACCGTCCGAAATTAGAATTATCTTCATAACCTAATTCAAAAGCAATCGCTTCTACCGATAGCTCTGACGCAACAAGTAAATGACTAGCGCGTTGCTTTTTTAGCTTATCCATAATGAGTTTGAAAGAGCTATCCTCCACTTTTAACTTACGTGTTAAGGTGCTTTTAGACATATTTAGATACTTAGCGACCCCCTCAACCGTTAAGTTATAGCGGTGATTATTTTCGATAAGATACGTTATTTTTTCAGATAAGCTTTCATAATTTGTAATTCTAGATAGTTCAATATCACACTGATTTTTAGCAAAATCAACTGAACGTGCATTAGACGATAAACAAGGTATCTCTAACAATGAAAGAGGTATATGAATAGAGGCGACGGTATGCCCAAAGGTTACCGCACACGGCATAAGCTCAGAGTACTTAGCACCCCATTGAGGTTCAGGATAAGGAAAGTTAAACGTACAGGTTTTCACTTCATTTCCGACTATAAACTTAAGTACGTTCAGAAAAGTTAAAGCGAGCACCTCGTGTAAAATACTACTGATAGGCGCCCAATCACAGGTTTCGGTCACGGTGACCGTACACATATCATTTTCAATTGCCGACTGAATATCCATGGCCTGCAATCTGGTCTGATAATAATGAATAATTAAAACCAAGCATTCTTTTAAATTCACACAGTGAGAAACAGCAAACCCTAAATTTCCATGGCTAGATATCTGTATATTTTGCGCGACATCTAGACCCACCCACGGTTTATCTGACCTATCACTGATTGCTTGAATTAAAGTTTTTAGGGCGTCAAAAGGTATGAAGTCTTGCCCTTCATGCGGAGACACCGAAGCAATCACTGAATCAACAGTCAAATCCTGTTCAACACTATAGCGAACAAAATGGTTCCAGTAAGTAATGGATGATAATGGAGTGATGGCGGCCATATTTTTCAAAGGACTAATGCTCTACTTTAGAATTATTCTTATAACGATAACGCAATGTATTCAGTACTTTCAAGACTAGGCTGACAGTATACGCTCGACTAAATCTGGTAACAATACACCAGCTTTACCATAAATATGTTCTTCAAAGGCAGATTCGGTAACGCTTGGCTCCAAATTTACTTCAACCGTGTGTGCACCATAGTGACTAGCTTGCTGTACGAAACCCGCAGCAGGGTACACTTGCCCTGATGTACCGATCGATAAAAATAAATCACATGACATAAGTGCCGCTTCAATTGCTTCCATATAAAAAGGCATTTCACCGAACCAGACGATATGTGGCCTTAAACTCCCTTGCTTATGACAACACTGGCAATGCATTTCGGTTGTTATATCACCGTTAATATCAAAAACTTGCGCTGAAAAACGGCAACGCATTTTGAGTAATTCACCATGCATATGCAGTACATTTTGTGAACCACTGGCCTCATGCAGATTATCAATATTTTGCGTGACCATTAAAAAGTCACCACTAAAATGCTGTTCTAATTTTGCTAATGCAAAATGCGCGTTATTTGCATTTACTTCAGCACTCAGTAATTGTTTACGCCGTGCATTGTAAAACTGATGAACTAGCACTGGGTTTGAGGTAAAACCTTCGGGGGTTGCAACATCTTCAATTCGATGTTGCTCCCACAAACCATCAGCCGCTCGAAAAGTTTGAATACCTGATTCAGCAGAAACGCCAGCGCCAGTTAATACCACGATAGACTGATATTTAGACATAAAACATATACCTTAAAACATATACCTTAAAAACTAGAGATAAGCGCTTAAAGCTCGCCATTGATCTAACTTCACTTCGCGCTTGATAGCCGCATTAGCTGGACTGGTTGAGGGCATGACCAAAAAATCACCTGCATAATTTTTTATGCTACAGTTAGCCGCTTCTCTGTGAATGTCATTGACTGATAACACATGTTTTTTATATATTTTTTGTGCTGCCTGTCCATTAAAGACAACCAGCTTTATTGACGTTTTTTCACTTAGGAGTGTTGAAAAGTCATTTGCCTGAATACTTGTAGAGTCTATGGCTGAATCCAAACTTCCAGGTCGATGACAGGTCTTTATGACATCCCATACGGCTATTTTTTTTTGTTTTAAGTACGTAGTTCTAACATCATAGGATTCGAGTTTGTCGAAGCCAAACAGTTCAGACATAACCCACCAGAAAGCGTTCTGTGGGTGCGCATAATATTGCTGATTCTCAAGTGATTTAACACTAGGCATTGAGCCTAGTATTAAAACAACGGGCGCTTCTCCAAGAATCGGCAATAATCCTTGGTCAATTTTTTTCATTAAGAAAGCTGAACCGAAACTGTAGACGAGACATACATCGCTTTTTCGATCGCTTGTGCGATATCTTCACCCAAAGCTAAACCTACGCCCATTCTTCTTTGTCCGTCTACTTCAGGCTTGCCAAATAATCGTAATTGGGTATCTGGTTTTTGAAGCGCACTATCAAGATTTGCAAATTTAACCTGAGAAGATTTTCCTTCAACTAAAATCACAGACGAAGCCGCGGGCCCAAGTTGTTTAATTTCAGGGATAGGTAGACCCAATATAGCACGTGCATGGAGTGCAAACTCTGACAAATTTTGAGAGATAAGTGTGACTAAGCCGGTATCATGTGGGCGCGGCGAAACTTCGCTAAAATAGACATCATCACCTTTTATAAATAATTCAACACCAAATAAGCCACTTCCTTCTAGACTTTCAGTGACTTGATGTGCAATTTTTTGGGCTCTATCTAAGGCAATGTCTGACATTACTTGAGGCTGCCAAGATTGCTGATAATCACCCTCTTTCTGTAAATGACCAATGGGTGCACAGAAGCTCGTTTGCCCAGCATGACGAACAGTCAGCAAGGTAATTTCATAATCAAAATCAACAAAACCTTCAATAATGACCTTACCGGCACCCGCTCGGCCTCCCGATTGTGAATGATCCCATGCGGTATCGATATCTTGCTGAGATTTGATCGTGCTTTGCCCTTTACCTGACGAGCTCATGATAGGCTTAATCACGCATGGTAAACCCACAGCCTTTACTGCAGCTATATAGTCATCATAGGTTTCAGCAAACTGATAAGGGGACGTTAAAATACCTAGTGTTTCAGCCGCGAGACTGCGAATACCTTCACGGTTCATGGTTAAATGAACAGCACGAGCAGAGGGGATAACATTAAAACCTTCTTGCTCTAATGCCAGTAACTCGGAGGTGGCTATTGCCTCGATTTCTGGCACTATAAAATCAGGTTTTTCTAACTCAATAACATAGCGTAATGCCGCGCCATCTAACATATCGATCACATGCGAACGGTGGGCGACTTGCATTGCCGGAGCATTTGCATATCGATCAACTGCGATCACTTCTACACCATAACGCTGAAGCTCGATAATCACTTCTTTTCCTAATTCACCCGAGCCACAGAATAAAACTTTTTTAGCACTTGAAGATAGCGGTGTTCCGATCGTAGTCATTTATAATTCCTAGTAAATAATGGCCTGCAACTATATATAAGATTGAGTTTCTCGTTCTTTAACTTTATCGAGTATCTGTTGCTTTTCTGAGCTTTCCATCCCCCACCACCGGGTAATTTCATCACCCGTTCGATAGCAACCAACACACATATCATCGGCATTTAACGCGCAAATACTGACGCACGGCGAAGGTATTTCGTCTAAAACTTGTTTAGTCATTTATCTTACAACCTTTAATCTTGAGCTAGCAGCTCTTTTTCATAACGTTTGCCATTATTCACATAATGCATGGCGCTCAATTCTAGCATTTTAATTTCTTGCTCAGTAAGACCCCGTTTAACTTTTCCAGGGCAACCAATGACCATTGAACCGTCAGGTACAACCATATTCTCAGGAATTAATGAATTTGCACCAATCAAGCAATTTTTACCAATTTTAGCGCCATTCAAAACAACCGCATTAATCCCCACTAAGGTATTATCACCAATGGTGCAGCCATGCAGCATGACTTTATGCCCTACTGTGACATTTTTACCAATATTGAGTGGATAGTTAGTATCAATATGTAAAACAGAGCCATCTTGAATGTTCGTATTTTCACCAATAATGATTTTGTCATTATCGGCACGAATCACGACATTAAACCAAATACTGACATTTTCATGAATAACAACGGAGCCAATCAGCGTTGCATTGGGAGCAATAAAAGCAGGTTTACCTTCGAACTGAATTTTTCTTTCACCTAAGGAATACATCACACATTAACTCTCTGTTTAATTTTTAATCTAATAAATAGTATAAGCATAATTTATGCTAACGGAGGATTATTGGTAGGGCTGAGCGGTTCATCAAAAATGGTGATATTGGCATCAAAAGCAATATTCAATAACTCAACCATAACAATCGCTGATAAGCCCCAGATTTCATAAGTTTCTCCTTCATGCTGAAAGTCATAACTTGGCACGGATAAAGCTATATCTCTATATGTCATTTTATCACGTCGTTTTGGGACTGCCTCATTAAAAAACATCGTGGGTACTTTAAAAATGCTATCTAACTCATCAAGATTAGGTATAAAGCTAACCGACTCATCGACTAATCCAACATACGGGGTCACTCTAATTCCGTGCAGTGATATGACTTGGCTCAATTGACCTATGATTTCAATATTCTCCGGTTCAACGCCTATTTCCTCATGACATTCGCGCAAGGCTGTTTGTTCAAGCGTTCCATCCTCTTCATCAAATTTGCCTCCAGGAAATGCTACCTGTCCTTTGTGAGTATTCATGTGCTGTGCACGCCGCGTTAGAATAATATTTGGGGATTGGGCGTTTCTGGTCACAAGCACAAGGATTCCAGCCTCCGGAAAGTCGACGTCAATCTCCTTAGGTGTGTGTGCCTTTAACCTTTCAATAAGCTTATCAATCTGATTCATACATATACTTTTGAATTTCAAGAGCGCAAACTTTAGCACACGTATGTTGTTATTGTGATGCAAATTGGGTTTATACTCCGATCAAGCACACTTTTATTTTTAGTATAAGGTAAGCATTTGTATGAAGTTCTGTAGTCAATGTGGTGGCGGTATTGAGCACAAAATACCTAAAGATGATAATCGACTTCGATTTATCTGTATTCAGTGTGACCTTATTCATTATCAAAACCCAAACATAGTTGCGGGCACCCTACCCGTCTATAAAAATAAGGTTTTATTATGCAAGCGTGCCATTGAACCACGTCATGGATATTGGACACTTCCTGCAGGCTTTATGGAAAATCAAGAAACTACTACCGAAGCGGCCATCAGAGAAACGTGGGAAGAAGCAGAAGCTAAAGTGACAATCGATGGACTCTATACAGTAATTAACGTGCCGCAAATTGACCAAGTTCATATGTTCTTCCTTGCAACGATGGTCGATGAGAAATATGGCGCAGGCCCTGAAAGTCTGGAAACAGAACTATTCAACGAAGAAGATATTCCTTGGAACGACATTGCCTTCCCAACGGTTAAAAGAACACTAAGACTTTTTTTCGAAGATCGTAAAAAAATGATCTTTGATGTGCATGTCAGTGATATTATTCACAAAGGTATGAAATCAACATAACAAAGCCATAAAAATCAAAATAGAGCCTTATACGCTTCCATCCCCCTTGGTGACTTTTATTAGCCCGTCGATGCTATTCGACTAATATGGGAAATTGAAACATCAGTAGCGCTTGATCACTTATTACAAGGTGAAATTAAAAAGATTCAAGCTTTATCACTTCATACGCGGGAGTTTCATAGGGGTGTGTTTTTTTTAAAGCTTCAATCGCAGCCTCAATAAATTCAAAACGACAAACCAGCTCAATTTTTAACTCTTTAACTTTTTCTAATGCGCCTTCTTCCCCTAAAAAAGGGTCGCTACCAGTAAGCGCTTTAAACTGTCCAGTACCTGATGTTTCCCAACAACAATTTTCGTAAGAACCTATGCGTCCGGCACCTGTCAAAAAGACAGCACTCTTTACTTTTTCTGCATAAATTAATGGAACAAAAAATGATATTTTATACATAACTTTACTCTTATAAGACAAACAACTTACTATTTTATTACACTAATAATAGCGTAACCCAGTTATAACGTCGCTTTTGAGGCTTTTTAGAATAGAATTTACAGTTACCCACAAAATCTGTGGATAAGTCTGTGAACAGTTTTGCTGTACATGCCTGAAACGTACATAATTACTGCCTTTAGTATAAATTGTTAACTTTTTAACCCATTCAAACTTAACCTTAAATATCAACCAGTTATATAAGTCAATGGTACTTTATACCCAATAAGATAGTACTAACAAGAATTCACAATTTTTATCTTCAGAAATGTGCATAAAAATTTGTTGAAATTCTTTAAAAACCTACATCTGTCAACTTTACGTCTATATTTTTTACAAAATAAGAACATTTTTTATACAAATAGGCAAAAAAACGACAGCCTTTAATGCACACTATTAATACAAATAATTACATAACGTAACATGCGTCGATTTATTCTAATTATATTGT
>JBLHVH010000049.1:0-18428 GCA_047628385.1 Oleiphilaceae bacterium
GATACAAGGTTAAGGATATGAACGTGCTAAACCTATTTTGGGTAATACTTCTTGTGACGATAATGGCTACACCGCCAAATACGACACAAGCAAGCCAAAAAATAACTTACTTCCCTTCAGCAACAGATGGTTTTTCCGATTTAGATAAATCTTCATACGTATATACCCCCTCTAACGCTGACGGATATGGTGAGAGTTTCTATCTAAATGCGTTCGATACGCATGAAAATGTAGTCACCGCTATGGTTAGTATTACAAACTATAACCCCTTTAATAAAGGGATGGGGTCATTCGACATCAACTGGATTGAGCATGGCAAAACAAGAACGATACACCAAGAATTCGATAGCGATGAAATAAAGAAAGATCCCGCTAAAGGAATGAGGTTTGGCAAGTCTAGCTTCATTAAGGTAGATACTGAAAGCACTGAAATTTATTACCTAGGTAAAGACACGAACGGCGAAGCCGTTGATATTAAAATTATAATGCAACATTCTGAAACAGGTGCTCAATCAGGAAATAGTAATTTATATTTAGGGGATAATAAGGATAGTTACTGGGGGCTAAAAATGATCGCCCCTCGAGGACAGGTTGTGGCCCAACTTAAATCAAATGATACAACAAGTACCTTAAACCTTAATGGCTATTTAGATCACGGTAATGCCAACGCCAAAGTACCTGATTTTTCAGAGCACTGGTATCGTCTAATATTTTTCTCCGAAAACTGGACCATCGCGCTTCACGAAATAACACCAAAATTTAAATACGGACCTAAAAAGCCACAAATGCTATATATCGCGAAAAATAATCAAGCAATCGGAATGTTTGCTGACTGGAATTATGTTGGAGAAGGATTTAAACCACATAATGAATCACCTCACAACCCACCAACAAGCTGGAAACTAAATCTCGAAAGAGATGATATTAAAATAAATGGTACGGTAAAAGTATCTGAAGAAGTACTAGCCATTGACGTATTAGGCTCTGTCAGCTGGCTTGTTAGAATGATGGTGAAAGCTTTTTATTCTAATGCATGGCAGCATTATTTCTTAGTCGAAGTTGATTTAACAATAGAGCAGAATGGTGTGATGGAACATGTTAATGGGATAGGTATGGCAACGGCGGAGTACTATTAACGGAGACTTAGCTTGGTATCCGGTGAGCTATAATAGATAAGACCTGTGTTGAGTTTCACTCTGTAAATCACAAGCTACGAGCACATTAATAAAATCAAGTTGAAGGTAAGTTCGGTTGAGTAGCGCGCCCCCAACAAGGCTCAATTTAACCCCCTGCTCTGTTCAGTTTTCTCATTACCAACTTACTTATGCTTCACAAAGTACTGGTTCAATCATTCTTCTCTTGTTTGATTGATTGCTAAGAACGTTAGAACGCCCCTCTTCCAGCTCACTCTCTTTTAGTAGTTTGATCGCCCAACTTTCATCTACTCCGTCCAAGCCAACAGTTTTAAGCGGTTCAGCTGTTTTGATCACACCCGCAGCGATCATGTCACTTGCTGCTTTTAACGCGCTTGCTGTTCTTGCTAAGTGTATTGACTCTTCAGCTGTGGTTACACTCTCAATTTTTTTAGATCCAATGCTAGACGTATTACTCAAGTCGTAAGTTTTATTAAACTCTGCATACAAATCGTTTGTTTCTTGAAGCGTTAAAGATTCCTCACGCGCCTTCTTCGAAATATTAATGAGCATTTGAGTGCGTTCAGCAAGCATTTTAGACTGTTCATTACGATAACTTGCTGGCTTATATTCGTTGAGCTTTACCACTGACATGATTCTTTCCTTGTTAATGCCTTCACATATGTATACGAGCGCTATTAACTAACTCGAAGGCTTATCTTTCCATTTTTTAAATACAGGGCAATTGAATCGATATGATAGGAGAAAATAAGGTTGCACACTATATAACCTTATTTTGAATATAAAACAGTTACTTTAGTAAAAAAGTTATGGTTTATTCATCCCTGTTTATTATTGTAAATTACGATAGTACCCTGACCAGAGCCAATAATAAGGAGATCATGCTTTAGGGTCAATAGCAATTTTCTTAGAATGCGGCATCAATAGAAACTAAGACTTAAAAATAGTACTGCAAACCTGTCTTTTTACGACACTCATAAATAGCAGGCCTATCGCAATTACCATGATTATTAGTGTATAAAACTCTTTAGTTAAGCGCCAGTGCATTGCGTAATAATTCTTTAGCACGTTCAACAACGGGTAAATCTATCATTTTTCCTTTGTATTCAACGGCACCTTTTCCGGCGGCCAATCCTGCTTCAAACGCGTCAATCAAACCTTGAGAATGTTCAATTTCTTCTGCAGAAGGCGTCAATTCATCATTGATCACCGCCACCTGTTTTGGGTGAATACAAAAAGCGCCAACAAACCCTAGCTGCTTAGCAAACTTAATTGTTTTTCTAAATTCTTCGAGATCACTATAATCAGCAATCGACCCAGGAAATCCAAGCGGCATAATGTTGGCACGCCGACACGCTAAGGCGACCATCTGGTTAGGTAATAACAATGTTTGAGGGAGTGGCTGCATTCCCGCCGTCGCCGAGAAATCTTCTGAGCCTAAAATCATCGCCACTACTCGTGGGTCGGCATTTGCAATGTCATCCAATTTTGGCAAAGCATCTACTGACTCTATCATCAGAATTAATGCCGTATGCCCTTCAGGCAATGACTTAGCTTGTTCAAGTTCAGAAATTCGTTGAGAAAACGCTCTAATTTGTTCGGCAGACTCTACCTTCGGTACCACAATTGCTTTTACATTTTCATCGACAGAAGCTTCAATATCTAACATTGCAAATCGTGCATCTAGATTTATGCGAACCAATGCATCTGCACCGCCCTGGCTCACGACCTTTGAAGCAGGAATAACACAAGCTCGCGCTGCTTCTTTTTGCGCTAAAGGAACACTATCTTCCAAATCAAGAATATAAGCGTCGGCTCCGCGGGTATGTGCTTTTGCTACAAACTTTTCGATATGAACAGGTATAAATAGAGCAGTACGCCAGCCTGGGTATGTTATTTTTTGCATATTGGTTCTCTTTGCTTTGAGGAGTATCTATCGGTTAAAAGCGCCACCTACTCTTCAAACATGGAAGAGTAGGTGGCGCTTAGGAAAGATAAGATAATTTGGCTAAAAATTAGCATAATTAATCAGACAGTTCAGCTTTAACCGTCATACATAAAGCATTGTCTTGATCCGTCGACCACAGTGACAAGGCATTGCCATCCCGCTTACCAGACACGGTGAAATTACTATTATCGAAAGTCGGTCGAATTGCTCGAAACTTAAACTTACGCAGCGCTTTATCTGTCACATTTTCACGTTTTAGCTCTAATAAAAGCGTGACTAATAAAGGGCCATGCACCACTAAAGCAGAATACAGTTCTTCTTTAGTGGCGTAAGTGCGATCATAATGAATTCGATGTCCATTGAAGGTAAGCGCCGAGTATCGAAATAATAAAACGGGGTCAGGCGTTATCGTTTTAATGAAATCATGTTCAGCGGGCGCTTCTTTTACGGGTGGCATAGGTGCATCAACTGCTGGTTGTTCACGATAAACAATATTTTGTACCTGGCTGATACAAAGCACGCCGTTCTGAGATATATCATGCTTTACATTTACAAACACTAACGTTCCAGTACTACCTGATTTCAATTCTACAGATGCTATTGTTGATAAACGTGTCGCAGGCTGGCCAATCACTAAAGCGTTGAACAGTTCAACTTCACCGGCTGCCCACATTCTTCTAGGTAGAGGCACTGGCGGCAAAAAACCACCTTTATCGGGGTGACCATCAGCGCCGGTAGCTCTGGCTTTAGGCGTCGCTAAAAAATACATCCATTCCCAAAAAGGGGGTAACTCGTCACCTTTTTGGGGCACAGTTTCGTTATCTAAAGCCGCCGCTAAGGCTTGAGCTTGAAACAGACTTATATCGTCTTCTTTAGTTTCCTGGTTACCTATCCACTCTTGTAAATAGGTAATATCAATATCGGTCATATTTTTGCCACTTTTTATTATTAAAATATCAGAAACACGCTATTTATTGAACGCACGTTTGTTCTAGCACTGCCACTTAGTATTTCTAGCCTTCTGGAGCAGCGATTTCTAATTTTCTGGACCAGAGATAATACCCTTATCGTGTAATTTACCAATTTCAGCGGCACTTAAGCCCACCACGTCAGCAAGCACTTCATCTGTTTGCTCACCAAGCCTTGGGGCTGGCTTTGCTGGCATTCGCTCAAACGCAGAAAAATCCCAAGGAGCACCTGCTGCCATATAAGCACCGATTCCAGGTTGTTCAATTTGAGAAAACATGGGATTTTCCAAAGAGCAGTCCGGATTCGATTCAACCATCCCTTTTACCGTGTCGTACTTGCTCCAACAAACGCTATTTTGATTAAATACTTTTTCAATACTGGCATAGGTCTGTTTAGAAATATAGGCATTAAAAAATGCAGATATTTCATCTCGAGACTCAAAACGATCGCCTTCCTTAGAAAAATCTCTACCCAGCTTAACCGCTAAATCTACCATCGCCTGCTCTGTTCCTGTCGCAATACAAAGGGACTTCCACTGGCGTTTCGTTAAACCAATCACCATCACACGTTCATTGTCGGCTGTCACAAAGTCACAACCATAAGCACCATATAAATAATTGCCAAAACGCGCACGTTCTTCGCCTAATTGTGCTTCCGCTATAAAGCCTAAATGCCCCATAACCGCCATCGCCGCATCGGCAAGGGCTATTTTGGCATGTTGACCTTCGCCGTTACGAGTACGGTGCCGTTCAGCAGCAAGTAAGCCTAGCGCAGCCATCTGGCCAGTGACTAAATCCCAAGCAGGCAGCACATGATTAGCCGGTGTATTACTATCGGCAGGCCCTGTCAAAAAAGGCAGCCCAATAGATGGGTTAACGGTATAATCGACAGCAGAGCCGCCATGACGGTCACCCTGAACCGTTAACTGAATCAAATCTGGGCGAACTGCAGATAAGTCTTCATAAGACAACCAACCTTTAGGCGGAAAGTTGGTTAGTAACATGCCGGCGTCTTTACCCGGCGCCGTAATAATCTGCTTCGCTAATTCTGAGCCTTCAGGCGATCTAAAGTTGATAGCAACTGAGCGCTTTGATTTATTCAACCCTGCCCAAAACAAACTGGCATTATCCTTTGTGACAGGCCAGCGGCGATAATCCAAACCTCCGCCTATTGCATCAATTCGAATCACATCTGCGCCCAATTGCGCTAATGTCATTCCACCTAGCGGCGCAGCGACGAATGCAGACGCCTCCACTACACGCATTCCTGATAAAATAGCCTTCATAATCTTCGCTCGTCTTGATTAATTTTTGATCATCATTATTATTTTATTGTTTGATACTGTAACTAAGATTGTTAAAAGGATAAACCAGACATATTTTTAAATCTACCAATTGTCCTTGGACGGCACTCAAAAATTACTCTATTGTGAATAAAAAATTTGGTTTTATGTTCCTATGCTCGCACTCACTTTAAAATCCGCTACCAACCCTGAAAGCTTAGCGTTAGTAGAAACCCCAATGCCAGAGCCAAAAAAAGGCGAAGTTCGTCTTAAATTAACATCGGCTGGCTTAAATAGAGGTGATTTACTTTATACTCAAAATCGCTATTTTATCAAACCTGATTCTGGCAGTCGCATCGGGTTTGAGGGTGGTGGAATTATTGATAAAATAGGTCCAAATACCGACAGTAAATTTAGTATTGGCGATCATGTCGGTATTTCTCCAATGGGCTTTGATGTGCAGACACAAGGTTGCCTAGCTGAATATGGAAATTACCCGACTGATGCATTAATTAAAAGCCCTCAGGACTTAAATTATTATGATACTGGTGCGATCTGGATGGCTTATTTCACCGCTTGGGGTGGTCTAATAGACGCAGGTAATTTAATTAAAGGTGAAACAGTTGTTATCACGGCAGCATCAAGCTCGGTTGGCATCGCGGCAATTCAAATCGCCAATATGATTGGCGCGATCCCGATCGCAACAACAACTTCTGAAGATAAAGCACACGCATTGATTGAATTTGGCGCGAAGCATGTGATCACTCAAAAAAATGACAGTAAGACTACTAAGCTAAACGAAAAAATTAACCATTATGTCGATAAAATACAAGAATACACGTCTAATCAAGGGAGTGATTTAGTGTTTGATGCTGTCGCTGGTCCTATGAGCCATGCCCTCATAAAAGGTTCTAAACGAGAAGGCCGATTAATCATTCATGGCATGCTTGATCGATTACCCATGGATATACACGCAGGCGTTTTAATGAAACGTTTATTAACGCTTAAAGGCTACACCGTTGACCAAACACTCGCACATAAAGAAAATAAAGCATTAGCAATCAATGCAATACGAACAGGCTTTAGCACAAAACAGTTAGCGCCAGTCATTGCTAAACATTTTTCTTTAGACCAATTTGATCAAGCGTTTTCATATTTACGCTCAAATCAACACATCGGAAAAATTGTCATCACCCCTTGATAGGATAAGTTATCACTATTTCACTCTAACTTATCCGTCACAACGACAGTATTGATCTATACTTCAATTAAGCATTCAAAAACAACTCGGATAAGTTCATTAATGCAAAGCTACCACGAACAGCTAGAAGCACATGCATTATACGACCTGACCACTCGCGCTAAAAGTGGCATCTTAACTTATGCTTGTGTATGGCTAATTCTTGCGTTCACCTATCAAGTCAATGTCAACTACCCAACCTTTTTTTATCTAAATACAGGCATCATTTTTGGGATTTTTATTTCCCGAATATTGCATTTTATTCTGCTTAAACAGAATAATGGCGCAAGAATGGTCTTTATGAATCAGTGGTTGGTGTTAACAATACTCGCAGCCGCAGCACACTGGGGTGTAATGACCGCATGGATTCTTTTCGACGACACATTTACTGACCTCCGAACAATTATCCTTATTATCACGCCTGCATTTGCGTTAGGTGGTGCCTGCACACTCAGCATTTCATCTCAAATTCGTACACTTTACCCTGCGTTTATGTTTTTACCTTTTATCGCTATACTACTGCTTCAAGGTGATACTCAAAGCTTAAGTTTGGCAGCATTAACCTCAATTTGCCTTATCTATATTTATAGCTCTACCAAAGCGACGCATGATGATTATTGGGCCGCCGTCACAAACCATATGATCGCTGAAGAACGCGCACAACTGATGGAAAAACTGAGTACCACTGATCAGCTAACTCAACTTAAGAATAGAATGTATTTTGATAAAGAGTTTACAAAAGAATGGCAGCGATGTTCACGTCTTCAATCTCCACTTAGCATGATTATGATAGATTTAGACTACTTTAAAAAAATTAATGATAATTATGGGCACGTTTTTGGCGATGAATGCTTAAGACTTGTCGCGGTAACAATCAGAAATATTGTTGCGCGCCCTACGGACTGTATTGCTCGCTATGGCGGTGAAGAGTTTGTTGTTCTGCTTCCAAGCACCAATACGGAAGCGACTAAAATGTTAGCCTTGAGAATGATCGACGCGGTAGCAAACTTAGAACTCGACAATAACGAAGAGAAAGTTAAAATCACCTGTTCTATTGGTGGTGCAAGCATTATACCTCAGTTTAACCAATGCCAAGATTCACTGATAAAAGCGGCCGACACAGTCATGTACGAAGCCAAGGATGCAGGTAGAAATTGCTATAAATCAATTAATCTTAGCCCCTAAAAAACATACCAGCATATAAATTCATTTCTGAAATCTACAGCATTCCCTTGAATATTAGCGTCATTACCAGTATTACCTCCTTAGCAATACAGATCAACATACCCCTAAGTCTCTTTGTTTAGGTTTTAGTTTCGTATAATATGAATTATTAATTACATTTACATTCTTTTTTCAATTAACTCAACGCATAAATTAGCTAGGAGAGACCAATTTGTCTCAGAATTCTTCAGATCTTATTTCGCAAGCACATTCTGTTGTCGCACAAGCTCAAGGTGCAGTTGATACAGCGCTAAGCCATATCAAAAGTTTATGTATAAATGAGTCAGGCCGGCTTTCTGGTAGCAAACTAGATGACTATCAATTGGTGTCCTACGAGCTGGCATACGCCTCTGCTGAATTAGCAGCAGCACGAGTATTTTGTGACTTTGCCAATAATGCAGCATCAAACAGCAACATTGAAGAACAGCTTGCATTAATGTTCTGTGCTGAAGTCGTACACAATAGTAGAAGCCGTATAGCAGCACGCCGAAACGAGTATGGTTTAACTACCGAACAATTCACCACTGCCTTTGACAATCAGGTAACACAAGATTTTTGCCAAGAACATCAACAAACAAGCAAGCTGGTAGCGTTGGGCAAGTTCATGCTAGAACAAGACGGGCATATCGTTGATGCGCAACTTGATGAAGATAAACAAATTATGCGCGAGTCTTTTCAACGGTTTACGACGGATGTCGTGATGCCAAGAGCCGAGCATATTCACCGTGAAGATCTAATGATTCCGGATGAAATACTAAACCCTCTCATCGAAATGGGCTGTTTCGGATTATCAATTCCTGAAAAATACGATGGCCTCCTTGCCGATGGCAAAGAAGACAACGTCGGTATGATCGTGGTGACGGAAGAACTGTCACGTGGTTCGTTAGCAGCGGCGGGTAGCTTGATCACTCGCCCAGAGATTCTTTCTCGTGCACTTTTAGCGGGTGGCACAGAAGAACAAAAGCAATATTGGTTACCTAAATTAGCTTGGGCAAAGCCATTTTGTGCCGTCGCTATCACTGAGCCAGATTTTGGTTCTGATGTTGCAGGTATGAAATTAAAAGCAGAAAAAGTAGACGGCGGCTGGGTACTTAATGGCGCAAAAACATGGTGTACCTTTGGCGGAAAAGCGGGCGTACTATTAACGTTAGCAAGAACCAACCCTGAACCAGGTCTAGGTCATAAAGGCTTAAGTATGTTCTTGGTTGAAAAACCTTCAACAGATGGCCATGAATTCAGCCACGAATTAGAAAATGGCGGAACAATTTCAGGTAAAGCAATCCCAACCATTGGTTATCGTGGTATGCACTCATTCGATGTATTCTTTGACAATGTTTTTGTCTCTGATAATCATTTATTGGGCGGTGAAGCCGGTTTAGGTAAAGGTTTCTATTATACCATGGCAGGGTTTTCTGGCGGACGCATTCAAACAGCAGCACGTGCAAACGGCGTCATGCAAGCCGCTTACGAAAAAGCAATCAGTTATTCTAAATATCGAAAAGTATTTGGAGAGCCTCTGGGTAACTACCAGCTAACATTAGTTAAGCTAACGCGTATGGCATTATTAATGACCGCTTCGCGTCAATTTACCTATGCCGTTGGCCGGTTAATGGATGAAGGTAAAGGACAGATGGAAGCTAGCTTGGTAAAACTCTTTTCATGCAAAACATCTGAATGGTTAACCCGTGAAGCGATGCAGATACACGGTGGTATGGGTTACGCGGAAGAGTCAGCAGTGAGTCGTTATTGGATTGACGCGCGTGTACTTTCAATATTTGAAGGTGCAGAAGAAACATTAGCACTTAAAGTTATCGCTCGTTCATTGCTTGAGAATGCAGCATAAACCTAGCATATTTTGTAATTTGGAGTCACACGAATGAGCGATGAGAAAAAAGCACACCATATTTATGATAAAGAAGGTGAAGTTGGAAAAGATAGGCCTTGGATTTTTCGTACCTATGCGGGACACACCAATGTTTGGGCATCTAACGAACTCTATCGTAATAACTTAGCCAAAGGCCAAACTGGACTTAGCATTGCAATGGATTTACCCACCCAGTGTGGTTACAGTTCAGATCATGAAATTGCTAAACCTGAGATTGGTAAAGTAGGTGTGCCCATCAATTCGCTCGACGACATGCTTGTGCTATTCGACAACATTCCGCTTGATGAAATGAACACGTCGATGACCATCAACGGCACCTCCATGTGGCTACTCGCACTTTATGTGGCGATGGCCGAAGAACGTGGCGTAGATATCAGTAAATTAAGAGGTACGACACAAAATGATCTGATCAAAGAATATCTTGCGCGGGGGACTTATATTTTCCCTCCCGAAGACTCTATTCGGATCATTGTTGATATGTACGAATACTGTTTACACAACATTCCTTCATGGAATGCATCAAACATCTGCTCTTATCATTTACAAGAAGCGGGAGCGACACCGGTCCAAGAACTTGCTTTCGCTTTAACCACCGCGATTACAATACTTGATGCAATCAAAGAACGTGACTGTTTTAATGAAGATGAATTTGAGCGCTGTGTCGGTCGCATCTCTTACTTCGTCAATGCAGGCATGCGTTTTGTTGAAGAAACTTGCAAAATGCGAGCATTCGGCGAAATGTGGGATGAAATCACCTCGGAACGCTATAGCGTTAAAAACCCTAAGTACCGTCGCTTCCGATACGGGGTTCAAGTGAATTCACTTGGATTAACCGAAGAACAACCTGAGAATAATGCTTGGCGTATTCTGATTGAAACCTTAGGGGTCACACTCAGCCGTAATGCACGCTGCCGTGCACTGCAGCTTCCTGCTTGGAACGAAGCACTATCACTTCCCCGCCCTTGGGATCAGCAGTGGTCTTTGCGCTTACAACAAGTAATGGCTTATGAAACAGACTTGCTGGAATATCCTGATTTATTCGAAGGTTCGCTCGTCATTGAGTCAAAGGTTAAAGAGTTAAAAGAACAAGCATTTGCCGAAATAAATAAAATTATCGAAATGGGTGGCGGTGTTGAAGCAATCAAAACCGGTTACATGAAGTCCTCTCTTGTTGCCTCACAAGGCGAACGAATGAGTAAACTCATCAAAGGTGAGCAAATTGTCGTCGGCAAAAATAAATGGACAGATGGTATTGAGTCTCCTCTAGTTAGTGATAGCGATGGTGGTATTTTCTCAGTCGATGCCGAAGCCGCTCAAAAGACAATTGATGCTTTAAACCAAACACGTGCAAATCGTGACTCTGCGCGTGCAGAAGCATCACTTAAAAAATTAGCCGACGCTGCAAAGTCTGGTACCAACATGATGGAAGCGTCAATTGAATGTGCAAAAGCGCGCATTACAACTGGCGAATGGTCAGATACCTTACGTGAAGTCTTTGGTGAGTTCCGCCCACCTACGGGCGTAGAGGGACAATCATTATCCATCGAATCTGAAACACTGAATGAAGTGCGTAGCAAGATAGATCTATTTATTGAGACTCATGGCTACCGCCCTCGAATGGTAGTAGGCAAGCCTGGGCTTGACGGTCATTCTAATGGTGCTGAAATGATTGCGGTTGCCGCACGTCACGCGGGCTTTGATGTAATTTATTTTGGTATTCGTTTAAGTGCGACTGACATTGTTCAATCAGCAATAGAAGAAAACGTCGATGTGATCGGTATTTCATTATTATCTGGTTCACACAACGAAATTATTGATCAGCTATTTGAAGAACTTGAAAGCAATGGTGCAAAAGAATCGATCCCTGTTATTTTGGGCGGCATTATTCCAACACCAGACTTTCAAGCACTACATCAAAAAGGTGTGAAGCGCATTTTCACACCGAAGGATTTTGACTTAATGGCTGTAATGAATGAAATCATGGATATCATTAATGCCCAAAAATCTCAATAAACAAATCGCCAGTCAGAGCGATGAACAGGCAGTGCTTCTTTCAAAAATGAATGAAGCACTGCCTAAAGAGCTCGAAGAATTATTAACGAAAGCGAAAGCGCATGAGAAGTGGCCGATTGCACGCTTGATCTCTATTTTTGAGCGCAATACCACTGATAACCTGATTGCGCGTCACCAGATTATTTCTTACCTTAACGACCATCCAGGCAAGTTTAATAAACAAGCCTTGGTATTAGGTATTACCGGTACCCCCGGTGCAGGTAAATCAAGTTTGATTGGCGAAACCTGCCTATCTCTTTTAAAAACTAATGCTAATATTTCTATTGCTGTTTTAGCAATTGACCCTTCTAGCCATGATTCAGGTGGTGCCCTTTTAGGTGACCGGACTCGTGTCATTTTTCCAGTAAAAGACAATCGTTTATTTTTCCGGTCTCAAGCCTCTCAGCTAGACCTTGGCGGCATGAGCAAACGCACATTCCATGTGACTCGCTTGCTCCGAAAGCTCTTTGATGTAATTATTATTGAAACAGTAGGTATTGGACAAAGTGAAATTGAAATACAGCGATTAAGTGACCATACATGTTTGGTTATGCAACCCCTCGCGGGCGACCAAGTTCAGTTTATGAAAGCGGGTATCATGGAAATCCCCGACACGTTTATTATAAATAAATGTGATGAAGATGCCTTAGCTAAAAGAAGTTTACACTTATTAAAATCAAGCTTAAAACTGGCCAGTATTTATGTGGACCACCAAGAAGCCAAAAAGAAAAACATCTTCTTAACGAGCGCAACTAAACGTAAAGGTATTGATGAATTTTGCCAATTTATTCTTGAACAAATTCAAGAGACAATTTGCCAAAGCCGACTAAATCAACAAGAAGAGTACTTCTTACATAAGTGGGTTAAACAGGCATACGGTGAATTTGGTATGGTTATTTTTGAACATCATGTCAAAGATGAGAGGTTGTGTACTGGCACTTTAGAACAAAAAGAACTACGTTATAAGCAAATTATTGCTGACTTTTTAACGCACCTAAATTAATAAAGAAAATGAAGAAAATAGATAACCAAAACAAAAACAAAAATCTTGCGACAGAAATTTAAATACAAGGGAAATATACATGACACAAGAGCTATATAACATTGGTGATGCGCCTCCTATCGGGGAAGTTCCTGCTAAAATGCACGGTTGGTTAATTCGCCCTGAACGTTTCGGTGAACCAATGCAAGCGTTTGAAAAAGAAGTCACTGACACACCAGCGATTAAAGATGACGAAGTACTGGTATATGTCATGGCTGCTGGTGTTAACTATAATAACGTATGGGCTGGTTTAGGTGTTCCCGTAAACGTTATTGGAGCACGAAACAAAGCGGGTGAACCCGAAGAATTTCATATTGGCGGCTCTGATGCCTCAGGCATCATTTATAAAATTGGTAAAGACGTCACCAATGTTAAGGTCGGTGATGAGGTGGTTGTTCATTGTGGTTCTTGGAAAAAGAATTGCAAAATGGAGCAAGCTGGAAAAGATCCGATGTATGACCCTTCCTACAAAATTTGGGGCTATGAAACCAACTATGGCAGCTTTGCACAATTTACAAAAGTTCAAGACCATCAGGTATTGCCTAAACCAAAACACCTCAACTGGGAAGAAGCTGCAAGTTATATGTTGGTTGGCGCAACAGCCTACCGCATGCTTATGGCATGGGCTCCAAATCAAATCAAAAAAGATGATGTCGTTCTAATTTGGGGTGGTGCTGGTGGCTTAGGCTGTATAGCCATTCAAATCGCTGCAGCAATGGGCGCTAAACCCATTGCTGTTGTGTCAGATGAAAGCAAGTTTGAATATTGTAAAAGCTTAGGTGCGATAGGCTGTTTAAATCGTAAAGATTTTGACCATTGGGGCATGATGCCACACTGGAAAGACGAAGCCGCTTATGCAAAATGGTCAAAAGGTGCCCGTAACTTCGGTAAAGCTATCTGGGAAATTCTAGGTGAGCGTCGCGGTGTTGATGTGGTATTTGAGCACCCAGGCGAAACTACTATTCCTACCTCGATTTTTGTTTGCGAATCAGGCGGCATGGTTGTTGTTTGTGCGGGCACGACAGGCTTTAACGCAACATTGGATCTTCGCTACCACTGGATGCGACAAAAACGTTTGCAAGGCTCTCATTTCGCTAATGATGATCAAGCAATTGGCATTAATGACTTAGTGACCCAAAAAAAGGTCGACCCTTGTTTGTCTAAAACCTTTATCTATGAAGAGCTACCTAATTCTCATCAGCTTATGTATGAAAACAAACACCCTCATGGCAACATGTCGGTTTTAATTGGTGCTACTGATTTTGGCCAAGGTTCAAATAAGTAATTACTCATCACTCGCTTCCGCAAACTTTAAGCGGAAGTGAGTGATGATATAAGTTTGAAATTAAACCTCAAACACCTACGCAGAAAATCGCTGAAATAAAGTCTCAACCCAATAACTTTTTTAACGCTTGCCATCTGCCCTAGTTTCTATCCACTCAATCAACGCATCAAGTGGCATAGGCCTAGCAATATGATACCCCTGAGCTAAGTCACATCCCATCATAGCTAACTTATCAAGCGCGTTCTGATTTTCGACCCCTTCTGCCACCACTTTATAGCCAAGATCATGAGACAAATTAAGTGTTGTTCTTACAATTACTTCATCGCCCGATACTTGATCCATCTGCATGACAAATGAGCGGTCAATTTTGATTTCATAGACAGGAAGTTGTTGAATATAGCTCATAGATGAATGCCCGGTACCAAAGTCATCAATGCCAATTTTCACGCCATCATCCGCTAATTTTTTTAATACGGACATCGCATTTTCAGGGTCAGTCATCACTGATGTTTCAGTCAATTCCAACACTAGATCTTCAGGACGAACGTCATGTTTTTTTAACAGCGCCGATAAATTACTTTCAAAATCCTTTTCATGAAGGTTGACTGCGGAAATATTCACAGAAATTGTTTTCCTTTGACCTACATGCGGCCAAGTTGCATGTGCAGCCAATGCATTGTCTAGCACCCAGTAAGTGAGTGACCGGATAATACCTGTTTTTTCGGCAACCAATACAAACTCATCGGGAGGAACAAACCCCAAAGTGGGATGATTCCAACGCAACAAAGCTTCCGCGCCTAACATGCCTCCTGTTTCACAACAGATAATAGGTTGATAATGTAAGGCTAGCTCATTCGTATCGATCGCCTTTTTCAATTCACCCATTAAAACTAAACGTCTAGCGCTGTAGGGGTTTACGTCATGCGAATAAACGCCAATTTGGTCGTTTAAACTATTTGCACCATCTATTGCGACGCGCGCGTGCCGTATAATCGTTTCAATATCAGTACCATGAGTAGGATACGAAGCAATACCAATTGACAATCCTAGGTCTAATTCCATACCATTAAACTCAATTGGTGCGGCTAACTCTTTACGAATTCCCCCAACCGCTTTTAATGCCGCATTTAACTCTCCTGACTTCAGAATATGCGCAAAGATAACACCTTCAATATGCGCGAAATAATGCGTTTTATCATCCAAACGCTCAATCATTAAAGAGACATTCTCATCCATTGTTAGATTCGATAATTTCCTTGAAAAAATACTCAAAACAATATCAGCATTGGCATGGCCGAGAGTCTTATTTATTTCTTGAATACGACTTAAATGAATAAATACTAATGAGAAATGCCGCAAGCTCTGTGATTCTGAATGAAGTAGCTTATGCAGTAATTGCTGAAGCATCACAATATTAGGAAAGCCATCAACAGACTGATGTGTCGCTTGGTAATAAAGCTTTGTTTCAGCTGTCTTTCGTTGCTCGGCTTCTTCAAGCTGCTTTCGCTGTGCTTTAAATTTAGCGTATCGCTCCGTATTAAACCGATCAGCTAGCGCAAAACTTAATAGAATAGATTCGATTGCAGAACCCCAGTTTACCGCATTTTCAGTAAAGGAATTACTAGGAAATACGCCAAACTTACTCAATGCCGAAATAATAGCCCCCAACATTAAGAACACCCATGCAATCGTAAAGTATCGAGCTGCAGTTTGGCCTTTACTCCATGCATAAGGACCTGAAAACATAATAATAAGGCAGGCAGGAACCGCGAGAAACACAGAAATTCTTGTCGAAATATCATAAGGCAAGATAAAAGCCCCCGCGATACAAGCGAGAAAAATAACAGCCAAGATATTCATCACTATATTTAATCTGGGCGCAATTTTGTCCAAGCGAAGAAAATAAGAAGAAAACAACGCGGCAAAAAGCAACCCACTCGGCACTGAGATGAGAATGTTCATTTTATGAAAAACAGGGGATTGCGGAAATACATACTGAAACAAAAAACCGTGTAATCCTGACATCAACATTAATGCAGACGCCATCATACCGACATAGTAAATGTAGGGCCGCTCTCTAATTGATATAAACAGAAACAAGTTATACAGCACAAGCGCGATGATCATTCCATAGTAAAGTGCTTTAACAACTTGCTCATCTTGGTCAGCAAAGGTAAATTCCTGAGCATTCCATATAGAGATAGGAAATTGAGTTGACCCTTGGGTGCTCACTCTAAAATAGATATCAACAGGCTCATTAAACTTCAACGAAATAGGAAACAAGAAATCACGATGCCGCAAAGGACGCTGAGAAAACGGGTAAATATCCCCCGTAACATCAGATTTCATAATATTACCATCTTGAATTTCATAATATTCAATATGGTCAAGCAAAGCATACTCAATCGCGATAACTTTGTTTTCAGTTAACCCCCCACAACAAGGCACTTTATTATTTAAACGAAAACGAAACCAATAGCTGCTGTTAGTATAACCAAAATTTGGCGTATCACTTTCACTCGTTATCCAATCATGTTTTTCAATGCGCCGAACATCTGCTAGCGATAGTTCATTCTGAGGGTCTTCAAAATATTCAAGTTTGGAACCAAGGTTTATTGAATCTTCAGCACTCACATCAATAATA
Source organism: Oleiphilaceae bacterium (assembly GCA_047628385.1). Lineage (GTDB taxonomy): Bacteria > Pseudomonadota > Gammaproteobacteria > Pseudomonadales > Oleiphilaceae > PZPK01. The sequence goes on from JBLHVH010000049.1 coordinate 16,726, forward strand.
ACAGGCACACTAGAATAAACAGGCACTTGTGAAAAATTGGATGTTTGCCCAAAAGCAAGGCATGAAAAACAAACATTTAATACAAAAATAAAATAGGCGAGCGCTCTCGTCATGCAGTTCTCATGTTAGTTGGAGGGAATCAATTAAACATATACACTTAAAGTTTAGCTCAAAATATTAAAGTGTAAATTTCTTAGCTAACTACATTTAAATATATTTTCAAAAAATCATTATTATTAGCTGTAAAGCGAATAAATATGACTAGCGTGCCTATAATTTTGATGACATAAGAACCTAAAAAAGGCTGATTTTAATTAAGATAGGCCTGATAAATTAAACCTATACAACGTGAACATGGATTATAATATTATAACCATGATACTAAATGCTCACCGCCCAATATCCACTTAATAATTTTTTCATGCTCTGAGTCAAGGTTTGTGATCATCCCTCTTTTATCCCATCCCTATTTCACATATTATTATGACTGATATAAAAATTTTATTACTCTCAACTACGCCTATTCGGTACAATAATTCATATTTATAACAGGTAAAATAAGTGGAAAATCAGCCCCCCTATCATTTTATTTCCAACAAAGATGTCCAAGAAGCGAGTGAAGATTCTCCATTTTATTTTGTGACCCAAGCAAACCCAATTTTTAGTGATGAAGAGATGAAATTTCTCCGAGACTTAGCAGACACAGATGCACAACCTGCCAGCGTGTATATGGATAAAGTTAAGGACGGCTCAGCAATCATTGAATCTGACGTTTCTAACGAGGCTAGGCGTTCACAAGCGGTGTGGTTGCATCAAGAGCAATACAAATGGATCTACGACCGTATTTGGCAAATGGCATTAGCGGTTAATAAAATCTATAAAATTGATATTGACTCGTTCGAATTAGCACAGATCGCTTATTACGATGAAAAAGAGAGCGGGCATTTTGATTGGCATAGTGATAATGGGCCTACATCAATGCGCCGAAAGTTAAGCATATCGATCCCCCTAAACGACCCGAGTGAATACGAAGGTGGTGGCCTTCACTTTAATGCTGGGGGACAAATTATGGCGCCGGCTCAAACTCAAGGAAAGGTAATCATTTTTCCAAGTTGGGTCGTTCACCGCGTCACTCCCGTTACGAAAGGTCGACGTTATAGTATGGTTATTTGGATACACGGGCCAAGATGGCGTTGAATTTTCAACCCTTCGCCATTCGGGCTTATTTTATAGCAAAGAGTATTTTTGATAATTGCGGCGTTTGATGGGGTTCTCGCCCCAACATATTTTTATGCTGAACGCTTAGCCTAAGTAAACCTTAAGCTAGATATTATAAAAAACAAATAACACTAACTTTTAAGTGCCTGCACTCACGTAGATATTTAAACACGCTTAAGATGGATGCATACGCCACTTGACGGCTTTCGTAAACAGCCATTGATAGCCTGTTGGAAAAACCCTAGCCATACCATCAAGCACTTTCGCATCCAAGCCTATTAATACACGGCGCTCATTTTTACATACCCCTTTCAAAATTGTTTTAGCGGCACGGTCAGCGGTATTTAAAAACATACGCTCAAACTCAACAAGTGATTTCTCTTTTGTGGTACCAATAATTTTTTCAACGCTACTATCCATCCTTCCACATTTCGCAATATTAGTTTTAATCCCACCAGGATGAATACACGTTGTACTTACATTTG
>JBLHVH010000050.1:0-18288 GCA_047628385.1 Oleiphilaceae bacterium
GCAGTAAAGGCCACAGAAGGTAGCCTCAAATTAGTCATGCAAGGCTTATTAAAAGATACCCAAGAGTTAACGGCGGCGATGCTTGATGAAGACTTTACGTTAATAGCAATAAAAGCAGGAAATATTGCTGATCATCCCAAACCGAGTATGGCCACTCGTATGAAAATAATGAAAGCTATGGGAGCTGATATGGCTCAATTTAAGACAAATGATGAGATCGTTCACAAAGCAGCCTTAAATATAATGACAAATGCCCAACAAAAAAATATCGATGGTGTGGGTGAAAGCTTCAAAAAAATGATCGGTGGCTGTTTATCTTGTCATGGTCAGTTTAAAAACAGTGTGTCTGCTCTTTTTAAATAAATAGGAAGAATTAAAAACCCTTCTGTGAAGTGTAGCGGATATAGTTATTTCTGTTGTGTGAGCCATAGTAGTAAAATTTTCTTACAATTACTGATTACTAGGGTTAATAACCCGCACCAAAAGTAATTGGCTCATGATATACTTTAGCCAATTACTCCCTGTATAGATAATCTCCATGCTACCGCGTATTGATCATGAAACACATCTTTCTCCGCTTTATGAGCGCTTTGTTGCGTCACTAAACAGTAATGGTTTTAGTGGCGATATCAATGCGAGTTACAGTGCTCGTTTATCGGTTGCCACGGATAATAGTATTTATCAGCAATTACCTAAATTAGTGATTCATCCTCGCACTAGGCAAGACATTGTTGTACTTGCCAAAACCGCAAGTGAAGATCAATACAAGGAAATAAAATTTAGCGCACGTGGTGGTGGCACCGGAACTAATGGCCAAAGTTTAACGCCTGGTATTATTGTTGATTTGTCTAAGTACATGAATAAAGTGCTTGAAATTAATGTACAAGAAAAATGGGTGAAAGTTGAAGCGGGTGTTATTAAAGATCAACTTAATGATTATTTACGTCCCCATGGTTTTTTCTTCGCCCCTGATTTATCTACGTCCAGTCGTGCCACTATCGGTGGCATGATTAATACCGACGCATCGGGACAGGGATCACTAGTGTATGGAAAAACCTCTAATCATGTGTTATCTCTTGAGTCCGTTTTAGCGAATGGGGATCTACTCAATACTGCGCCGATGACTATGGCTCAGGCACAGTTATTAGCAAAAGAAGACAGTAGTCACGGACAAATAACTAAGCAAGTATTAGCCTCAAGTCTAGATAACCGTCAACTTATTTTGGAAAAATTTCCACGCTTGAATCGATTTCTAACGGGCTATGATTTAGAAAATGTTTTAAAAGATGAAGAACAGACTTTTGATCTAAGTCGTTTAATCACTGGCTCTGAAGGGTCATTGGCCTTTGTTTGTCAGGCAAAACTTAACATAACGCCTCTTAGCCCAGCTAAAACACTTATTAACATTAAATACGATAGTTTTGATTCGGCATTGCGCCATTCACCTTTTTTAGTGAGCGCTAAAGCAACATCGGTTGAAACCATTGATAGCAAAGTATTGAACTTAGCTAAGCAAGATATTATTTGGCACAGTGTCAGTGATTTAATTACTGATGTGCCTGATAAAGTCATGGATGGTATTAATATTGTTGAATTTAATGGCACCACGGTTGCCGCATTAGCTGAGCAAGTGTCGCGATTAACCAAAGGGTTAGATGACACTATTGCCAGCAATAACAGTGGTGGCGTTATTGGTTATCAAGTGACCTCTGATTTAAGTAGCATAAATAAACTGTATGCCATGCGTAAAAAAGCCGTGGGTTTATTAGGGAACACTGAGGGTAGTCAAAAACCCTTAGCGTTTGCAGAAGACACTGCGGTGCCTCCTGAAAACCTAGCGGATTATATTGTCGAATTTCGTCAACTGCTTGATAGCTATAATTTACATTATGGCATGTTTGGCCATGTTGATGCAGGTGTGCTACATGTGCGCCCAGCACTTGATATGTGCGATCCAGAACAAGAAAAATTACTGAGAACATTATCTGATGAAGTGGTAAAACTTACGGCTAAATATGGTGGTTTAATGTGGGGAGAGCATGGCAGAGGTTACCGCTCTGAATATGGCCCTGCATTTTTTGGTGAAGAATTGTTTACCGAGCTTAGAAAAATTAAAGCCGTATTTGATCCACTAAATAAAATGAACCCAGGTAAAATTTGTACCCCGATAGATTCTAACGAGCAATTAGTCAGTGTTGATGACACTAAACGTGGCTATTATGATAGACAAATTCCAGTCGAAGTTAAAGAGTCATTTACCGCCGCGATGGATTGTAACGGTAATGGTTTATGCTTCAACTATGATGCAGACAGCACTATGTGTCCGTCGAGCAAAATAACCAAAGATAGACGCCATTCGCCTAAAGGTCGAGCAGGTTTGATGCGTGAATGGTTGCGTTTATTAGAAAAACAGGGTGTAGATGTTTTAGCACTTGAGCAAGATATCAATCATTGGAGTATCAAAAAAGTACTTGATAACAGCATTGCTAAATTTAAAGTAACTTTTTTAACTAAAGAAGACAATAAAGACGATTTTTCTCACGAAGTAATGGAAGCGATGCAAGGCTGTTTAGCCTGTAAAGCGTGTGCCAGTCAGTGCCCAATTAAGGTTGATGTACCTGACTTTAGAAGTCGTTTTATTAACCTCTATCATTCTCGCTACCCTCGACCATTAAAAGATCATTTGGTAGCTAATGTTGAAATTTTAGCGCCACTCATGGCAAAAGCTCCCAAACTGGTAAACAGTATTTTAAGCTTAAAAGCCTATGATGCCTTGTCTGAAAAAACTATTGGTTATGTCAATACACCACTGCTTAGCGTACCTACATTGAAAAAACAGGTAAAGCAGGCGGGTTACTCAGGTTTTGATTTAACCAAACTACAATATTTGACTGATAAGCAACGTGAAGGTTATGTCCTTATTGTACAAGACCCTTTCACTTCATTCTATGATGCTAATACCGTACAAAGTATGATGGGGTTAATTAGACAACTAGGTTTAGAGCCCATTTTACTTCCGTTTAAACCCAATGGTAAAGCCCAACATGTTAAAGGGTTTTTAGCGCGTTTTGCTCAAACAGCAAAATCGAGTAGTGATTTTTTAAATCAGATAGCAGCATTAAATATGCCTATGGTGGGGATGGATGCTTCAATGGTGCTTTGTTATCGTGATGAATACGCTAAAACGTTAGGTGATAAACGGGGTGATTTTAAGGTGTTGTTAGCGCATGAATGGCTGTTGTCGTTTATCAAAAAAGAGACAGCGCTTAACTCTAATCTTAAAGTGACCAATAACCAGCAGGCCTTTAAACTCTTTTCACATTGCACTGAAAAAACAGCACTAGTGAACAGTGAAAATGAATGGTTGGCTATTTTTAATCACTTTGGTTTATCATTAGATAAAGTCAGCGTGGGTTGCTGTGGTATGGCAGGCACTTATGGCCATGAAAAATCTAACTTAGAAAATTCGAAAGGATTATTTGAATTAAGTTGGCAGCACAAAATAACTGATTTAGCGCCAGAACAAATATTAGCAACTGGATTTTCTTGTCGCTCCCAAGTAAAACGCTTCACTGAGTTAAAGGCAAGGCATCCTGTTGAGGCATTACTTGCTGTATTGACCTAATATTTGATGTAGCGCAACTAATGGTTAAGGTGACAGGCGTATAGTTTTTCATAGTCATTAATTGAACAATTTTATTATGTCTGAACGAAATTTAATTAAACTATTGAAAATCTCTATCAGTATTGGACTCTGTTTATTACTGTTAGGGATATATTTACATAATTTCAATGAGTATATAGAATCACTTGGCGTCACAGGAATAATTATTAGCGCTATTTGTATTGCTTTGGGTTTGATTTTTTCATTGCCAACAAAAATGTTTCTCACTTTTGTTTTAGTTAAACGCGAAGCTGAACTACGCGCCAATGAAAAAGCAAGTCAACTAACGCCACAAGATAAAACTATAAAAGCTGTACAGAAAAATTCTGAGTAGAATCAGTAATTGTAATGTTGTTACGCACAAATTTTGTTTATTCTCACTTCTTCGACAGACCCTTCAATTGACTAATTTATTATTTCATTTGGTATAAATCGCCAGATCTTATTAATAAGCGCTATTTACCCTACATATTCCCTGAATATCGTGTAAGATCATCTCTATTTTATTATTAAAATCAGTCTCGTTTTAGAGGAAGTCATGAGTTTAGATACCACCGTCATAGATAGCATTGTTACGCAGGCCGAAGTTGCCATTGCTGATGCCACAGATCCAAATGCACTTGATCAAGTTCGGGTTAACTTTTTAGGAAAAAAAGGTTTATTTACCGAGCAAATGAAAGGCTTGAGTAAATTACCCAAAGAAGAAAAGCCTAAAATGGGTCAAGTGATTAATATTGCCAAGCAAACCGTGCAAAAATTACTAACTGAGCGTGGTGAGTTATTGCGCGCAGAAGAAATCACTCAAAAATTGGCAGCAGAATCTATTGATGTTACGTTGCCGGGACGCGGTACATCATTGGGTGGCCTTCATCCTGTGTCACGTACTATTGCACGTATAGAAAGTTTCTTTGGTGATTTAGGTTTTGAAGTTAAAGCCGGTCCTGAAGTGGAAGATGATTATCACAACTTTGATTCGTTGAATATTCCTGAGCACCATCCAGCACGTCAAGATCATGATACCTTTTACTTTAATCCTAAATTAGTCTTACGTACGCAAACATCTGGTGTTCAAATTCGTACCATGGAAGTTGAAAAGCCACCATTGCGCATTATCTCTCCGGGTAAAGTTTACCGTAACGATTATGACCAAACGCATACGCCTATGTTCCATCAAGTTGAAGGCTTAATGGTAGATAAAGACGTCAGTTTCACTCACCTTAAAGGTATTTTGCATGACTTCTTGCATCATTTCTTCGAAGAAGAAGTAGAAATTCGCTTCCGTCCTTCATATTTTCCTTTTACTGAACCCTCAGCCGAAGTAGATATCATGGGTAAAAATGGCAAATGGTTAGAAGTGCTGGGTTGTGGCATGGTTCACCCTAATGTACTTAAAGGGGTTGGTATAGACCCAGAAGTTTACACCGGTTTTGCTTTTGGTATGGGCGTAGAGCGCTTAACTATGTTGCGTTATGGCGTAAATGATTTACGTGCATTCTTTGAAAACGATCTTCGCTTCTTAAAACAGTTCAAGTAGGAAAGCACAAATGAAATTTAGTGAATCTTGGTTACGTGAGTGGGTAAATCCTGCACTTTCTTCTGATGACTTAGCGCATCAAATAACAATGGCTGGTCTTGAAGTAGACGGCGTTGATCCTGTTGCTGGTGAGTTTACTAGCGTTATTATTGGTGAAGTCGTTGAATGTGGTCCACATCCTGATGCAGACAAGCTGCAAGTAACAAAAATTAGCCTTGGCGATTATAGCTCAGCTGACGTTGAAAAAGGCGAGTTAGTTGATATCGTTTGTGGCGCAAAAAATTGCCGTTTAGGCTTAAAAGTAGCGGTTGCGACTGTTGGCGCAGTACTACCTGGCGATTTTAAAATTAAGAAAGCAAAATTACGCGGCATAGTCTCTAACGGTATGCTGTGCAGTGAATCTGAAATTGGTTTAAGCGATAGCTCAGACGGTCCCTCTGCCGGAATAATGGAATTAGCACAAGATGCACCCATTGGCAGGTGTGTTCGTGAATATTTAGACTTAAATGATGTCACTATTGATGTTGACCTAACAGCAAATCGTGGTGACTGTTTAGGCATCAAAGGCTTAGCACGTGAAGTAGGGGTTTTAAATTCTCAAGCAGTCAATGAAGTAGAGATCACTGCGGTACAACCAACTATTGATGATACCTTAACTATTACTATTGAAGCTGAAGAAGCGTGTCCTCGTTATTTAGGTCGTATCATTAAAGATATTAACCTAAGTGCACAAACACCGTTATGGATGGTTGAAAAACTACGTCGCTGCGGTACACGCGCAATTGATCCCGTTGTTGATGTCACTAACTATGTGCTATTAGAGCTGGGTCAGCCAATGCACGCCTTTGATTTAGCAAAAATTGATGATGGCGCTGCTGATGCGGGTATTATCGTTCGTTTTGCGAATAAGGATGAAAAACTAACGTTACTTGATGAAAAAGAAGTGACGTTAAAAAACACAACATTGGTTATTGCCGATACTGGTTCAACTGGAGAAAGTAAAGCATTAGCCATGGCGGGTATTTTTGGTGGCTTACATTCAGGTGTAACCAATGCAACCACAGATATTTTTTTAGAAAGTGCTTTCTTTGCGCCTCTAGCCATTATTGGTAAAGCCCGTCAATACGGTTTACATACCGACGCGTCACATCGTTATGAGCGCGGTATTGACCCAACATTGCAACATGAGGCTATGGAACGTGCAACAACGCTTTTATTAGCGATTGTCGGTGGTCAAGCAGGACCGATTGTTGAAGCCAAGTCAGATGACACTCTTCCAAAAACTAAAAACATTACTTTACGCCGTGAAAAATTAGATGGTCGTATTGGTCATCTTATCGGCGATGAAAAAGTCTCTGAAATATTAACGCGCCTTGGTTTTGATGTGAGTGAGCAAGATTCAGGTAGTGCTAAAATATGGCAAGTAATCGTTCCGGCTTATCGTTTTGATATTAAAATTGAAGTGGATTTAATCGAAGAAGTTGCGCGTATTTTTGGTTATAACAACATTCCAAATGTGTCGCCAAAAGCCACGTTAAAAATGGTTAAGCAACAAGAAGCGAACATCAGTGTTAATAAACTTAAAAACACCTTGGTTAACCGTGATTATCAAGAAGCGATCACTTACAGCTTTGTTGATCCGAAAGTACAAAGTTTATTGCATCCAGATGAAGCGGTTATGACGTTACCGCATCCTATTTCTTCAGAAATGTCGGTAATGCGTTTAAGTTTATTCACAGGTTTATTGCAATCTGTTGTTTATAACCAAAACCGCCAACAAGCGAGAATTCGTTTGTTTGAATGTGGACTACGTTTTGCTCCTGATGAATCAGCTGAAAATGGTGTACGTCAACAAAATATGATCGCCGCTGTTATTGGTGGTAACCGTAGTGATGAACATTGGGGTATAGAAAAAGCAGCAACAGACTTTTATGATATTAAAGGGGATGTTGAAGCGCTTCTTTCATTAACGGCTGATGCAGCAAGTTATGAATTTTCACAAGCGGAAATTGCGGCACTACACCCAGGTCAAACAGCACAAATTACCCGTAATGGTGCTTTAGTAGGTTATGTTGGAGCCTTACATCCTGAATTAGAACGAAAATTAGGACTTAATGGACGAACATTAATTTTTGAGTTATTGTTATCAGAAATATTAGTTCAAAAAATCCCTGAAGCCTGTGATATATCTCGCTTTCCTGCAAATAGAAGAGACCTTGCAGTGGTGGTAAAAGAGGATGTTGACGCAAAAAAAGTACTACAACTTATTGAAAAGGTTGGCGGAAATCATTTAATTGATCTAAACTTGTTTGATGTGTACCAAGGTCAAGGTATAGAAGGCGGATACAAAAGCCTTGCTATTGCCTTGGTATTACAAGATACAAACAAAACGCTTGAAGATAAAGACATCACAGATGTTATAAATCGAGTTGTTGAAACCTTAAAAACTGAGTTAAATGCATCACTGAGGGACTAAGCAATGGCGCTTACCAAAGCAGAAGTAGCAGAACATTTATTTGAAAAAGTTGGGCTGAGCAAACGCGACGCAAAAGAAATGGTTGAGATATTTTTTGAAGATATTCGTGAAACCTTAGAAAGTGGTGAACAAGTTAAACTTTCTGGTTTTGGCAATTTCGATTTGCGTGTAAAAAGCGAACGCCCTGGCCGTAATCCTAAAACTGGTGAAGATATTCCAATTTCTGCCCGAAAAGTTGTTACTTTTAGACCGGGACAAAAATTGAAAAGCCGTGTTGAAGGTGGAAACAGCGACTAATATAGCGACAAATATAGGGAATGTTACGTTTGCTAGATTCATCTGAACAATTTTTTGTTCAGTATTAGTTCCTGAATCTGAACATAATTCAGTAGTTACTGAAATATAATAATAAAACCCGCATTGGTGAAAGCTAATGCGGTTTTTTTATGTGTTAAAAATTTTCAAAGGAAATAGTACTTTGTATCCTCTAGCCATTCAATCAATTGAATGGAACAAAATGTTTTGATTAGATAAAACCTTAACAGATTAAAATCCCTATTTGTTTTTTTGTATAAACTATCGGCACAATATATTGGCAAAATATATTAAAATACTGCTAACTATTTTTCTATCAAAATTTACTTCTCTTAGGTTAAAAAGGTATCATAAATACTACTTTAGTATTGTATTAAGAGCCTGTGTCATATAAACTATTAAACATTACTAAATTGGTATTCTTTGTGGTGTTAGAGTGTCACAGAATATAATTGAGATCTTCTAAGCGGTTATATAATCGCCAAAGATAGATCCTTGCCAAATTGATATGTTTAGGATTTGGTCTGTGACTTAGCACTATTTACTTTGCAAACCTATAGAAAGAGAGTTGATCATTATGAGCGAGAGCAGTGTTATTGATGAGCGTATTAATTCCGGCTATGAAGCTGGTTTTATAACAGATATTGAAATGCAAACTTTTGATCCTGGATTGGATGAAAATGTTATCAGGAAAATATCTGCAAAAAAAAATGAGCCTGAATTTATGTTGGAATGGCGTTTAAATGCCTACCGACAATGGTTAGAGATGGAACGTCCAAAATGGGCACATGTTAATTATCCTGAAATTGATTTTGACTCCATTGCTTACTATTCAAGTCCTAAAAGTCAGGAAGATGCACCCAAAAGTTTAGACGAGGTTGACCCTGAATTACTTCGTACCTATGAAAAATTAGGTATTCCCTTACATGAGCAAGCAGCGCTTGCTGGTGTTGCAGTTGATGTGGTCTTTGACAGTGTTTCCATCATCACCACCTTCAAAGAAAAACTTGCTGAATCTGGGGTGATTTTCTGCTCACTTTCTGAGGCGGTCATTGAACATCCAGAACTGATTAAAAAATATCTCGGCTCTGTAGTGCCAGTTACCGATAATTTTTATGCGGCACTAAACTGTGCAGTATTTAGTGACGGTTCGTTCGTTTACATTCCCAAAGGTGTTAGATGTCCGATGGAGTTATCTACCTACTTCCGGATCAATGAAATGAATACTGGCCAATTTGAACGTACCTTGATTATTGCTGATGAAGGCAGTTATGTCAGTTACCTTGAAGGCTGTACCGCACCCTCGCGAGACGAAAATCAACTGCATGGTGCTGTCGTTGAGCTAGTCGCTTTAAAAGGGGCGCAAATCAAATACTCAACCGTTCAAAACTGGTATCCAGGCGATGAAAACGGTAAGGGAGGTATCTATAATTTTGTTACCAAACGCGGTATCTGTCACGCCGATGCGAAAATATCATGGACTCAGGTAGAAACCGGCTCAGCAATTACGTGGAAATACCCAAGCGTAGTCTTAATGGGTGATAATAGTGTTGGTGAATTTTATTCAGTTGCCCTAACACGTAATGCCCAACAGGCTGATACGGGGACAAAAATGATCCATCTGGGTCGTAATACTCGTAGTACCATTATCTCGAAGGGAATTTCAGCGGGCAAGGGCTCAAATTCATATCGTGGTTTAGTCCATATGTCGCCCAAAGCTGAAGGAGCACGTAATTTTACCCAATGTGATTCACTGTTAATTGGTGATAAATGTGCCGCTCATACTTTTCCTTATATTGTTAGTAAAAATCCCAGTGCAATAGTAGAACATGAAGCGACGACATCAAAAGTCAGTGAAGATCAGTTATTCCTTTGTCAACAACGGGGTATAGATCCTGAAAAAGCGGTATCAATGATTGTTAATGGTTTTTGTAAATCTGTTTTCAAAGAGTTACCTATGGAGTTTGCTGTTGAAGCAGGAAAACTGTTAGAGGTCAGCCTAGAGGGCTCTGTTGGATAACGTGCTACCTAGACTCAAAAAATTCATGATACAGATATCAGCCGTATAACTAGGCTGATACAAGCTTTATAAAATATATTAAGGTTAAGAAATGCTAAAAATTGAAAATTTAAAAGCCACAGTCGATGGCAAAGAGATCCTTAAAGGATTAAACATTGAGATTAAGCCTGGTGAAGTGCACGCGATTATGGGGCCCAATGGCAGTGGTAAAAGTACGTTATCGAACGTACTCGCCGGTCGTGAAAATTATGAAGCCACCGATGGAACTGTCACATTTGAAGGCCAAAACTTATTAACACTTGCGCCTGAAGAGCGGGCACGCGAAGGCATTTTTCTTGCCTTTCAGTATCCGGTTGAAATACCTGGAGTTAGTAATCTTGAGTTTTTAAAAACAGCGCTTGAATGTCTCCATACCCATCAAAAAAAACCACTACTCAGCGCTGTTGAGTTTATGAAACTCGCACGTGAAAAATGTAAATTAGTTGATCTCGATACTAATTTTCTTAAACGTGGCGTTAATGAAGGTTTTTCGGGTGGCGAGAAAAAACGTAACGAAATTATGCAAATGTTAATGTTAGAGCCAACGTTATGCCTACTTGATGAAACAGATTCAGGCTTAGATATCGATGCACTGAAAGTGGTAGCCGATGGTATCAATGCCTTGCGTAGTCCCGATCGTTCGTTTATTTTGATCACCCATTACCAACGATTATTAGATTATGTTCAACCTGACTTTGTCCATGTATTGGCCGACGGACAGATCGTTAAATCTGGTGGAAGTGAATTAGCGTTGAAATTAGAAGATAAAGGCTACAGCTGGTTAGAAAGTGAGAATGAAAATGGAACTGAGCAGCCAGCTAACTCACTGAAGGTTTAATTATGACTAATCTAACAGCAACAAAAACTGACTTCACCAAGGATCAACAGCCTCATAAAAACGCGTGGTTACAACCTATTCGTGATGCGGCCAGTGAACGTCTAACCAGTCTACAGTTACCGACACAAAAAACAGAAGACTGGAAATATCTGAGACTTAAAGCACTATTATCCAGTGATCCCCTAGACACTCAAAGTAAAGGAGATCTCGATTCAAAAAGTGTAACCGATATTAATAAATTACTTTCACAATCGTTGGTAAATAATTTAGATGCGTATCGGTTAGTTTTTGTTAATGGCGTATTTGTTAGTGAATTGTCTCAACAAGAAAGTAACCCTTATAGTGTTTTATTCTCTGAGGCCAGTAATGCTCAGCAACAACTTATTGTTGATCACCTAGATAGCAGTCATAACTATTACCATGATTATTTCTCTAGCCTAAACAGCGAACAACTTAATGACGGGTTGCTTATTCATATTCCTGAGCATTGCTCTGTTGATAAGCCTTTCTATATTGTAAATTTTTCGACAGGTGAACAGCCTAAAACGAGCATGATGCGGGTATTAATTATTGCTGAAACTGGGTCTAAAGCGACAGTAATTGAGCACGAAGATGCCCCATTCAAACATACCGCAATGGTTAATACGGTAATTGAAAGTTTTGTTAATGATAACGCTCAGCTCACTCATAGCCGAATTCAACTGGATGAAAGTGTCACCAGTATATGCAATCACCGAGTACAACAAGGTCGTGACAGTATTTATCGACAGCATCAAATTAGCCTGGCTTCTAAACTAAAACGAAATGATCTTACAGTGTCTTTACAAGGTGAACATGCTCGTACCGATGTTAGAGGTAGTTTCTACGGTCGCCACAAGCAAATTATCGATAACCATACTTGTATGGAGCATATTGCCGCCAATTGCACTAGTAATGAAGTCTTTCGAGGTTTAGTCGATAATGAAGCCAATGCGGTATTTAATGGCCGTATTCATATTCATCCAGATGCCCAAAAAACCTTGGCCGAGCTCAGTAATAAAAATCTATTACTTTCAGATTTAGCTACCATTAATACTAAACCTGAACTTGAAATTTATGCTGACGATGTAAGATGTACACATGGTGCTACAGTAGGTCAAATTGATAGTGAGGCATTATTTTATTTGCAATCTAGAGGGATTTCAAGAGTGGAAGCTAAGCGACTTTTGAGTATGGCTTTTATTGCAGAAATAGTTAATCAGCTAACCGAAAGTAGTGTGCGAGATTTTGTTACACAGCGTTTGTCTAGCTTATTTACTCCATTACAGTACGAAGGAGAAAAATAACCATGCCTTCTTTACCGGCGGTTGCACAAGACAGTACTTCTGATAATACCTTTAACATTAGCTCTGACAACAGCTTCGATATTGCCAAAATTAGGCAAGACTTCCCGCTATTAAACACACAAGTTAAAGGCCGAGCGTTAATCTATTTGGATAATGCGGCCACGACGCAAAAACCACAATGTGTGATTGATGCAGTGAGTCAATTTTATGGGAATAGTAATGCTAATGTACATCGAGGTGCCCATACCTTAAGTGATAATGCCACTGAGCTATTCGAGAATGCACGCAGTAAGGTAAAGTATTTTATCAATGCAAAACATAGTCATGAAATAATTTGGACCAAAGGGACAACGGAAGCGATTAATATGATCGCTAGCGGATTAGGGCAAAGTCTTTTAAAGCCCGGAGATGAAATTCTTATTTCTGCAATGGAACATCATGCCAATATTGTTCCTTGGCAAATGGCAGCACAGCGAAGCGGTGCGAAACTGGTGGTTGTGCCAATAAATGAGCAAGGCGAGCTAAATTTTTCACTTTATAAAAAACTACTCAATAAAAATACCGCCGTTGTTGCCATGACGCATGTATCTAATGCACTCGGTACGATTAATCCGGTGAAAGAAATTGTCCAGTGTGCAAAGCAAGTTGGTGCTATTACCGTGATAGATGGTGCACAAGCTATTGCTCATTGTGCTGTTGATGTACAGCAACTTGATTGTGATTTTTATGCCTTCTCCGGTCATAAGTTATTTGGTCCTACAGGTATTGGCGTCTTATATGGTAAGGAAAATCGTCTAGAGCAGCTACCCCCGTTCCAAACCGGTGGTGAAATGATCAAAACGGTGACTTTTCAACAAGCAACCTGGAATGAATTACCTTATAAATTTGAAGCGGGTACGCCTAATATTGCCGGTGCTGTCGGACTTGGTGCGGCAATAGATTACTTTAATGGCATTGATCGCGTCGGTGCGATGCTGCATGAAGAGCGATTATTAAATTATTGTTTAGAGTTGGCAAAGAGTATGGATGATATTCATCTCTATGGTACGGCAAAAAACAAGACGGCTATTTTTTCTTTTCTCATGGGGGATTCGCATCCAAGCGATGTAGGTACATTACTTAATCAACAGGGTATTGCAGTGCGAACAGGGCATCATTGCACCATGCCATTGATGAATGAACTAGGTATTTCAGGCACGATACGCGCATCGTTCTCTCTTTATAATACACAAGAAGAAGTGGACATGTTCTTTACTTCGTTAACTAAAGTTAGAACCTTTCTATAAACAACCAACTAACTAACGAATGATGATAACCAGGATTATTTTACTATGACTGTAATGACTTTTGAACCCAGTAAGCCCAGTGTAACCTTGAGTGAGAACGCTCGTACTTACCTAGCTAAAAACATACAAAATAAACAAGCCATAGGGCTGTGTTTTTCAGTGAAAAAAAGTGGCTGTAATGGGTTTAAATATGTATTAGATTTTATTGACGAATCTAGACTCAATGACAATTTAGTTATGATCAATGATGAACAGTTAACGCTGTATGTCACTCAAGAAGCTTTGCCCTATGTCAATGGCACTAAAATTGATTGTGTGACTGAAGGATTGAATCAAGTGATTAAGTTCATTAATCCCAATAGCTCAGCAGAATGTGGATGCGGTGAAAGTTTTTCAGTATAATTATTTCCTCAAAAAAATTAAAGTATACTGATTCATATTGGAGGCTACTGAGAATACGGAGAAAATTATGGAAAGAAAAATAATGCCAGTGAATAGAGAGTGTCCAGCACGATTAGTGCCTGATGGAACTCCTATCACCATTAAAAAAGATACCTTTGTTACCTTGACCCAATCATTAGGTGGCGCATATACCGTTCTTATTAACGGTAATATGGCGCGTGTTGATGGTACTGATGGCGATGCGCTTGGCTTTGAACCTATCGTTTTAGAATTTGAACTCTCGGATGATGACTCAGGTGACGAATCAGATGGTAAATTAGGCACTAAGTCAGGTAATAAGGCCGTGATGGAAAGAAATATATGGAAGGCAATGTCTGCCGTCTATGATCCCGAAATGCCGGTCAATATTGTTGATTTAGGTTTGATATATGACTGTAAAATCGACGGAAATACCGTTGTGATTACTATGACGTTAACTGCGCCAGGTTGCGGTATGGGTCCGGTATTAGTCGATGATGTCAAATATAAAGTTGGATTAGTCCCTCATGTGGACTCTGTCAAGGTAGAGCTTGTACTTGATCCACCCTGGAGTCGAGAAATGATGACGGAAGAAGCACAATTAGAGATGGGGTTATTTTGATGAATGAACTGTCTGTTATTGGCTTATCAGAAAGTCCTTTTGGTAGTAAAATAAAATCTGAAGATATCGCTGATACTCTTTGTTTCTTTGATGACTGGGAAGATCGTTACCGTTATATCATTGACCTTGGTAAAGAACTGCCTACCATACCGGTATCCTGTCGAACTGATGAAAATCTTATCATTGGTTGTCAAAGTCAGGTATGGCTAGTATGCGAATACGATAAAATTAATAATCTTCTGTTAATGGCTGTCGATAGTGAAGCTCAAATTGTTAAAGGATTAGCAGGTATTGTTCTTAGTGCATTTAATAAAAAAACACCGCAAGAAGTGACTGATTTTAATATCAACGCTTTTTTCACAGACATTGATTTATTTAGCCATTTAAGTTCGATGCGCGGTAATGGTTTACGTGCAATGGTTAAAAAAATATTACACGTCGCCAAGCAATACAGCTGAAACGCGGATCTTCAAGTGGAGCGAGTATAAACATAGGAGGCCAATTTTTGGCCCCAAGGTCAATCAATATCATGAGTAATATAAAACAATCACAATTTGTCGCTGGCGAAAAGCTTCGTGATGCCGATAAATTAGCGTTTATTCCAGTAAAAATAATTGCTAGCGAGAAAGAAACAACCTTAAAAAAACCTAGCTGGTTAAAAGTAAAACTGCCGAGAAGTACAGCCAAGGTAGAACACATTAAACAAGCGATGCGTAAGCATAATTTAAGTTCAGTTTGTGAAGAAGCTTCATGCCCTAATTTAAACGAATGCTTTAACCATGGAACCGCTACCTTTATGATCCTTGGTGCTATCTGTACTCGCCGCTGTCCATTTTGTGATGTAGCACACGGCAGACCTTTACCGGTGAGCGCTGAAGAACCAGAAAAATTAGCCGCAACAATACGCGACATGAAATTAAAATATGTCGTCATCACATCGGTTGATAGGGACGATCTTCGTGATGGTGGTGCCCAACATTTTGTCGATTGCATTAATGCAATACGAAAGCAAGTACCCCATATAAAAATTGAAATTTTGGTACCTGATTTTAAAGGTCGAATAGACAGAGCGCTCGACATTTTAAGCACTGCACCGCCAGATGTGTTTAATCATAACCTAGAGACTGCGCCACATATGTATCGTGAAGTTCGCCCGGGTGCTAATTATAAGCATTCATTGGAACTGCTTCGTCGCTTTAAAGTAATGCATCCACAGGTATCGACAAAATCAGGTCTGATGCTTGGTCTTGGCGAGACTATTGATGAAATTACCGCAGTATTAAAAGATTTGCGTGAACATAATGTAGATATGCTAACGTTAGGGCAATACTTGCAACCAAGTAAGTATCACCTTTCGGTTAAGCGCTATGTTCCTCCCGCAGAGTTTGATCAACTGGGTGTTATTGCCAAAGCGCTTGGTTTTACCCATGCGGCATCTGGACCCTTGGTGCGTTCAAGCTACCATGCAGACTTGCAAGCCGCAGGTAAAGAAATAAAATAATCATATTGCATAGGAGAAACCATGCATAAAAAATTCAATCCCGAAAAAGTTACCGATGTTGTTCACTGGAACGATAGTCTATTTTCTTTTAAGACAACCCGTAGTCAAGGCCTCCGCTTTAGAAATGGGGAATATATCATTATTGGTTTAGCACAAGAAGAGGCTAGACCGATCCTGCGAGCCTATAGTCTTGCTAGTGCAAATCATGAGGATTATTTGGAATTTTTCAGTATTAAAGTCGAAGGCGGGGCTTTCACATCCAAATTACAACACTTAGCTATTGGTGATGAAGTCATTATCGGCAGTAAACCAACGGGAACACTGGTTATTGATGATTTGCGCGATGGTCGTAATTTACTCTTGATTGGCACTGGAACAGGACTGGCTCCTTTTTTAAGTATTATCAAAGATCCTGAAACTTATGAACGTTTCGAAAAAGTGATTTTGTTCCATGGCGTAAGGTATACCAATGAATTGGCTTACCACGAAATAATAACAAAAGATCTGCCTACGCATGAGTACCTGGGTGAAATGATAGCTGAACAGCTTATGTACTATCCGTGTGTCACTCGAGAGCCTTATAAAAATCAAGGAAGAATTACCGATTTGATAAGAACAGGAAAGTTATCTCTTGACCTTGGGATACCGACACTTGACCCTGTGTTTGATCGAGTGATGTTGTGCGGCAGTCCCTCGATGTTAAAAGACACGTGTGCCCTTCTTGACGAAAAAGGCTTCAAGGAAAGTCGCAAAAAGGGAGTACAAGGGGACTACGTTGTTGAAAGAGCTTTTGTTGAAAAATAAAAAGTTTATGACATTAAAAAATAAGTAGCAAGGCTACATGAGTGGAGGCAACCACAGATGTGCCTCCTCTAAGGTAACCCTGCTGCAGGGATTCGAAGTCATGCTGAAAGGCTAGCCCCTAAAATAGAATAAATTGTTGATACGACTAACCATGCAGCGGAAAAAAACCGCTCTACCCACGCCTTGAGGAGCCCCCTATGATAAATCGACTTCCCCAGCAAACTATTTCAACCGTGACTACCCTAGACGATCTCGCAAAGCTGGCAAACTACTCGCTCACCGATACGCTCAACTGCGATCCTGATGCGACAGAAGATGGCTTCGATCATACACCGAGACAAGTATTTACCGGGCACTATGTCCCCGTCAATCCTACCCCTATTCAAGACCCCGAGTACGTTACCCACAGCACAATTTTTTTTCGCGAACTGGGTTTTTACGATAGCATGGCACAGTCGGCTGACTTTATGCGACTGTTTTCTGGGGACCTAACAGAGGTTCCAGAGCCACTGCGCAAGGTCGGTTGGGCAACGGGCTATGCACTGTCTATCTTTGGCAACGAATACTATCAACAGTGTCCATTCCAAACAGGTAACGGCTACGGTGACGGTCGCGCAATGTCTGTGCTTGAGGCTGTGATTAACGGTCAACGCTGGGAAATGCAACTAAAAGGCGGAGGACGAACACCCTACTGCCGTGGCGCTGATGGTCGCGCTGTTCTGCGCTCAAGTGTTCGCGAGTTCTTAGCACAAGAGCACATGCACGCACTTGGGGTAGCCTCGTCACGATCGCTGAGCTTATACGTGTCAAAAACAGAGAAGGTTAACCGACCGTGGTACTCTGAAGGCTCACGTTCACAGGATCCGGACAGGCTTATATCTGAGGCGGTCGCCATCTCCACTCGTGTCGCACCATCGTTCATTCGGGTGGGTCAGCTAGAGCTTTTCAGCCGCCGTGCCCGCAAGCAGGAATACCCAAATGCGATGGTAGAACTTGAGATGCTGATGCGGCACTTGATCGATCGTGAGTACAGTGACGTCATCGATAATACACGCTCAACGGCTGAAAAAGTGGTGTTGCTGGCGCGCGAGTTCCGCAGCCGCTTGACGTCACTGGTAGCTAATTGGATCCGTGTCGGTTATTGTCAAGGCAACTTCAACAGTGACAACTGCGCGGCGGGAGGCTTTACACTAGACTATGGCCCCTTCGGATTTTGCGATGTGTTCAACCCACAATATCAACCATGGACAGGGGGTGGACATCACTATTCGTTTATGAATCAGCCCATAGCAGCGGAACGAAACTTTTACATGTTTTGCATGGCGTTGCAGCCATTGATAGCATCGGATCAGGATGCTATCAAGCAGCTCGACGAAATTCGTACTGGTTTTGCAACTGTGATGCAGGCGCAAATGGAAAAAATGTGGGCTACCAAACTTGGCTT
>JBLHVH010000051.1:0-17873 GCA_047628385.1 Oleiphilaceae bacterium
ACGATAGATCTGATCGCAGGAGCCTTAATGGCCGGCCCATCTACAGCAGTGGACAAGGACCCGTTCTCTATCACGGTTCACTCCTAGGGTAAGTTTGCTTATGTGGTCAATAACGGCGATGCAACCGAATCGGGCTTGGTTTGAAAATTAGGCTTTGGTGAGTACTTACTACAAATAAGGGGTGTCAGATCAATAATTAGATGGCGTATTTATTAATGAGAGTACCAACACCTATTAAGGCGTTGATACTAGTTTGCTGACATTGTGTAATGACGCGAAACTGAGCAAACTCTTAGTCGTCCCGCTTTAGATTATTAGTAGGTTACCTGCTATTTAGCTTAAGAGTTCTTCAACCAGATATCTGTATTCATGGCTGCTTTATTTTTGCGTTTTTGCTTATCACTGCCTTCAGGCTTATCGACCGGTTTGTTTGCGGTTGAAAATGCATCGCTTATAAAGTCATCAACTTCAAAACCCGCGACTTGTTCACGTTCAAGTCGTATTTTATTCTTCTTTTCGATTATTTTGAAGTGATGATAATCTTCATGATCGATGAGTGATAAGGCTAATCCCACTTCACCAGCACGGCCACTTCGACCAATACGGTGCATGTAGTCTGATGGACTTCTTGGTAAGTCAAAATTAATCACCACGGGTAGTTTTTCTATGTCTAGACCGCGGGCTGCAATATCAGTGGCAATTAAAACCTGAATCTTACTGGATTTGAACGCGTCAAGTACTCGACTACGAGCGCCTTGGCCTTTATCGCCATGAAACACTTCTGCGGTAATACCACGCTTAGAGAGTTTTTCAGCTAAGTGATTACACTTGTTTTTGGCATTGACGAAAATAAGCGCTTGTCGCCATTGATGCTGCTTAATCAAATGCGCTAGTACCGCTGTTTTTTCGCCCTTGTGAACGGTAAAAACGCGCTGAACTAAGGTGCTGGCATCAGCACTTTGCAATTGTATTTCAACTGGGTCATTGAGCAATTCTTGGGTTAAAGCTTTTACTTGTTCAGGAAAGGTCGCTGAAAATAGTAAAATTTGTTTTTTCTTTGGCAATAATCCTAACAGCGCAGATAGCTCCTCAGTAAAGCCTAGACTTAACATTCGATCTGCTTCATCTAGCACTAAGGTTTTAACTTTGTCGAGCTTAATGGCATTACTTGAAATCAAATCGAGTAATCGACCAGGTGTCGCAACCAAAATATCAGTGCCGCCGCGTAATGCGAGCATTTGAGTATTCACTGAAACACCACCAAAAACAGCAACCGTTTTAATCGCACCGTTAAAATGCGCGGCATAAGATTGAATGCTGTCGGCAACTTGCTTGGCTAGTTCACGGGTAGGCACCAAAATCAGCCCAGTAACAAAGTTACCTGTACTGCTTTTATTGTTCGATGATTTTGCAGCGGATGCTTGCTGTGAAAATTGCTGCGACAGTTGCTGCAAGATCGGCAATGCAAAAGTGGCTGTTTTACCCGAACCGGTATTTGCCCCTGCAATTAAGTCTCGCCCGGCTAATACACTCGGTATAGCTTGCGCTTGAATGGGCGTTGGCTGCTGGTATTCCAGCTCAGTTAATCGATCTAACAAGGCTGGAATAAGGCCAAGTTCTGTAAAATTGGCAGGCGTTGTGACAGTGGTCATTAATATAACGGGCTCAAAGGTAAGTTAATAGTTTATTATTTTAGCGTATTTATGCCCCGTTAAGTTAGTGAAATCGATCAAACTCTGCCGTAATGTCACTCAATCTATGTATAAACCGAGTTTGGTTCTAGTCCATGTTCTTGGCGTTAAGCAAGGTAATAAGAGGGAAACGATAACACTCAAAGTTATGGCTATTTCGACATTGAACAATTGATCGAACTTACTTGTCTTGAGCTAGGTGTGAAAAAAGATAACCATGCTTAAACTGTCAATTTGGCAAGATCTTGAAGACTGGTTTAGCGTAATGGCTTTACTTTGACCTTAGTTGTTTTTTAAGTCTAGAAAGAATTAGCTTTGTGTAGTTTCGTTAGTTATACCAACTAACGAAATAATTATTGTTTGACCATTTAAACTCAACTGATCAGAGCCTTATTTACGGACTTATAAGTGAGAATTAACTTTGTTATATAGGTCTTCTTTAATCCTATGCGACTACAAAGCACCGAATTAGACTGGGGAAATAACGTTAGGGCGGGCAGTATAGAACCCGCCTAGCTTAATTCCTTCCAAGCCAAGAAATGGCTTATAAATACCTTGCCGGACATCGTCGCGATAAAATCACAGCGCAATAGCTGATCCATTACTGGTCCTTTTACTTCTGATAAATGAAACTGCATGCCGGCATCCCGCAGGTGACGATCCACTGAACGAAGGCTTTCAAGCGCACTGGTATCGATATCGCTGATGGAAGAGCACTGCAGCACCATGTGACTGGCATTGGGGTATTGCGTTATTAATGAATTGACTTCATCTTCAAGTACACGCGCGTTGGCAAAGTAGAGACTAGCATCGATACGCATACCGATGATTTTATCGCTTAGTTCTACCTGGTGGCGCAGACGATTGCGAAAATGTTCGGTGCCAGGTATTTTGCCAACCACCGCAATATGGGGGGTGCTTGAGCGGTACAAATAGAGCATTATCGACAGGACAACGCCACTGATCAGGCCTAGCTCAACGCCTTGTATAAGGGTCACCAGAGCGGTAAGTGCTAAGGCGGAAAAGTCGCTACGATTATAACTCCAGACCCGTTTGATGGCTGGAATATCCACCAATGAAATGATCGCCACCATAATCATTGCCGCCAAGTTGGCAATGGGAACATAGTATAAAAATGGCGTCATAAACAGTGTTGAGAAGCCTATCGCCAGTGCCGCGAATGCCCCTGCGGCTGGGGTTTGTGCGCCGGCTTTGAAGCTTACAGCCGAACGCGACATACTCGCCGAAATGGGAAATGCCCCCGATACACCTGAGGCTAAGTTAGCCAGACCTAATCCGACTGCCTCTTGGTTAGGGTTGACACGCTGGCGGCGTTTCGCTGCAAACGATTGAGCCACCGAAAGCGCACTGACATAACCGATTAAACTGATCAATGCTGCCGAACTTAACAAACTCTGCCAGCGCTCAGTCGACCAGTTCAGCGCATTAATATCGGGTAAGTGCAGTTCTGGTAAGCCCTGTGGAATAACACCTACCACGGCAATCTGCTCTTGTAAATCAAACAGGTAGACAACTAATACCGAAAGGCACATGACCAAAATAGGTGTTGACTTCGACAAAATATCCGCCCAAAAGGATACGAACCCTAAGCGAAGTGAAAGCCTTTTGAGCCAGCCAGGCAAGAAGTACAACATCAATACTGCGGCTGTACCTAGTGCTAAGGTATAGAGATTTATAGCATGAAGTCCAAGCCCAAGATCCGTAAGCATCGTCAGTAAGTTACCGCCACTCACATCAAGACCACTCAGGTTGCCGATCTGGCTAACAGCAATAACAATGGCCGAAGCTGATATAAAACCAGTAATGACCGGGAAACTGAGAAAATTACTCAGAAAACCCAAGCGTAATAAACCGAACAATAACAGCATCATGCCACTACTCAATGCCAGAACCACGGCGCCGAGCAAGTAATCTTCTGGGCGTGATTCAGGGAAAGCAATACTCAAGGCGGTTGCAGTCATAATTGAGGAAATGGCAAAGGGCCCAACAGATAAAGCACCACTGGAGCCAACCAAGGCATAAAGTAAAAGCGGTAACATGCTCGCATAGAGCCCTAGCTGAGGCGGCAAACCCGCCAACAGTGCATAGGCTAAAGACTGAGGAATCATCATCATCGTAATGATGAGAGCCGCTACAGCGTCTTGAACAAAGGTTTCGCGGTTATACTCGCGACCCCAACGTAAAATCGGTAGGAATAAATCTAAACGCATAACATCTTCTCATTAATTGTTGTGGCTGTATTCGAGGCTTCTAGCAATATAAAAAGTCAACTGCACATCTTATGCCGCTCTTCACTTTATATAACAAGTCAATACGGGTCATGATGTGTTGTCACTTTAAAGCAGTTTTACGGGGCTTGCTTGGTCTGGAATTGATCAGAAGTAACTTGTACTAAGCGTGAGAGAGGCCTCTCAAAATTTATGCGCCAAAGTAGGTTTGTTTTTTATCGAATGTGCTAACACGGCGCACTTTGTTCTTAGAGGATAAGTTTCGAGAAAAACAGTTTGAGACTGCATTATGAATAAAACTATATAAAAAATAATATCTTAGAAAAATTCCATCTGAAATGTTTGAAACTGGCACGGCATATGCGCTAAATATATAGGTGAATATAACACGTTAGTACAAGTTTGAATTAGATAGTCTTTATCGATATGAGTCTTAATAAAACGTCGTATTGAGAGATCCTATTAAATGCATTCATTGAAACTGACAAGCGTATTAAATGGAAATAAAAATCGTGTATATGAAAACTATTTTAATGGGCTATCCCTATCTAAGCGTTTTGTTATGGCCAGGTGTGTCGAATGGCTGATTACGCATTGATTTTAGTCAGTACCATTTTGGTGAACAACTTCGTGTTGGTTCAGTTTTTGGGTTTATGCCCCTTTATGGGTGTATCCAATAAATTGGAAACAGCTATGGGGATGGGTTTGGCAACGACCTTTGTGCTGACGCTATCGTCATTATGCAGTTATCTGGCATTCACTTATCTTCTTCAGCCACTTGGTCTGGAATACTTGCAAACTATTACCTTTATTTTAGTGATCGCCGTGGTCGTACAATTTACCGAAATGGTGGTGCGCAAAACTAGTCCGGTACTTTATAGAGTACTTGGAATCTTTTTGCCTTTGATAACAACCAACTGTGCAGTGCTGGGTGTGGCCTTGTTGAATATCAAAAAACAGAACGGTTTTATGGAATCGATTCTTTATGGCTTTGGCGCTGCCATCGGCTTTTCCATGGTGTTAATTTTATTTTCAGCCATGCGTGAGCGTATTGCTGTGTCTGATATTCCCGCGCCGTTTAAAGGCTCTGCAATAGGCATGATTACCGCAGGCTTAATGTCACTAGCCTTTATGGGCTTTACGGGTTTGGTAAATATTTAATGATGAGTATTGTCTTATGAGCATAGTATTAACCGCAATCCTTGCTCTGCTGGGTTTATCGATAGCATTTGGTATCTTGCTGGGCTTTGCAGCAGTGTGCTTTAAAGTCGAAGGCAACCCCATCGTTGATCAGATTGATAGCCTGCTTCCGCAAACACAATGTGGTCAATGCGGTCATCCGGGTTGTCGTCCTTATGCTGAAGGCATCGCCGCTGGTGAAGAAATAAATAAGTGTCCACCGGGTGGCGAAGCCACTATTCAGGCACTGGCTGATTTATTAGATGTTGAAGCGCCTGCACTTGATGCCGAACATGGCGAAGAAAAACCCAAAACGGTCGCAGTGATTCGAGAAGACGAATGTATTGGTTGCACTAAATGTATTCAGGCTTGCCCGATTGATGCGATTTTAGGCTCAGCTAAACATATGCACACGGTGATTGCTTCTGAATGTACTGGCTGCGATTTATGCGTAGAGCCTTGTCCGGTTGACTGTATTGATATGGTGCTTGTCGATAAGGGTTTAGCTGCATGGCATTGGGAAGCGCCCAAACCTTTGAATATTATCGCTACGGATTCAGTGTCTTATCACGGCGCGGATGCAGTATGAAGACGAATCAAATCATCGCGACCTGTTCTGTTGATATTTTTGACTTCCACGGAGGCATTCATCCTGAAGAGCATAAAACAGATTCAAACCAACAGCCTATTCGTGTCTTAGGACTTCCCCCTAAATTAATATTGCCCTTAAAACAGCATATTGGTGCAGCGAGTAAGTTACATGTTGAAGTTGGACAAAAAGTATTAAAAGGACAAAAACTGGCTGATGCCGATGGTCCTTTTAGCGTGGCTTTACATGCGCCGACCTCAGGAGAAATCGTTGCTATCGATGATCAATTGATTGCCCATCCTTCGGGTCAGACAGATCATTGTATTAGCTTAATTCCTGATGGCGAAGATACCTGGTGTGAACTCCATCCCTGTGAAGATTATCGACAGCTGAGTGCCAGTGAGATCCAGCATAAAGTCAGTGACGCTGGGATAGCAGGTATGGGTGGGGCAGGGTTCCCGACAGCGATTAAAATTGCGCCCTCTAATTTAAGCAATATTGATACGCTGATTTTAAATGCGGCAGAGTGTGAACCTTATATCACCTCGGATGACCGTTTATTGCAAGAGCGCGCCAACGAGGTGGTAGCAGGTCTTGAAATTCTTATGCAAGTACTCGGTGTTAGCCGCTGCTTGATTGGTATAGAAGACAACAAGCCTGAGGCGATTCTTTCCTTACAAAAAGCGCTAGATGGAAAAACTATTCAAGTGTGTGTTATTCCGACTAAATATCCCTCTGGTGGTGAAAAACAGCTCATCAAAATTCTCACAAATAAAGAAGTCCCTAATGGAAGAATTCCAGCGGATATTGGTATCGTTTGTCAGAACGTGGCAACGGTTGCAGCAATATATCGAGTCGTTCGTTTTGGAGAACCTTTAATCTCGAGGATTACGACACTAACGGGTGAGCAAATTTCAAAGCGAGGAAACGTTGAGGTTCTGATAGGGACACCGATTGACTGGATGCTGGAACAGGTAAATTATGAACCAGCTAAAATAGAGCGCTTAATTATGGGTGGGCCGATGATGGGCTTCAATTTGTCGCACTATGATGTCCCTGTCGTAAAAACAACAAATTGCATTTTAGCGCCGAGTCCAAAAGAGTTAGCATTAGCCCCCCCAGCACAAGCTTGTATTCGCTGCGGTTTATGCGCTGATGTCTGCCCGGCAGAATTATTGCCACAACAATTATACTGGTTCTCTCGTGCAGAAGAATATGAAAAAGCCGAGCATCATAACTTATTTGATTGTATTGAATGCGGAGCTTGTTCTTATGTCTGCCCGAGCTCTATTCCTTTGGTTCAATATTATCGGCATTCTAAAGGTGAGATAAAACAGAAGCGTGAAAATGAGCTTAAATCTGATCAAGCCAGGGAACGTTTTGAAGCAAGGCAGCAGCGTTTAGAGCGGGAGCTAGCGGAAAAGGCAGCGAAGCGTAAAGAGCGTATAGAGGCCGCGGCCAAAGCAAAGGCAGCTAAATTAGCCCAAGTAGAAAATGCAACCGATGGTGGAAAATCTTAATGGCATTACTCTCGATTAGTTCACCGCATAGCAAAGGGCCTCAGCGTACATCTATTTTAATGCGCCAGGTGATCGCGATGACGATTCCCGGCCTGATTGCTCAAACGATTTTTTTTGGCTGGGGTAACCTGCACAACGTTTTGTGGTGTTCGATCGTAGCACTTGTCTGTGAAGCACTTATATTAAAGGTCCGACAACGACCAATCTCATTTTATTTAAATGATTACAGTGCCTTGGTGACGGGTGTTTTGTTAGGTTTGGCTTTGCCGCCCTTTGCGCCTTGGTGGGTGTCTTTTATTGCGACTGCCTTCGCGATCATCTTTGCCAAACATTTATATGGTGGTATGGGCTATAACCCCTTCAATCCGGCGATGGTCGGTTATGCTTTGGTGCTGGTATCTTTTCCTGTGGCGATGACTACCAATTGGGCTACACCTTTAAGTCTGGTTGAACAAGCACCATCAATAGCTGAAACCTTAGCAAAAATATGGCATGAAACGGTCTTGCCTGATGCCTTAACTGGAGCCACACCACTGGATACCTACAAACACGAAATAGCCTATTCGCTGTCCGATGAAGTTTTTCAGTTACCGGTGTTTGGTCGCTTTTATGCGTTAGGTTGGGAATGGGTGAATTTGGCGTTTTTTGCTGGTGGCCTGGTGTTAATCGCGCTCAAAGTGATTCCTTGGCAAACGCCTGTTGGCGTGCTTTTGGGCTTGGCGATACCTGCGCTTATTCTTGGTTGGGATGCCGATCAAAGTGCCCCGTTTATGCTGCATATGCTAGCCGGAGCAACGATGCTAAGTGCCTTCTTTATTGCTACTGACCCGGTGTCCTCGTGCACCACCGCCCGTGGGCGCTTGGTGTTTGGGCTTGGTGTGGGTCTGTTTACCTATATTATTCGTCGTTATGGTAGTTACCCCGACGCCTTTGCCTTTGCTGTGCTCTTGATGAATTTTGCTGCGCCGCTGATTGATATCTACACCCAGCCCAGAACCTATGGATACACGAAAGCCCAGCGTGGCCAGAAAGCCAAAGAGAGGCCTTGACTGTGACTGATCCAAGTGAAATAAAAGAAGTAGAAAAGGCTAAGCCAGAAAGTTTAGGGCGTTCGATATTCCGCTCTGCTTGGGGTTTAAGTCTATTCGCTATTATTACCGCTGGTTTGATTGCACTGACGCAAGTGGTGACCAAAGACAGAATTGCAGAGCAGGTTAAGCAGTCACGCTCAAAAGCATTATTAGAGATAGTTCCTATTGGGCAGTTTGATAATGACTTGTTGGATCATGCTTTCTGGCTTGAAGCAGAAGAACGGCTTGGTCTAAAAGAAGGGAGTGAAGCATTCGTTGCTTTAAGTGAGGGTCGACCTCGTTATTTTATTTTGCCTTTAGTCGCTCCCGATGGGTATACCGGTCCGATTCGCTTAATTATGAGCCTTGATCTTGCGGGCACAATAATTGGTTTGCGAGTTATTGAACATAAGGAAACACCGGGTTTGGGCGATAAGATAGACATTAAAAAGTCTGATTGGATACGTATTTTTGAAGGCCGCTCACTGGAAAATACCAAAGAATCGGCATGGATGGTAAAAAAAGATGGTGGTGATTTTGATCAAATGACCGGCGCCACCATTACTCCGCGCGCTATTGTGAATGCTGTTTATAAAGGCTTACAGTATTACCAGGATCACCAAGGTGAACTCTTACATATTACTGGCGTGGATTTGCCAACAACCAGTGCTCAACAGGCTATTCAAGAAGAGGTTCAGCCATGAACGATAAATCGTCTAGTTTTGATCGTGCAGAACTTAATACATTAGTAAAAAACGGCCTTTGGAAAAATAACCCGGCCTTAGTTCAGCTTTTAGGTTTATGTCCTTTATTGGCAGTTACCGGGACGGTGGTCAACGCGCTAGGTCTAGGTTTGGCGACCATGATGGTACTTGTTTGCTCAAACATAGCGGTGTCGATGATTCGGAATTTTGTTCCTGAGACTGTGCGTTTGCCGGCTTTTGTGATGATTATTGCTTCTTTGGTGACCTGTGCAGAATTACTCATGCAGGCCTATACTTACGAGCTCTATGAGATTCTAGGGATATTTATTCCACTTATCGTAACGAATTGTGCGATTTTAGGTCGAGCCGATGCCTATGCCTGTAAAAATTCTGTTATTCCTGCTGCGCTTGATGGTTTGATGATGGGGGTGGGGTTCACTGCGGTACTGATATTATTAGGTGCTATGCGCGAAATGATCGGGCAAGGTACCTTATTTTCAGGTATGAATCTTATCTTCGGCGAGATGGCACTAACTTGGGAAATTATCTTGGTTGATGATTATTCTAACTTTTTATTCGCTATCTTACCGCCAGGTGCTTTTGTTGGAATGGGCTTGATTATTGCTGTCAAAAATATCATTGATCAGCGTATTGAACGAGCCGATGCACTAAAATCGGTTGAAAAAATGGTAGGAAGTAAGCGGGTTCGTGTGACGGGGACTGTTAGCTAACATAAAACATCAATCCAAAATAAAGGTGTAAATATTAATGGCCAAAGAGTTGGGAAAAATAGAATCGATCACTGATCATTATTTGCTTATTGAAACTGACCTGCAGTCATCATGTGCTTCATGTGGTGTTAAGAGTAGCTGTGGGCAACAAGTAGTCGGACGAAAAAAAAATATTAAGGTTCCGCTTTCCCATTCTGTGGGCACTATATATTCTCAAGGAGAAACAGTAACCCTTGAGCTTAAAAGTAGCTCATTAATGCAAGCAGCCTTACTCCTATATTTAACACCCTTGTTCGGCCTTATTACTTCGGCTTCGGTGGCAATCGAAATTAAACTGGGTGAGCTGGAAAGCATTGCTTTTAGTTTTGCAGGCTTTTTTCTTGGCATGGTTCTCGCGAAAAAAATGATAGAGAAATTACAGTTAACACTTCACATCAATAAAGAAAGAGTAAACAATAATGAGCACAATCAAAGTTGAAGTTTGTTATGCATCGGTACACGAACAAAAACTTATTTCATTAAATGTCCTTAGTGGTAGCTCAGTTATTGAGGTGATAGAGCAGTCCAAGATTAAGAATATATTCCCTGAAATTAATCTTGAGAAAAACAAAGTCGGTATTTTTGGTAAAGTACTAAGGAGTCCTGAGATGTGCCAATTACGTAGTGGTGATCGAATTGAGATTTATAGGCCATTAATAAAAAAACAAGTAAAATGAAGTACTTTGGTCGCAGTTTCTACGATCGTTCATTTACTCAGCGATGAAGTTTTGTTGCATGCTGCTGCTAAATAATAACCCCTCTGAGTTAGCTGACCCTTTTGTCATCTAACGAGGCGTTTGATTACTTATTAAATACAAAATAATTGAGCGGGAGGTTCATGATTACCTCTGTGCGCTTCATCTGATTCACCTTTATATTCCTCTAACAGCACTTTAATGGCTTCATGTAAATGTACGCGGTTTTTACTCCTGAGTTGCGATTCTCGTTTGGCAATAGGTCTTGTTTGCTTGGGAGTTGATCAATAGTAACTTGTACTAAAGGTGAGAGAGGAGTCTTAAAGTTTGTACGCGAAATTCCAAGCCACGGATGCACTGAGAATAGAATATATCGAGGGTACCGGATATAACTTTAAGGGCGGTGGTAATACGATTTTGGTGCCGGTGAAGTCGGATGTTTATAGTATTAAGCAGCTGAAAGGCAAAATGTGTTGGTGCCAGTCGGCACTGCTGCCTGGGGCATGCAGGATAATAATATCAGTAGTAACGAATATGGCTTGAAGAACCAAAGCCCAGCGGTGGGCGCGACCAATATCGTGGTTGGAAAAATTGATGTAGACGTCACCTATTTGCTGGATAAGTATGAGTCTGGCTTGTCACTTCGGTAGAGATTGGCTGTAGTCACTTCTGATACTAAAAGTGTGGAAACAACCGATTCCTACTTCAGTATACTTTCTCATAATAGTAATACCTCTCAAACATTTCCCAGCCTTTGGCTGGGTTTTATTTGCCATTTTTTTGTACGTGCTTCACTTACAGCAGAGTGATTAGTCTGCGCCATTTGAGTATTCTTATGCCGCTTTTTTAAGGTTTTCATGGGTAATCACGAGAGTCTTAACTCTGTATTGCGATATTTGGTTGGTGCTTTAACCCTACTCTGCAGGGATTGATCAAATTAGCTTGTACTAAATGTGAGTGATTAGGCTCAACATTTATGCGTCAAAGTTGGATTGCTTGTTTAGTGTTTGTGCTAATACGGCGCATTTAGGCATGATCAGAATACTAATAGAAAAAATATATTATGATATTTATTGCCAAAAGTAGTATGAAAAATAAACACTTATAAAAAAATATATTCAATAATATTAAACTTGGCACAGCGTATGCAAAGAGTGTATGAGTGGGTATAACACGTTAGTACAAGCTATTGTTGACCATTTACATTCATTCGAGATGAAAAATAGAACGTGCTATTGAAAGGTTTTGCTTATGGCCTTCATCAATATGCTTTACATCATTTTTTCTAACCCATGTTAATCGATCGAGTAGATATAGGACTATCGATTACACAAAGTACTTTAAAAAACATAATGTTCGGGTTGAATGCGAAAGCAAACCTTGAAATTTAATGCCTACTTAGCTTTGGAACTTGAAAATGACCTCTAAACCACTTGTATGGATCATCGATGACGACCGGTCAATCCGTTGGGTATTAGAAAAAACACTCGCAAAGGAAAATTACGATTTTCGTTCTTTTGATCGCGCTGAAGGCGTTGTTGAGAAGCTGGCTCGAACCACACCTGATGCGATTATTAGTGATATTAGAATGCCTGGTATGAGCGGATTAGCGTTATTGGAAAAAATTCAGGCTTTTCATATTCATCGGGGTTTACCTGAAGTACCCGTTATTATCATGACAGCAAACTCCGATTTAGATAGCGCTGTTACGTCATATCAGAGTGGTGCATTTGATTATCTTCCAAAGCCTTTCGACCTTGATGATGCTGTTTTTTTAATCAAACGAGCGATTGCTCATTCTCAGGAACAAAGGGCAAAAAGTACGTCAAATATTATCGATATACCAACTGAAAGCACCGAAATAATTGGTAAAGCACCGGCTATGCAGGAAGTATTTCGAGCAATTGGTCGCTTATCTCAATCCAATATAACGGTTCTGATTAATGGTGAGTCAGGTACAGGTAAGGAGCTGGTTGCGCGAGCACTTCATCAGCACAGCCCTAGAGCCATGGAATCATTTATTGCATTGAATATGGCGGCTATTCCAAAGGATCTTATTGAGTCAGAATTATTTGGCCATGAAAAAAGTGCTTTTACGGGCGCTACAACCCAACGAATTGGCCGCTTTGAGCAGGCCGATGGCGGCACATTATTTCTCGATGAGATCGGTGACATGCCCGCAGAGACCCAGACTCGTCTTTTAAGAGTTTTGGCGGATGCGGAATTCTATCGGGTTGGTGGAACGACGCCTGTTAAAGTAAACGTTAGAATTATTGCGGCAACCCACCAAAATCTTGAAAACCTGGTTAATTCGGGGCGTTTTAGAGAAGACCTATTTCATCGATTAAATGTAATCCGCATTCACTTGCCTAAGCTAGCAGATAGAAATGAAGATATACCCAAACTTGCCAACTACTTCCTGAAAAAAGCAGCGAAAGAACTCTCTGTCGAAACCAAAACTATTCGTTCCGAAACAGAGGATTATCTGAGTGTTTTATCTTGGCCTGGTAATGTCCGTCAATTAGAAAATGTTTGTCGTTGGTTAACGGTCATGGCAAGCGGTCGAGAAGTTCACATATCTGACTTACCACCTGAGTTATTAAACGATGATCAAAATACTTCTAAAGGTTTAATTTGGCAAGATGCACTTAAGAAATGGGCAAACCAGGAATTTTTAAAAGGTAAACAAGGTCTTTTGCAAAGGGCGATCCCCGAATTTGAACGTAACATGATCGAAACGGTTCTCAATCATACAGGCGGGCGTAAAAGAAATGCCTCCATTTTGTTAGGGTGGGGAAGAAACACTCTCGCACGCAAAATTAAAGAATTAGGTATGGATATTGCCGTTTCAGATGATTAAAAAATACTTGGAATTTTTGTTTTAGTTGACTCATTAATTTGAACGGACTAGCGCTCTAATGCTTTTTGGTCGTCTCCATAACTTACCCAGTTTCAACAATATCCAGTTGTGTATTGAAGCCAGTATTTTTGAAAACAATATCAACTAATGATGTTCTCATGGATGGCAGTGATTTAATCTAAGTGACTGGCCATCCCTATAAAAAACCAAGACTGCTCAGTCACAATAAACATACAAGTTCCAATTCCTGATGATATGCCTCCCGAAAAAGTATACGTAAATTCCATGCAGCGTATTATCTTTTTGCGATTTTATCGTGCGTATGAACGTGCTTGTTCAGGAATTGATCAAAAATAACTTGTACTAAGTGTGAATGAGCCGTCCAAGAATTTGTGCGCTAAATTCGGGGCGTTTTTAAGTGAATGTGCTAACACGGCGCATTCAATCATCATTATGAAAGTAACAGAAAAAAATCTATACAAGATTAGTTCGAAAAAAAACCTATATAAAATAATGAGTTAGAAAATATTCCTTTTTAAAAAAAGGATGTTGGCACAGTGTATGCGCTATATATAAAAGTAAACATAACATGTTAGTACAAGTTTAAGTTCGATTGTTCATATCAATACGGGGTAAAAAATGAAACTGCTGCATAATTTTTTACAAGTGATTTTGTGCTGTTTGATAGCAAATTTCGCTAATGCTGAAACAGTGAAAATCGCGATTGGACATCAGAATATGTGCACCGACACCTACATTGCTGACATTGTTGTTAAAGAGCTTAAATTGTTGGAAAAGTACCTGCCAACAGTAGGTAAATATAAAGATATTGATTTTGAAGTTAGCTGGAGCGATTACAGTTCTGGTGGTCCAATCACCAACCAAATGATGGCGAATAAGCTGAATTTTGGCGTCATGGGTGATTATTCCTTGATTGTAAATAGTGCGAATTTTCAAGCCACTGATTCCCTCAGGACAAAATATATTACAAGTACGGATTATAACTTGAAGGGTAGTGGGAATACGATTGTTGTCCCGGTTGATTCTGATATTTACAGCATAGACCAGCTTAAAGGCAAAGATGTGTCGGTTCCTGTAGGTAGCGCCGCGTGGGGGATGTTGCTAAAGGTAATGCAGGATAACAATATTGGCGGTGATGATAATGGTTTAAAGAACCAGAGTCCTGCAGTGGGTGCAGCCAATATAGCAGCAGGTAAAATTGATGCGCATGGTGATTTTTGTCCTTGGTCAGAAATTATGGAGTTCAGAGGCACAGGTCGAAAAATCTATGACGGTAGTGAAACCAATGTTCCTTACTTACATGGTGTTGTCGTCTGTGAAGATTTTGCAGATGAGTATCCCGAAGTCGCTGTTGCCTTTATTCAGGCGATCTATGAAGCAGGTGGATGGATTAGAGAAGATCCGGTTAGAGCTGTCGACTTGATGGAAAAGTGGACCGGCGTTGAAAAAGAAGTGCTGTACATCTATTTTTCAAATGGTGGTCATTTAACATTAGACCCAACCATTAAACCAGAGTGGGTAGATGCCCTTAAGTTGAATCATGGCATGTTGGTAACAGAAAAATCAATACCGCCATTGGACTTCAATGAGTGGATTACTGAAGACTATCTGAAGGCGGCATACAAAGGTATTAGTAAGGATTACATCGCCGAAAAACTTCTTATGAATGACCCATTAATCACAAATGAAGGTTTGCCTATGGAAATATGGCATTCGAAAGAAGGTATATCGACTTATCCATCTATGGCTAAATTTATAAGTGCTGTAAATGACTTTAGAGCGACGGGTGCAAAACTGAATTCAACCTATGTATATGACAAGGAAACCGGTTTAAAACTATTCGGAAAAACAGCCTTTTTTGTGAAGGGTAGTGACGGGTTTATGACGTTTTTACGTAAACCTGATGCCGATACTTTTGCAAGTAAATCGGGTGGAGGGGTAATGGATCTTGAAGGTGCGCTAGCATCATTGCAGGGCTAATCCAAGTGAGCGCCCAAGAAATTGAGCGCAAGCAAAGCAAATTAAATTGCCAAGTCTGTAAGTGAATTTCAATCATTTAAATGACAGTTTGGCTGCAAAATAGGCGTTAAGCGAGAGCTTTCGCTACTTCAATTAGGACTGGGTTGAACGCTATGAATGTGCGAGCTGTAGATAAGTGTAATAACAATGGATCTGAACAAAGCGAGATAAAGTCGCATGATGAAGAACTCCTTTTAATGTCTGCGAAAGAGACATCAATCCAGTCACTTGTTGATGAGGCGAAAACACCTGATGAACAACTATCTGATATTGCAGCGAGTGAGGCGATGAACCAAGACAACACTACTTTGAGGTCGAAAGTTGGTGGCAATGAATCCAATAACGCAAGCTTCTTGCAGACTTTATTGGGAGTCTATGAAAAATCCAAAGCGTTTATAATTGGCTCGCTCTCGGTTATTTTCGGACTAGTGCTTTGGCATCTTGTGACCAAATATAACTTTAATTTTTATATAAATTTTGAAAATATTCCGAGTCCTCTTGGGGTAGGAACAGCCTTCGTTACCCAGCTAGCCGATAGCGAATTCTATATACATATTATAGTTAGTATGAAACGAATTCTTATTGCCTACTCAATAGCAGTTGTTTTGGGGATTGGTATAGGGCTTGTGGTCGGACGGTCTCGTAGTATGCGTGCAGCTGTTTTGCCTTATATTGAAATTATACGCCCGATTCCAGCCGTAGCATGGATACCACTAGCCATTCTGATGTGGCCTACTGAAGAGTCTTCAATTATTTATATCACATTCTTGGGGGCCCTATTTCCTATCATTCTCAATACTTTACACGGCGTTGAACAAACTCCAGAAGTGCTGGTGAGAGCCGCTTTGTCTCTTGGGGCCAAGAAGTCGCAGGTATTCCGTCATGTGGTATTTCCAGCTGCATTGCCGAGTATTGGTGCTGGTTTAGCTATTGGTATGGGGGTTAGCTGGTTTTCTTTGTTAGCCGGCGAAATCATCTCTGGACAATATGGTATTGGTTATTTTACCTGGAATGCTTACTCGCTTATTAATTATCCGGATATCGTTGTGGGGATGCTTGTTATCGGTGGCCTGGGGTCACTATCAACATTTTTGGTTCGATTGGCCATGCGACCATCCTTGCGGTGGAAGCGTTCACAGCGATAAGACGATGAATGCAATTAAGAGAACTCAATACCTACTGAGCATTATAAAACATCATTGGTTGATATGGACGGTCTGTTTTTTGGAATTACCTCGCTAACTATGTTCGGGGTTATTTGTTGTCCAACACCAACTTGGGTGGTTGGCTTGGCAATAATGGGTTTAGGGGTATCGACTTCGTTATAGATCGAACCCGTTGGTTTTTGGTTGAACGCATTAAGTCTTATTTTGATGATCATTACACTTTATATGGTGTCACTTAAAGATCTTGATCACGGTAACAAAGAGAATGGCGTTAATAACCCGATTAGGAATAAATTATGACAACTCAGGTTGGTTTAAAAGAAGAGCGAGTTATTCATCAAAAGAGATCGATCGATCGTGGACACATTAAGATCGATGACGTGACTATTGCTTTTGGCTCAGGCGCTAAGATAAATACCGCAGTAGAAGCAACAACATTAGATATATCACCAGGGCAATTTGTTTGTATTCTAGGGCCTTCAGGTTGCGGTAAATCTACGC
The DNA here is from genome assembly GCA_047628385.1 of Oleiphilaceae bacterium. Classification (GTDB taxonomy): domain Bacteria; phylum Pseudomonadota; class Gammaproteobacteria; order Pseudomonadales; family Oleiphilaceae; genus PZPK01. Next base: position 17,035 of record JBLHVH010000051.1, read on the forward strand.
TTTTAAATAGTGTTGCGGGCTATATAAAACCCGCAGGTGGCCGTGTTTTGGTAGATGGTAAAGAAGTGACTCAGCCTGGTCCCGATCGTGGCATGGTGTTTCAGCAATATTCGTTATTTCCATGGAAAACCGTACATCAGAATATCGCATTCGGCCCCAAGATTGCCGGGCATAGTCAAAAAGAATGTGACTCGATTGCTACGACTTTTCTTTCGATGATTGGTCTGAGAGAAATGGCTGAAAAGTTGCCAGGAGAACTTTCTGGGGGTATGCAGCAACGAGTTGGAATAGCGCGAGCACTAGCAAATTATCCAAGTGTCTTACTGATGGATGAACCATTCGGAGCGTTAGATGCCCAAACAAGGCTTATTATGCAGGAAAACCTCTTAAACATATGGTCAGAATTCGGAACGACCGTATTGTTTATTACTCACGATGTTGATGAAGCTATATTTTTAGCAGATCGAATATTGATCATGAGTGCAGGCCCAGGTTCCATTATTGCTGATTTGGCAGTTGAATTGCCGAGACCTCGTCATTCTGAAATTGCCACCACTGAAGGATTTGTTGCCTTGAAGCGTGAGTGCTTGTCGTATATCCGTAAAGAAAGCCTAAAAGCCTTCGAAGACAAAGGAGATCACTAGCGTGAATCGATTTATGACCAAGAGTTTATGTGTCATTAATCTGCTGCTTGTTATAAATGAGGTACACGCTAAGTCTTAGATTAGGTGAAGCTGAAATTAGTTTAGAGGCACGACCGGCAGATGAAGAGGTTGCCCAGCAATTAGGGCTTGAACAGGGTAGTCCACTCATGTGGGTTGAGCGCTTAACACGCGATC
>JBLHVH010000052.1:0-17743 GCA_047628385.1 Oleiphilaceae bacterium
GCGTAACAGCAGCACAAAAGATGTTTATTATAAGTTCACACTTAAGCTAGTTAATTTAGAGAGTGGCATTATGGAGTGGGCTGGAGAGAAAGAAATCCGTAAAACGGGCGAAAAATCTTTCTTCTAAATGTAAGGGTTGAATAAAGCCGTATGGTCTAGAAGTCGGAAATAGAGGAAGGAGTCTCATTCTGTACTTCGTCTTTTTTTTAATATTTAAAAAAATTAAGAGTAAAATAATGAAGGGAAAAATAATAATTTTGACATATACGTCTTTAATGTCGTTATTTTCATCAAATCTTATAGCGGATGATACTTCGCCTGCGACCCATAATATGGGAGTTTCTTCTATTGATCCCCCTGTATCTCAGAATTTGACAGTACCTCCTGCCCCTGTGGCAACTGCTCCAGCTCAAGGAACTATGGAAGTAGAGAGTGCAAAACCTTCCAATATGTTTCCAGTAGCAGAGCAACTATCTTCAAGTGGGCTTGAAAAAAAACGTGATGATTATCTTGCTAAGCGTGGAATGGTACTGGGGCAAAATATTAAATATAACAGCCAAGGAGTGCCTGTAAAACAGTTTTATATTGGCTGGGGGCAAGCTAATGTAAGTGTGTCTTCGACGGATATTGCATTTCCTGATGCGAGAGTTGCTGCTTTTGAAATAGCCTTGCTTACAGCCAAAGGGGAGTTTGTTAAAAGTAATAGGCGTCAAATTGCTAGCGAATCAATGCAGCGCTTTTTTCAAGATGAGCGAGATTACGATCCACAAAAGATTGTAGCCAATGATAACTACTACAATAGAATGAAGGATAAACTATCTACCCTGAGCGAAGTCAAGATAGATCGCTTATTAAAGGATGTGGGAGAAGACCCTTCAAAATTTGGTCACAAGGAAAAGCAGCTAAAGGCCGAAGAGTCATTTCAGAAAACAATTAGTGTGAATGCACTATCTAGTGTCGCTGGCGTACGTGCCTTGACGACATTTGAAGATCTGAATAGCGTAGGAGTGATAATTGTATATTCCCAGAAACTACAGCTTCAGGCTCGAGATATCGCCAGAGGTAAGGGAATTGCAAAAAGTCAGCTAATACCTGGTAAACGCTCTATTTTACAGCAGATTGATTTAGCGGTTGGTGATGGTGCGAACTATATGTTTCAGCATGGCGTTAGGGTTATGACAGATGAGTATGGCAACCCCGCCCTAGTTTCGTTTGGCCAGTCTGGTGTGAAAGTGACTAATACTGATTCAAAATTCAAAATTGATATGGCTGTTAAGGCTGCAAAATCTGCCTCCCAAGGATTTGCCTCAGCTCAGTTTGCAGAGTTTGTTAATGCGACAGTGGCACTGGAAGATAAGACTCAGATATTGACTAGTACCCAGATTAATGAGGTTGTTGAAGACGGTATTGTTACGGAAGAGCAGAAAACTAATGTAGGTAAGCTTATCAATAACTATGTTAAACAAAATAGTAGAACAACAATAACTGGCATTACTACGATAAAAACCTGGACGGCAAACCATCCTGACACAGGTCACCTTGTGGTTGGTGAGGTGATGCTTTGGAGTCCTTTTACACGGGATGCGGCCAAGCAGAAGTTTAACAAGCCCCAAACTAACTTGAATAAATCTAAGCAGGGGCAGCCAAAGAATAATATGCATCAGAGTACTGACTTTGAATCAGAGGCGAGTTTTTAAAATGAAAAATATAATCAGTATTATTTTACTTTGCTTATTATTTACCCCAGTGGTATTGGCAAAAACAACCACTGTTGCGCGAGAGGCCTCTGGTTTTGGTGCGGATTACCAGCAAGCTCTTGCTGCAGCGTTACTGGAAGCAGTCAGGCAAGTGAAAGGTTTAGAAATCGGGACAGAGAAACAGTTGCAGGTGGATATTCAACAGGTGGCGAAAGGTTCTGTTGAAAATACAACTGCGAAAGTTGGAGTTAAAGAAGATATTTATACTCGCTCAAAAGGGTGGATTGATTCTTATGAGATTGCAAGTGTACTGAAACCTCAGTCAGCTGGTGATTCATGGAAAGTTACAGTGATTGCAAACATCCCCAAGTATGAGTCGGAAATGAAAAATGATACTCGGAAAAGTATTGCTGTTATGCCATTTCGCTTTGCAACACCAACCTTTGCTGTTAATGATCAAGGTACGACCGTTAGTGCCTATGCTATATCTTCTCGGTTGAAGGAGCGTATTCAGACCGAGTTTACTCAGTCGAGAAAGTTTGCGGTTCTTAATCGCGAGTATGGTGCAGAATTTGCTTCTGAGAAAAAATTGTTGTCATCTGATAATGTACCTGCGAGTGAAGCTGGCCGTTTAGGACAAGTCTTAGGTGCTGACTTCATGATTGTCGGTAATATTTTTGATCTTTCAACGAAGAATGAAACAAAAAGTTTTTATGGTGCGACCAAGATAAAGTCGGTTGACCGTATTGACTTGTCCTATCAGGTCATTGAAGTAGCAACACGGAAAATTATGTGGGCGGATACAATCACGGAAGAGATTGACAGAGATAAGGATCAGAATAACGCCGCAACACTGGATAAAGTAGCTAGTATTGTTGTTTCCGGGGTGATGGATGTTATCTATCCAGTTAAAGTAATGGACTTGGTGAGTCGCAGCGAGATTTATTTGAACCAGGGTGGAGACAGAATTGCCCAAGGGGATCAATTTGAGTTGTTTACTACGGGACGGAATATGGTTGATCCAGATACCGGGATGACAATCAAAGTGGATGGCAGCAAAACTGGTGAACTTACAGTGCTAACAGTATTGCCTAAGTATGCAATTGCCGAGTTGGTTTCAGGTGACTATAAAAAAGTACAGAAAGGTGCAATTGTAAGGAGAGTTAAGTCACAAGATATAGCAGATAACGTGCAACAAAATAAGAAGGTCAGGCCGACTCCAGGGTCTAGTGAAGCACCGGTTAACTGGTAACATAGACCAATTTTGTTAGGAATACGATTTTGTCGAATCAATGCATTTAGATGAAATTCGATCTGTTACTGGAAGAGGCCAAAATAGTTTCTAATAACAGATCGAAAAAATGTATAGAAGAAAAAAGCATCTATTATGGCCAGTTTTCCATCGTTAAATTGCTATAATGCATCTTATGTGGCCTTGAAATTCTATATCGAAATGCCCGCATCTGGTCATACTCTAAATGAGGGACTATACTACCGCCATTTGACCAATAATGACCCTAGTATTCATAGTTGCCTTTTATGTCTGATCAGCAGTACATTAAGAAAAAATTCGCTCAAGCCAGTATTGAAAGCATGTACCGTGTTTTTACCGTGCCAGAGGCGCCTAACTCTACTTTAAGTAGTATTGATAAGCATGTATCCAGTAATTTAGCGGGTTTCATGCAAGATCATATTGTGGCGGTAGAGCATGATCTACAAGCGATGGAAAAAGATTTCGCTGATTCCAAAATCCCTGAAAAGCCGACCTTTGTTTCTGAACATGCCCAGTTTTTACTTGATAAGCTGGTCGCGCGATCTGTTCATACCTCCTCACCTAGCTTTGTAGGCCACATGACTTCGGCTTTGCCCTATTTTATGCTGCCGTTATCTAAAATTATGATTGCTCTCAATCAAAATTTAGTGAAAACAGAAACCTCTAAAGCATTTACACCACTTGAACGACAAGTACTTGGTATGTTGCATCGACTTGTTTATGCGCAAGATGCTGACTTTTATGCGAGTAAAATGCACGATGCTGAGTATGCATTGGGATCGATGTGCTCAGGCGGTACCGTTGCGAATATTACGGCTTTATGGGCGGCACGTAATTTAGCTTTTCCTGCTGAAGGTAACTTTAAAGGCGTTGCGCATGAAGGGTTATTTCGTGCTTTAAAATATTATGGTTATGATGGTGCTGCGGTGTTGGTATCAAAGCGTGGTCACTACTCATTCAAAAAAACTGCTGACATATTAGGCATAGGTCGTGATTATTTAATTTCTGTTGATACCGATGATGATAATCGTATCGACTTAGACGCACTCCGTGAAACGTGTACGCGACTTAAAAAAGACAATATTTGTATTCTTAGTATCGTGGGTATTGCCGGAACCACAGAAACAGGCAATGTTGACCCGCTTGAAGAAATTGCTGAAATAGCCCGTGAGTTTAAAGCGCATTATCATGTTGACGCTGCTTGGGGTGGGCCGACTCTATTTTCTAGACGTTATAAATCTTTGTTAAAAGGTATTGAGAAAGCAGATTCTGTAACGTTAGACGCCCATAAACAGCTCTATGTGCCAATGGGAAGCGGTTTAGTTGTGTTTAAGGATCCCAAGAAGTTAAAGTCTATTGCGCATCATGCCCAATATGTAGTGCGTCGTGGCTCGAAGGACCTTGGTAGCACAACGCTTGAAGGCTCTCGACCCGGTATGGCAATGTTAATTCATTCCGGCCTAAAAATTATTGCAAAGGATGGCTATGAAATTCTAATTGATCAAGGTATCAATAAAGCGAAAGATTTTGCAAAAATGATTGATGCAGACTCAGAATTTGAAATTATTAGTTATCCGGAATTAAATATTATTACCTACCGGTATTGCCCAGAATTTGTTCAGCAGGCATTAAGTGTGGCAGATGATATTCAAATGGATAAAATTAATGAAGTGCTTGATCGAGTGACCAAAAGTATTCAAAAAACCCAGCGTGAGAAAGGGCTTTCTTTTGTGTCACGTACTCGACTTGAACCTAAGAAGTACCATCAAAAGCCATGTGTTGTATTTAGAGTGGTATTAGCGAATCCACTAACGACACTAGAGACGTTAAAAAATATTTTGATTGAGCAGAAAGATATTGCTGATCAAACGCCTGAAATCGTGAATGCACTCAAGCGTTTGAAAACATTGTGTAACTAGGCTAAAAAATAGCTTCTCAATGTCTAGTAAAGTGCAGCTTCATCGTCTAGCACTTCACCAATAATTTCAATAAATACTTTATCCGCATCACTCAGTTCTTCAGGAATACGAACGATGGTTGATGCGCTAATTTCTTCTGCAATCAATTTATCAGCATTTGGCGCGTCTTTTAGCTTTCTAGCGATTTCCATACATTTACTAGCAACTGTTGGGTCGGATAAAACTTTGCGAATAAATACACGAAGCTCACTGATTACTTTTGCTTGGCGGCTTTCTTCTGAGGTGCTCATAGCGCGTCCTTTTAGGTTAAGCTGATTAATTAATAGGCAGTTTAGCAATTATCTAAATTGACATCATAGTATAAGTCTATGTGAAATGTAATCCATCAAATTCGTAAAAATACAGAACCAAATAAATATTTTTCTATCAGCCTGCGGACAGGAAAAATACCCAGTAGCTGCTAAGCTTATAAATCAACCATAATTTTTGTTAATAGCCGTTATTTGGTCACTTGGAAATAACGTAAAAATGAAGGTAGCACAAAGCAGTATAATGAAAAAATCAGAGGCAAGTTGGTACTTGCGAATTAGTCTTTTTTTAATTATTAACGTTGCAACGATCGGTAATGGTTTTGCACTCGACACCTTTTTACCAGAAGGCCAAAGCTCAATCATTGTTAGAGCTGAATATTTACCAGATAGACAAGCCCAGTTAGATATCAGTAATATCCGAAGTGAATCACTCGAAAACCAGTGGGAATCGTTGCAAGAGAACTTTGCAAACTTCGGCTATAAGCCGTACGCATACTGGTACCGTTTCAATATTACCAATCCAACAGATGAACCAGTAAAGCATATCATTGAGATAAGCTATCCCTTACTCGATTCAATTGATTACTATCATTTTAAAGGTGATGAACTCGTTCAGCATGTACTCACAGGCGACCGTTTACCTTATTCAGATCGATTAATTGACCACCCACATTTTCTATTCCCAATTAGTTTAAGGGCTGGCGAGTCAGGCTCATTTTATTTGAGGGTGATGAGTGCGGGGTCACAGCTGGTGCCGCTTAAACTTTGGGATAGTACCAATATTTTTATTTATTTGGGTAAAGAAGACTCGCTGCATGCGATTTACTTAGGTGTCGTATCCGTCGTCATTTTTTTCAACATGCTAATATTTTTCGCATTACGTGAAAAAATGTACTTGTATTATGCTATTTCAACATTGGTATTAATGCTATTTTTTGCCATTATGCGTGCTAAATTATACCCCTATGTTTTTTCAGATACGCCGGAATTTCATCACTTCTTATTACTTATCTTACCTTCTAGTTGTCTGTTTTTTGCTGCAATATTTAGCCGTGAATTTTTATCGATTCGCAAATATAGTAAATATGCAAACTATGCAATAAATTTTATTATCGCCATTTGTCTTGCATGTATGGCCGGTGTTTTTATATTTGATAGCCAGACCTCTTTAAAACTTTCAGTATTAAGTGTTATTCCAGGCTCATTTATCTTACTTTTATTGGGACCTATTATTGCGCTAATGGGAAATCGTGTTGCATGGGTATATACCTTAGCTTGGGGCTCATTTATGTTTGGTGTCGCCGTTACTGCATTGAGTAAACAAGGATTTCTGCCCGTTAATTTTATGACTGAATATGGCATGCAATTAGGATCTGTTTTTGAGGTTTTTATTTTAAATGCAGCCTTGGCTTATCGGTTTTATCGTGCGCATGTCGACAAAATTACGGCACAAGAAGCACGGATTTTAGAACATACTGAAAGACGTGGAGCAGAAGTAAAATTATTACATAATTCAATGTCTGATGCGGTCACAATGATGCCAAATCGATCATCCTTTGAGTTACAAATTTTCCAAGTAATTAATGAAAGAGATCATGCTCGAATTGGTATTTGTATCATCGAAATTACACGTTATTCAGAAATTAGTAAAACGCTAGGGCACCAAAATACCGATTTAATGATGCGTGAGGTGGCTCACCACTTCAATAAGGCTCTAGATTTAATTCCTGCACGAATACATATCAATGGCCCTTCTTTTAAAGCTAATTTATGCGCTTTGGAAAGTGGTAGTTTTGGTGTATTGATGAATATGGATGGGGCAGAATCTGATGCTAACCGCGATAATATAAATCAGTTATTACATGATTTATCAGAGCCAATAGAATTCAAAGACATGCGCTTAGAATTACAACCGGTAATAGGTGTGGCGGTTTGTCCCGAGCATGGTTTAAACGCCGCAACATTATTGCGTCATGCTCAAGTGGCTGCTGATTCGTCAGATGCTTTTGAAAGGAGTTTGTCGTATTACCGACCCGAATATGATCAGTACAATGCGCGTCGTTTAACGATGATCTCAGAGTTAAAGGAGGCCTTGAATGCCAACCAACTTGAGTTATATTTCCAGCCAAAATATTGCCTTGAGAATAGACGTGTTATTGGTGTTGAAGCATTGGTACGATGGCATCATGAACGCTATGGATTAGTAAGGCCGGATGAGTTTATAGAGCTCGCTGAACAGACCGGGATTATAAAGCCGTTAACACGCTGGGTAGTTCGAAATGCATTAGCGCATCAAGCTGAGTTATTGAAGCAAGGCTATGATTTGAGTATGTCGATTAATCTTTCTACGGTTAACCTTAAGGAACAAGACTTAATTCCTTACCTTGAAGCGCTCATTCAAGAGATTCATGCCGATCCATGTAAAATATATTTGGAACTTACTGAAACCTCAATGATGTCTAATCCATTGGATGCGATTGAAGTACTTGATGAAATAAGAAAAATTGGCATAAAAATATCAATTGATGACTTTGGTTCTGGCTATTCGTCATTGGCATATCTGAAAGCATTACCTGCGAATGAAATTAAAATTGATAAGTCATTAGTGTTCGAAATTTGCCGAAATACCAGAAGTGAAATTATCGCAAAAATGACGATTGATATGTGTCATGAGCTTGGTTTTACCGTGGTTGCAGAAGGGGTAGAAACCCAAGAAGTAATGGATCGCTTAATGGATCTCAACTGCGATGTGATTCAGGGTTATTTGCTAACACCGCCATTGCCAGTAGCAAAACTCATAAACTGGCTAAATGATGATAAAGAGTCACAAGGTTTTGCAACCTAGCGAATCGTCTCTGACCATCATTATAGTTGGTTCACAATGCGCGTTAGCTAGTTTTTCTGATGAGAGCTTCCTGACAAACAGAGGCAACCAGCTCTCCTTTCTGATTATAGATATTCCCCCGGTTTAAGCCACGACCTTGTGAAGCGCTAGGGCTGTCCATATCATAAAGCAACCATTCATCTATTCTGAAGGGACGGTGAAACCAAATAGCATGATCTAAACTGGCAACCTGCATACCTTTCTGAGCAAAGCTGACCCCATGAGGCAGCATGCTTGTTCCTAATAAACCAAAATCCGATGCATACGTTAGGATGCATTGATGCAATGCCAAGTCATCGGGTAGTTTAGCAACGGCTCTAAACCAGTTCTGTTTATAGGGCTGCCGTATATCGGGGTCAGTATAATTGATCGGTCTAACAGGGCGAATCTCAATTGGGCCATCACGCGTAAACTGTGCGCGAAGTTTTTCAGGTATTAAGTGCTTAAAGCGTCGACGCATTTCAAGTTCAGATACTAAACTCTCAGGGTCGGTTGTTGCAGGAGTCTCGAATTGGTGGCTCAGGCCTTGTTCCTCTTTTTGAAAAGAGGCATTTAAAGTAAAAATTTCTTTATCATGCTGTTTAGCAATGACTCGTCTGGCAGAGAAAGACCCCCCATCTCGGAGTATTTGAGTTTCATATTGAATAGGAAAGGAGTGATCCCCAGGACGAAGAAAATAGCCATGCATTGAATGTGCAATACGATCGTCAACAGTTTGATAAGCCGCCATTATAGCTTGGCCGCATACTTGGCCACCAAAGACATTTTTAAATCCTAAATCTTCACTGCAACCCTCAAACAGGTGCTCATCTATTTTTTTTAATTGAAGTACCGCAATGAGTTTATTAAGAACTTCGGTCATAAATTATTCCGCTAACGACATTTAATGAATAAAAGAAATTATCATAAACGCACAGCCGATATTTTTATAGACGTGTTTTGGATTTCTATATTTCACTCACAACAAAGTCAACGAGAAGTGCTTCACGCGCGCTCATTTCCCACTTATCTTTGGTTTTTGTTGTTTTTATTATAAGAGTTTGTTTTGTATTAGGCTGTGTAGCTTTCGTTTTTAGTTGTTTTGTAGGTCGCGTTTGAGAGCTTATACGCGTCATTCTAAATTCTCTATGGTCGTAACAAGACCGATCCGTTCAATACATTCAATCATTACATAATATTACAAAACTAACGATGAGGGGGACTTATCTTTCGAAAATAACGAAATAGTAAGAAATATCAGCATAATAGAACTTAAGACGCGTTAGTGAGTCTAATATTTTAAGGTATAGAACATAGCAAGCATGGAGGGGAATATGGACTGGACAGTGAAACCTTTAATACAAATGTTCACAAGCCGATGGGTGATATATCCGCTTTTAGTTGTTCTTTTGTACCCATTAACAGAGACGGCAGTCTATTCAATGATGAGCATGAACGGCTTTGTCATTGATCAACCACTTATTCCCGAATCTGAAATTCATCAAGGCGGCCCACCACGAGATGGCATCCCTTCTATCGATGATCCGGTGTTTGTTTCGCTAGATAAGGCTTCTTTCTTAAAGGATGATGATCGAGTGTTAGGTGTTTCGTTTAATGGGGTGAGTAAGGCGTATTCGCTGAGTATTCTAAATTATCATGAGCTGGTAAATGACGTATTTAATAAACACCCTGTCGTCGTAAGCTTTTGTCCTCTCTGTGGAACGGGAATGGCATTTGATGCATTAAACGACGGAAAAAAACGTGAGTTTGGCGTATCTGGTCTGCTCTATAATAGTGACTTATTGATGTATGATCGACAAACTGATTCTTTATGGTCACAAATTGAAGGCAGGGCTATTAGTGGTTCAGCCAAAGGTCAGCGACTAAAGCGACTTGCCGTCACGCATACCAGCTGGAAAAGTTGGCGAGACCATCATCCAAATACTTTGGTATTGTCGCAACAAACAGGGCACCAGCGTAATTATCTACGTAGTCCATATCCTGATTACAGCAATAATGATGCTATTTATTTTCCTGTTTCGCATACTGATAAACGTTATCACCCGAAAGAAGTTGTGGTGGGGGTTGAGATCGACGGTAAGTTCAAAGCTTACCCCTTTGTAGAGTTAGCAAAAGGGACAAGAGTGCTTGAGGATATGTTTCAAGGTGAAAAACTAATAATTGAGTACTATGCGGAAGCCCGAAGTGCAAAGGTTATGAATGAAAGTAAAGTGGAACTGCCTTCGTTAACCGCGTTCTGGTTTGCATGGGTGGCCTTTCATCCTGAGAGTAATGTATATAAATATATTAAATGAAACTTATTAGTATTGACGTTGATTAACCGTTAAATCTTATTGATTAACTCTCCTGTTGTATTTGAAAAGACTTCTTTCTATGAAATATATCATCGTATTACTGTTAAGTTCTCTATGCTTAGCTTCTTGTGCAAAAATATCCTACCAAGCGCGTCATGAATTTACGCCTAATGGCTATTCAGATCTTCATATTGAAGGTGATACCTATCGAATTAGCTATGAAACATATAAAAGAAAAGGAACAGAAGTACTTTTAACAGAAATGGCAGAATATAGAGCGGCGGAACTAACGTTAGAGAGGAGCAACGCTTATTATGAAATAATTTCAGTGAATTTTATTGAAACGATAGAAGATTATGATGTTCCCGAGCAAAAAATAAGGCAGACCTATGGCGGCGGAACTAGTCGAAACTCTGGCTTCGATGCAGGTATTATACAACCTAAAATTACAGAAGAAATAATTATACCAGCCCATGTCCGTCAGTTTAAAATCAAGAGAGCCGACATGGAGATAAAAATTTCTGTAGATAAAAATAGTGATAGAGCCAAATTCGCACAAAGCATTATTGATGAGCGAACGTTTCGTTAAGGCCTAGTTTAGAATTTTTTAGTGACGCCAAAATTTATGCTAAAAACTTCAAAGGTACTTTTTTATTAGTTGAGTGATCTCTAAGTCAAAATAAAAACCCTGACTTAGTTCAAGCTCTAAGCCTGTCCCATATGAGATATCACTTTCTGTTTCTGAAAAAGAGACACTAGGAGCCTGACCGAGAACTGACGAACCTACTGCGGAAAAGCTAAATTGGTCATTTTCCATGCTAAATCTCGTTAAATAGAACAACTATTCTCCTCAATTTAGCCTAAAAACTGCCTCAATTTAACTTTCCCTCGTGACGGTCGCAGTTCTCGGTCAGGCTCCTAGGCTCTGTAAACGCTAGTTCCGCTTTTGAAACAGTATAGCCAAGCATTAAATACGGCAAAAAATACGGCGAAATAAATTCAAGCTCATCAGTAATGAAGACCTTGGGCGTTGGCTGTTGCTCAGATAGATAAAAATATTAGTAGCATGAAATAGAGGCTCAATAGAGAGTATATAAAATAGAAAAGCCATATTGGTAAGAAATACGGCCTTCTACAAAGATGAATATTTTAAGAAAGGGCTAGAGAAGACAGTGATCAATTTTTGCCGTGGTGAGGATGGTCGATACGATCAATTAGCGCTCGGCCAAAATCTTGTCGTGTAATAATGCCCACAAGCTGTGTTCCGTCTAAAACAGGAAGTCTGCGTCGACCTTTCAAAAAAAGTTCAGCACATGCAATAATATCATCATCTTGTTGAACGGTATCTGGCTCTTTTGTCATGTGGTCAGCGACACGATCACCCGCTCCTTGGTAATAGCCACCTTGTAAGGCTTCTTTCAAACAATCTAGCTCAGATAGAACACCAACTAATTTACCACTGTTATCTAAGACGGGCGCACCAGATCGACCTTTTTTAATGAGTTGTCTGAGCGCATCAATAACGCTATCTTCAGGCTTAAATGTTGTTACATTTGAACTCATGAAATCTTTAATTTTTATTGTCTGCATTAAGACTATCTCCTTTACGAGTATCGTTAGAAATCATGGCACGAACTAGGTAGATAAACCATCATTAATCGCGTTTCATGATGAATATTTTTTTACCTTGAGAAAAATATTGCTGGTATTTTTGGCGAATGATATTCGGGCTGTTTTCGGGTTGGCATGACTTAAAACCTATGGCGCCGTAAAATGATTCTAAACCATCAAATGGGAAGCACCAACATTCACGTTGTTCCAGCTTTTTTACCAAGTTATTGAGCATGAATAAACCAATGCCTTTTCTTCGATATAGCGGCGATACAACCATGCTGCGGAGTATCAAATATTGGTCTAGTTTGACAAGTTTTAAGGTCGCAATAATCAAGCTCTGATGTCGAACAACATAGACTTCGTCCTCGCGCCCTATGTTGTTAGGGTAACGTGCCGATTTATAGAATTTTTTAGCCAAAGGGAATTGTGGCGGTATTAATTGCTCAAAGTGATAGCTATCAACATCTTGAGGCGTATCTTTATTTGGCATGATTAAACTCAAATTCACAGCCTAATTGGTGTGCTGGTAGCTCTAGGACCATTTTTTAGTCCGCTTTTGGTCACTTTCTTTCGCTTCTACCCAGTGGCTACCTTTTTCATGACATTCTTTTTTCCAGAATGGCGCATCGGTTTTTAAATAATCCATAATAAATTCACAGGCTGCAAACGCATCGGCTCGATGAGCAGAACTAACGCCTACAAACACTATTTGGTCACTTAAGCAGAGCAGTCCAACACGGTGGACAACGGTGATTTCATTGAGTTTCCAACGTTCGGCAGCTTGATTAATAATTAGCTGTAAACTTTGCTCCGTCATGCCAGGGTAATGTTCAAGGAACATGTCAGTCACCCCTTCTCTATCGCCAAACTCTCTCACTAGACCAGAAAAAGTACAAATAGCACCATTTTTCGCCGGATGGGCAATGCGTAAACGCTTATACTCCTCGTCAATTGAAAAGTCAGCTTCTTGTATACGAATAGAGCCAATGTGCGCGGGCATGACTAACCTCCTGTTACGGGGGGGAAGAAAGCAAGTTCATCATCAACTGTAATTTTGGACCTCAGGTTAGCAATTTCTTGATTGATAGAGACCAATAAACGGTCACCATTAAGAGCGCTGGCCCACGGTTCACCGCGAGTTTGAAGCTGAGTAAGGATGTCACCGGCAGTTAGTGCACCATTGAGCTCTTTCCATTGCTCTTCTTCAGTATTAAGCTGTTCTCTTAAACTTGCAAAAAATAGAATTTTCATCATTGATACCGCATTAATTATTTAAAGAGAATAGACTAGAAAAAGGCATAAAATCTACTAAATCGCCTTGTTTCGGCGCTTGATGTTCTGGAATTACGATAAAACCTTCCGCCCAGCTTGCTGAACTTAGCATGCCAGAGCTTTGGTTTGGATGGCGAGATAGTTGACCTGAGCTATCTTGTTTAGCGCGTAAGAATTCTCTGCGTATACCTGCTCTTTGAATATCAAAACCTAAAGGCAGTTTGAAGATTGCCGGTGCTGTAAGTGTCATACCTTGGGCTGTTAGTAAAAATGGTCGAACTAACTGTAAAAAAGTGACGAATACGGCACCAGGGTTGCCGGGCAATCCTAAAACAGGGGTGTTATCTATTTTACCAAACATAAAAGGCTTGCCAGGCTTAATCGCAACACGCCATAAATCGATATGGCCTAAAGACTTGATTGCTTGTTGGATATAATCTTCTTCACCCACAGATGCTCCACCGGTCGTGATAATGACATCAGCAATGTTAGCTGCTTTTTTCAACGCGGTCTGGGTAGCAGATAGTTGATCTGGAATTACACCGAGGTCGACGACTTCAAATTGAAAGCTCTTTAGTAGACCCTGTAAAAGATAGCGGTTCGAATTATAAATTTGGCCAGATTTGGTTGGTTCTCCGGGCTCAACAAGCTCATCACCTGTGGATAAAATAGCAACTTTCAGTGGACAATAAACCTTTACTTTAGCAAAACCTATTGAAGCGGCAAGGCCTAAGCGCTGAGGTGAAAGTGTTTGCCCTTTCTGTAGAACAGTATCACCCGATTTAATGTCTTGGCCTTTGGGGCGAATATTTTGATTTGGCTGTGGCTGAGTTTCAAATTGAACAAGGTGGCCTTCACCTTCTAATTTGGCTTGTTCTTGCATGATAACGGCGTTAGCGCCTTCAGGTATCGAAGCGCCAGTAAAAATTCGAGCAACACTGCCTTGCTCGAGAGCTATTGGGTCAGAGCCTGCCGGAATACGTTGTGAAATAGGCAGGCTTAAGGTTGTTGCTAAATTATCAGTGATCACGGCATAACCATCTACCGCACTGTTATCTGCGGGTGGCACATTAATACTTGATATTAAATCTTCAGCTAAAACTCTATTTAAAGCCTGAGTAAGTGGAATCGTTTCATCAGTACTTTTACTGAGTGCCAGCGGGGTAGCTTGTGCTAATAGCCGCTCGATAACCGCATCAAGAGGCTGTAATGTTTGTTTGTTATTACTGTCACAGCTATTAGAAGGTGCGTTAGTCATGAGAGGTCCAAGCTAAAATTTAATAGATTATAACTGAATCGGCGGACATTACTTTGATAGGCGTCAACCTTGCTTCTATTTTTTGTCAGCACGTTTAGCCTGTTTGCTCGCTTGGATTTAAGCGATAGGCCAGCTTGGCTGGCCATAAGAGTTCAATGAACTAATTTTACTGGCATGCTAAGAAAGCTATTTAACCGTAATGGTGATCTTGTCCGATACCACAGGTTTGTTATGAGGAACGTGTGCAAAGTTACCTAAGACTAACTGCAAGGTATGTTTACCTGGAGAAAGTGTTAATTGTGTTTCAGTTTGCCCACCGCCAAAATGTTTTATTTTATCGGTAGATGGCAGCGACTGAGTTAAGTCTGGAAGGATGTCGGTATCAATCAAAATATGATGATGACCAGTATTTTTTTTAGTGATACCTGCCGGTGCAACGCCCATATTGCTTAAACCAAATACTACTTTAAAGGTTTGATCAACACTTGCGCCATCTGCTGGTTGGATGATGTAAACGTTCGCATCAGGCGCTGATTCAGTGACTAAGCTGTCAGCAAATACGTTCATTGTGGTGCTAATTAAAGCGATGGTTAAAACCATTATTATTTTATTCATTATATTCTCCATTGAGTCGTCGTTGTTGTTTTCATAGTGTTTTTAAATCATCATACGCGAGTATGAAAGGCAAAGTTTTACAGCTTGAGATAAAACTAGCAAGTGTCACTTATTTAATTATATTCAGTATATTAGCAATCTCTTTGATTCATTTTATCAAGCGATAGGAAGTCTCTAAGTTAGTTTTTTAACTGATTAACTTTAATAGAGTATCCACAGTGACTTGCTCATAGGAGCAATCCTTCTATAACTTTATTTTTGAATAAAATTCATGAATTCGGTATTTTTTGATGTTTGCCAGAAGGCGTTTATCTATTAGATTTTCTATTATGTACTTATATATTTATTATTAGGCGTAAAAAATATACTTTTAAAACATCATATAATATATAACGACCCCTTACACTGGTTCGACCTAACTAAGACCATGGATGACTAGGGTTAGCGCTGTTTAAAATGCGAACCAACCGACTCACTCGACAAGCAGTAAGTGTCATTCGAGATTAGTCTGTTTACGGATATTCCTACTTTCACATAAATACTAGATAGTGGGCGAGTAGCTTTTACTCAAAATTTATCATTGATTCGTATTTAGCATATGTAATGCTGTCACTTAAGTACAATTGCACAGGGTTTTCTTTTAAGTGTTTTTTGAGCTGAATTGTTGCAATGGCCTAAAATAACAGTGATGCTGCTGGCACATCTAATAGGGGAAATACCAGCGGTATGACGCATGAGACCTTACTCGCTTTTTTTCATAAAGTTCTTAACCAAGATGCAGCTACGATAGAGAAAATTGCCCACTTTAAAGGTGATTTGTTTATTGATCAGGAGCGGGAGTCTCTGATTTTTAGCCTTCCTTCATTGCATGCGTTGTTATTTGATAAGCAAGGCCTATCATTTCCTGAATTTAAAAAAGCGTTATACCAAGGAAAATTTAATCAGGCACTGAAAACAATAGGCGGTGTCGTTTCTGTGTATCAATCTAATGGCAAAATTACCGATAGTTTGTACCAGTTAAATCTTTTGGTTAATAAATAGACTTGATATGTGCTGAGCTTGGTCGTAGTATTGCTCATTCGAAAATAGGTGTCCTCTTTGAGGGATAATCGGGAAGTATGGCTCGTTTGTTTCAATAACAAATAATTCCATCGCTGCCCCCGCATCGGTAAGAAAGAGTATTAGTTACGACTAATATGTTGTTTGCATTAGCCACTGACTCAAATTTTTAGTTTCGGGAAGGCGTAAATAACCGCAATAGCGCTCTTTTAGCCCGAAGACCGGCCTGTTTAATGATTCTCTTTTTTATAGGTACGGTGGGTACCTGAGGTGTATATATGTCTTCTCGTGTTATTTCTGATCAAGCTATCTCTTCAAAATCAGCAGTCTCTTCTGCTATGCAAACGTTTGGCGCCCTAACTTTTGGGGTTATTATCGTTTTTGCTGTAGGTTTTATGCCTGTTGATGCGGCTCATAATGCGGCCCATGATACGCGCCACTCCTTAGCTTTTCCCTGTCATTAATTTTTAAATTAAAGACACATTAACTTAACTTTTAAGTTTTATTTTACTGCTTGCTGCTCAGTGACTTTGTTCGCTTAGTTGGCGGCCAGTGATTAGCTTTTTGGGGCGTGTATGCTATTTCGTCGAATTATTTTTAGTGCCTTGTGTATTGGTCTGCTAAGTGGATTTTTATTTTCTATTGTTCAGTATTTTAGTGTATCGCCAATAATACTGGCTGCCGAGCAATATGAAATTGTGGAGGTTCAAGCCGCTTCCGTTCAAAGTCATCATCATGGTGAAACGTTGAGTGATGGGCATCATGATAGTGGTGGAGGGCATCATCATAATACTGAAGCCTGGTCGCCAAGTGATGGAATAGAGCGAAGCTTATACTCACTTCTAGCCAATGTATTGGCAGGCATTGGCTTTGCTGCCATTGTGTTATCAATTATGTGTCAGTTGCAGCTAAAAGGCTGGGTGACTTTCTCTCCTATGAAGGGTTTGATTTTTGGGCTCGCTGGTTTTGTTGCTTTTTTTGCTATGCCGGGCATTGGCTTACCACCAGAAATACCGGGTATTGAAGCTGCCCCGCTTGATAATCGACAGACATGGTGGTTACTAAGCGTTATTGCCTCTGGTGTAGGGGTTGGTATTTTAGCGTTCGCAAAATGGGCGTATAAAATACTAGGTGTTTTGTGTATAGCGCTGCCTTTCTTAGTCGGTGCGCCGCATTCGGCAGGGCCTGAATTTGGTCAGGCCGATGACCGTGCCGTGGCTATTTTGATGGATCTTCATCAACAGTTTATTGTCGCTACGGGCATAACAAATCTAGTCTTTTGGTTAGCGCTAGGTTTGTTATCTGCTTGGTGCTTGAATCGTATCATACTGAATGATGATGTTCAGCAGCCAAGCGCGTGATTAACTACCCCTTTACTGCCGTTGTAGGTCAAGCTTGTTTGAAGCTTGCCCTCACGCTGACTGCCATTCAGCCGAATATCGGTGGCGTGCTGGTGAGCGGGCCAAGAGGCAGTGCGAAATCAACCTTGGCGCGCGCGTTGGCTGATGTGCTGATTCTCAGTAAAGATGCTGCAAATACTTCACCAT
>JBLHVH010000053.1:0-17458 GCA_047628385.1 Oleiphilaceae bacterium
AAAAAGTAATAAATACCTTCTTCTTCTAATAAACGTGTGACGAACTCAAAGTCAGTTTCGCGATATTGAACACAATATTCTCTTGGGGCATACGTTCCTTGAAGCTTCCAAGTAAAGTCACTAAACCCTAAATTTTTGAATACCTCTTCAATAATATCTGGCGCAGAGGTTTCTTGAAAAATTCGGCAGTCTGACCGATAAGTCAATAACGTCAACCAAGGCACGATCACAATCTGATATTGCCGAAAGCGAGATTCAACAACACCACCTGCAATTAAACTACTCACGATTCCTGAAAAATAACGATCAGAGCCGTCATTACATTTCATAGAACAAGTAATGTTTTTACCAATTAATTTGGTCTGATCAATTTCACCAGACTCTGTTACCACCTGAAAGGTGAACTGGAAGGGTTGAGATATTGTTTCCCGGCCAGATACTCTTTGTACCAGGAAAACATCTTTACCAAGGGGCGTATCTAACTTGATACGTTGCTTGTCTTGAGTCACCGCCATTTCCGTAGGCCTCTTTGTTCTATCTAAATAGTAATATGTAGCATGTCATATGACTGAAACACGTATGGTATTAAGTTGATAACATCTTAAAGTAAGCCGCGCTTCATTTGATGAGCCTATAGTAGTCTCTATAAACAGCTAAAAAAAGTACTCCTTTCAAAGCAACAAGGGTATTTACCCCTCATTCAGGCTCATGACGAGTCATCTTTTGTGAACTACGTCACACTTTTAGCTTTACTTTAGATTTTATAGAACCGGAGTTGGTACTTTTACCGCTGAATCAAGCACTTAAATAGGGTCAGAGTCGTTCAAAAAATAGGGTCAGAGTGGTATTTTACTGGCACCCCTTATTTAAAGGGCAAGTCTACTATGGCACCCTTTTTTTGTTTGATTAATTAGGGTCAGACTCAAACGACATTTTTAATAAACAAGGTTCCAGAGCAGGATTACTTTTTTACACATTTCAAATTTAATTGGTGTCAGAGTCGATTTAAATTACTGTATTTAAACGGTTTTTTTTATTGAAGTTATATTTTTTTACTCCCATACTTGTTCCCAAGCTCGAAGCATTAGTTCAAGCGGCAATGTTAATTTCAAGCTTGTACGACTTACTTAATACATTTGAATTACACAATAATTTATACCAACTAAAAAGGATTATGCACATGGCTATTTTCATGAACTACAATGGTTTAAAAGTTAAAGGGAACGTAACTGCTGACGGTTATGCTGACGGTTGGATCAAACTAGATAGCATGCAGTTTGGTATCGGACGTGGTATCTCTATGGAATCGGGCAACATGTCTAACCGTGAAGCAACACGCCCAAGCTTAAGTGAAGTAAGCATTTCTAAAATGATGGATTCTGCTTCTTCAGGTCTATTTAAAGAGTCTCTTACTGGTGATGCCGGCGTTAAAGTAGTAATCGATATTGTTAAAACTGGCGCTGATAAAATCGAAAAGTATGTTTCTTACGAATTAGAAAACGTACTAGTTAGCTCTTACAGCCTTTCTGCTTCTGACGCAGCTCCAAGTGAAGGTATTTCTCTTAGCTTCTCTAAAATGACTATGTCATACACTGCTTCAGATCGTACGAATGCTGGTGCAACACCTGAGCGTGTTGGTTATGACTTAGAAACTGGTAAGAAGCTTTAATTGATACCCATTGTTAGCAATTAAGAGAGGACTGTTTTAATTCCTCTCTATGCTAATAAAAGCGTTATCAGATCAGATTAGCGTTTATTGGGTATCACCTATATTAATTATAGGTATTTTCTCACTAAACGCTGATTTCATTTGCATCACTCTTAGATTAAAGATGCGCATCATATAGGTAGATTAGCATGGCCATTTTTTTGAACTTTAATGGCAATACGCCTAAGGGTAATGTTACCGCTGATGGCTATAAAGATTGGATAAAAATCGATGATTTCCAATTTGCGGTGAGTCGTGGTATTTCTATGGAGTCAGGAAACACGTCAAACCGAGAAGTTACCTACCCAGACATTTCAGAACTCACAATATCTAAAATTTTAGATGGCGCCTCGACCGGTTTATTTAAAGAAGCGCTGACAGGATCAACAGGCTGTAAAGTAATAATTGATATCGTCAAAACTGGTGCCGATAAAATTGAAAAATTTGTATCTTATGAGTTAGAAGACTGCTTGCTTAGCAACTATGATATAGACGCTTACAGTAACGCTGCCCCCATCGAAAATATATCAGTTAGTTTTGCCAAAATAACCATGTCCTATACGTCAAGTGATCGTTCTAATAACGCAGCAACCCCCGAACGTATTGGTTATAATTTAACCACTGGAAAGAAACTCTAGCGCATGAATTAAGTTGTTCCCAACAAACCCCGACACATATAAATATTTTCCCATACTTTAAACTTAGGTTATAACGATGGGCATTACTGATACAGTATATGCCGGTTACAATAAGGTCGACCGTGATTTTCTTGATAAGTCAAAGGTTGATATGCAAAGCTGGGGTCACGTAAAAAGCGTGCATAATAACGACCGTACACTCAGTGATTTGGATACGACAAAAACACTTGAAAAAGGCGCTTAAGCTGTTGGCTCAAGCGCCTTTTTAACAGCAATAAATAAGGTTTCCAACGCTACCTCTTCAGCCGCCACAGGAGGAACTGTTGCGCTGAGTGCTACTGAAATTAGTGTTGGCGCTGGCACCTATACTTTAGGTAAATCTGTCAGTGCCGATGTCTCGGTTTATAAAACACAAAAGCACATTAAGAATTTAGAAGCCATTCACAATAGAGGCTGTAAACCAGGTTTTTGTGAAGGCGACGGTAGTGACCATAACACGCTCCACACACATGTACTCCCATACATTATCAACCAGAAAAAACTAAAAATGCGCCGAAAGTGTGAAGAAACTATGCCTGTAGTCGGGACCATGGCAACTTCACTGGAATCAGGTGCTCGTAGCATTTGGAAAAGAGCAACACGGAAACGCAGCACTCAACGCCACTATTACGCTCAGGTATTAACTGTACACCCCGTATCATTCACCTGTGATTTAGCCCAAAACATTATCATCGAACTATGGAGCTTAGATGAAATGAGGGCAATTAGTAGCATGGACAGTCACGAGGCAGGTTACTGGGTTTTTTCTGAAATGGCTTCAATCTAAATATATCAACCGACACAAAACCAATTCCACAAGCGCCTGCTCTTTGACGAGCATTTTGTCCTATAAACCCTGAAAACAGTGGGGATGGCGCAGGAAAATAAGCTTGTACAATCGCACTAAGTCTATCAGGCGTAACGGGCCCAGTTATCAATGAAAATACGGCTGCACTTGGAACTATAGACCCTTTAGCGAAACTTTATATCATCTACCACGGTCATGAGGACATGCCACGATTTACAGTTGGTGGTGAAAAGTCGACCGATCAAGAAATAGCCGTTATGAAACTGCTTCTGAGTCGAATACGGTAAACTGGTTGTAATTATGCTTTCCTGTGAATAGCGCATGTGCAAAGATGAGTTATTCACAGCATTCGCAGCAGATGATTACGATGATAACAACAAAGCTAGACTTTAGACTCAAAAATAATGACAGCGGTCAAGAGTTTCGTATTGACAAGACCTCATTATCTATCGGTAGAGATCCTAGCTGTGATATTGTTTTAGATCAAGGCTACCCATCTAGAACTCATGCCCAAATCATTTTTAAAAATAATACGCTTTACGTTGATGACCTTATGTCAACCAACGGCACCTTCGTCAACAACCAAAGAATAGACAAAACAACACGTATCGTACCAGGCGACTTAATAAAATTTAGTACCGTTGAATTTTCACTTTTACCCAGCAGTGTTGGGAGTGATACGATCATATCCAAAAGACCTGTATCATCAATCGCTGACAGATCGTTTTTTGTTCAAGATGACATAATAAAATTAGACCCTAATTCAACCGGAGTGCTACAAAGCTACCCCCTGCCTTTTGGTTGGCCAGTTGATGATACTATGTCAAAAAAGCTGTTCCAAAACACACCAGATAAAAAAGACTTAAATAAATTAGACCAGTTCATTAAAAAAACACTATCCGGCGATGATACCGTCTATATCGCCGCACTAGTATTTAACCCTAAAGAAGAAACGCCAACCGTGTTTGGACTTTCCTTAGAATCACAACAAAAAAAGTTAAGTATTGGCCGCAGTAATCGGTGCGCGATTACAGTGAAATCACCCAGTGTTTCAGAACACCACGCGACGCTTCACTTTAAACGAAACAAGTGGATTTTAGCCGACCATAATTCAACAAATGGCCTGCGGTCAGAGGGCAAACTAATTTCTGAAAAAATACTAGAACACAACAGTACCGTTTCACTTGGCCAGCTAGAAATGACCCTTCGAAAGATTCCTTGGGCATTATAAGTTTTGTTCTAGGCAAAAATTCTCACCAGCCATGAATTAAATTTACTGACTAGACGTCCCACCAGTATCTGAACTAGCAGGATTTTTGTCCATGTTAGATCGAAAAGAACCAGGCTCATACAAATACCTGTCTATAAAGATATTCTCATACTCTACCCCATACACACCCATTTCTTCGTAAGGAAGGTAATTCATGGTGTTATTGGACACATTTCCCGCCGCAGTTGAGCCATGTATGTTGAGCATTTTCTCAATATCAGATGGTGTCAAACCTTCATCAATACGGGTAGTACGCTCACCCAAAACAGGCTTACGTTCTAACGCATCTTGAAGTTGTACAACAACAGTTTCTGCTGATACCATTTGTGCAAAAATGCATAACACTAAAATAGTAAGCCAATTAATTTTTTTAAAAATCTCCACCACCTACCCTCCTCTGCAACAAATATTAATCCATCAGCTGCCTTCAGACCTTATAAGCATTATACCAAATAAGCGTTTACTAAATTTAGATGAAATAGAACCAAAGAGTTCATCTAATATAGCCAAGCGTTCTTTGCATCAATCAAAATACAGCCATTGACCCATTAATACTTAATGCTCTTTTCCAATGAGTAGCATATTTATTGAGCTTAGGTTTGATGGTACACAACGATGCACAAACATTGTATATTTTAAAATTCCAGTCCTAGTTTTTCACTGTAACCAAGAAGTCCAAGAACGATTGCCGAATATTTATATCGTTAAAGCCTGCAATATGTCCTCCCTGTGTTTCTAACAAAACAGCATTACCCTTCGCCTTTTCAAGTAATTGTTGGCCGTGGTGATATTCAACAACGGTGTCCTTTTGGCTATGCATTAACAATATCGGAATAGGCGTAATTTTAGATATATGATCTTCAGCGTCATATGCGCTAGGCATCAATGATGCAGGTATTTGAAGTAGCCAAGTAATCCAGTGACTGCGCATCGCCTCTCTTGCTATTTGTGGCCAACTTGCGGGGGCCGACTCTGAAATCACCGCGTCTATTCTGCTAAACCCTTGTTGATAATTAGCGGCGTAAGTAATAGCGAGTGCGCCACCGAGGCTTTGTCCAAAAATAAATAAAGGTCTTTTACTCTGAGTATTTATGAATCGATTACTTAGCCAGCGATGAGCATCTTCTATATCTGATAAAGCACTAGAAAGCGTTGAAGTCCCTGTTGATTTACCATACCCACGGTAATCTAATAAAAATACCTCATACCCATGTTGTGGCAACCATGCAACACTTTGAATATGTGTACTAATATTTTCACCGTTGCCATGCAGAAACAAAATAGTTCCTTTAGGTTCAACCGAACTTTTCAATAACCAGTTAGCCAAGATAGCGCCATCAGTCGTTTTGATACTAATTCGCTCGGCACTTAAACCTAGCTTCTCAGGCGTATAGATATACTGTTTTTTTGGATAAAATAAAAGCGAACTTAAACTAGTGCAGCCACTCATAAATATATACATGAGTGATAGAAATAATAAACACAATGATCTGCGCGGAAAATACGTTAATAGTAGTTTTGTTTTATTCATAATTTTATTGTTCAGTAGATATAACGTATAAAGTGACATGCACCTAATAGATTTTTCTGCATACTTAGCGTAATTTTTTTCTTTAAATGCGACGAAGTCGTGCTTTTACCAGAAAAAACCAAGCTAATCCTAGATTAGTTCAATCACTCTGCACAACAATAAAATAACGTAATTTCCAGAGTCATCGCTCGAAACAGAGTGAGTCTTTTAAAAAAATAACAATAGATGCCCATTGTATTCTTGCAGTTTAGTACTGGTTTGATAATTACGAGTACACTTACTCATAATTTATCTACCTATGTACGATAAAAATCGTACATTAAAAATCATCTAATAAAAATACGATAAGTTCTCTAATATAAAAATAATTTGAGGAAAATATCATGCGTAATCTTTTAACGGCAGTAATCTGCTTAACAACCGTGTTAGTCTCATTAAACACACAAGCAAGCACTTACACTAAAACAAAATATCCTATTGTATTAGTGCATGGCGTAACTGGCTTCGACACCCTTGGTGGCTTAATCAATTACTTTCATAAAATACCTTATAACCTCGAACGTAGTGGTGCTAAAGTTAACACCGTTAGTATTTCGTTTGTTAATTCAAGTGAAGCACGTGGCAGACAGCTTGCGAATTACATCTCTGGCTTAGGCGTCAGTAAAGTAAATATTATGGCTCATAGCCAAGGCGCTCCTACTTCACGTGTTGCCGCTTCAATTATTCCTAACAAGATTGCATCCATAACTTCGATCAATGGCGTTAATTATGGATCAAAGGTTGCTGATGTTTTAGCCGGTGTGATTAGACCGGGTTCATGGATCGCCGGTGGTGCAGATGCCATTGCAATCGCTTTAGGGAATGTTGTTAATCAACTTTCATCAAGCAATAACCCTCAAGATGGTCTTGCCGCTCTGGAGACACTTACAACGAGAGGAACCATAAACTTAAACAATGCTCTAGGCTGGAAAGGCGTGAATAGAACTTATTGCAGAGGTTCATCTGAGAACGTTTCAATTAACAATAACAACATCAAAATGTACTCATGGACTGGAAAAAGCCCACTCTCAAATGTACTTGATGTAACCGATGCCTTTTTATACATCACTTCAAAAGCGTTTAAGCGCGGTGAAGACAATGACGGTTTAGTTGCTGCTTGTGCGACTAAAATGGGTAGAGTTATTAGCACTTCTTATAACTTAAATCATATTGATGCGGTCAACCATTTATTTGGTATTCGGTCTTTGTGGACGAACCCTATTTCACTCTACCGCAGCCAAGCTAATCGTCTTAAAAATGCAGGTCTATAAGTCAATTTAACGATCGTTCATTGCAGCAAAGAAGTATTTTTCTGCAATGGACATCTACCTTTAATACCTACGATTTGATTACTAGCGAAATCACCCTAACAAAGGTGGTGTAAAGAATGCTCGGAGTGGAATAAATGAAAAATATAACAAAAAAAAATAAAGTTATTTATTTAAGTTTTGGTGCAATGATAATTGGAGCACTTGTTTTTTTAACTGATCCCTTAGAAACCCAAAAAATACAATTAGATAACAACTTAATAACGACTAATATTACTAACTCAGCAACTGAGGCAATAATTAACGCTGCACCTCAAATTAAAAAAGCCCCTATTGAAGCATTAGATTCTGCGGTTGCATCAACCCCTATAAGACTAAATATTCCTTTTGCCACCTCTCTTGAAGGTACCGACATTGATGGGCAGTTAAAATCTGACGCTTCAGGTAACCTAATAATCGATCTTGAGGTGAGAGATTTATTTGACTACTTTTTAAACACTGCTGGCGAAGTAACCCCCGAAGTAGCGCTAGCTGAAATCAAAAAATTAGCCGAAGGTAGCTTACCAGCATCGGCCGTCGAACAGGCAATGCAAGTATTGGATGAGTATTTATTATATAAGAAAACAGCAATAGAACTTATGTCCCAAAGCATGATTCCGGCCGATCAACAGACAAAACAATATCAAATAGATATGCTAGAAAGCACGTTTGAAAAAATGAAGTCTATTCGACGACAAACAATGAGCGCTGACACCGTTACTGCTTTTTTTGAGCTCGAAGAAGCCTATGGCGAATACACATTAGCCTCAATTAAAGTCCAACACGATGATGCTCTTTCTATTGATGAAAAAATAGCAATGCAAGCATTTTACAGAGAAAAGCTACCAGAAATCATACAGAAAACCGAAGACTCAGTCATTGCAGATGGCGCAAAACACAAAGATATTCATCATGCGATACTGACATCTTCTTCCGATGACCTGAAGCAAACATTGGCAGATCACAATTACTCAGAAGAAGCATCGAATGAAATTATTGCCTACCAGGATAAGCAAAATAATTTTGATCAACGCTACCAACAATACCTGCTTGATAAGCAACAAATGAGTCAGTCAGGTTTATCTGAACAGGATCAATCTGAACAATTACAAGCATTGCAAGATAGTTACTTTGAGGGCGAAAGTGAACTTTCTCAGGCAAGAGTAAGAGACTTAAGCAGCTAATAGTCATATAAATTAAAAAAAACTCGTATAGGCCATTGAATTTTAAACTATGGTCTATACTTTTTGTATTTAAAGCTCGCTGTTTTTTTGCAACAATAATACGAGAAACATGACTCAAGCAAAGCTAAAAGATCTACTGTATTTATCAGAAAAAAGAACTATTTTTATCGGGCGTCTGACCAACCCTCTCCCCTTATTTAGTGCCGCCCCCAGTTTTTTTGTCTCCATAGATAAAGAAATTGAATTAATTGACCATATAAACAACAAAACGTACTTCAGCAAAACTTTTTTACTCCCCCCGGGTATTAAAGTAAGTATTGATACACACGGGTCGGTTATTTCGCATGGATTCTTAGACGTAATGGGCTTTGACCTAGCATCACTCACCCCTAAGATGCAACAAACAATTTCTATAGACCAGACCTCAACCGTATACAGTGATTTTTATGATGAAGATGATGCCATCAAACGTATTCAATTTATTTGGAATACACGGCCATCAGCAACGAATTTATTTGCAGAGATGAGTACTTGGTTAAATAACTTTGAGCCTGGCATAAATTTCCACCCTGATAAAAGGGTAATCAAAGCAGTTTCTATTATCCAAGAGAACTATAGAGAAAATATATCCGTTGCTGACATTGCACACCAAGTTGGGCTATCTGAACCTCATTTATGTCAGTTATTTAAAAACAATATCGGTATCCCCATTCGCCGCTACAGAATATGGTATCGCATTTACATCATCGCTATAAAAATGGGCCTAGGACTAACATTGACCGACGCCGTAATCGAAGTAGGTTTTACCGATTCTGCACAGTTTTCAAGGGTATTCAAAGAAATTGGAGGAATAAAACCCTCAGATATTCTCACCGTAAAAGCTAACACTGATATTCGCATCTTAGCTTAGCATTAATAATGCCAGTCATTTACTTTGCCCAAACTGAGCACACCTAAGCTCTTTTTATTCACGTCAACATATTTTTTTCTGTTATTTGTAGTCAGTAACCTTGACTTTTAAATGATAACGATTATCATTTGCATAAAGATACGCTTCAATCAAGGATGCCTATGTGTAGCAATAAAGAACTCTCACCACCAAAAACTATATCAAGCCCTACCCCTAACAAAAAAAATAGTCGGAAGAAGCTTTGGCAATTAGATACAAGCTTTCATTGCAGCGTTATAGGTACATGCTTAACACTTGAGGAATTACGCTTTATTGCAAAGAACCATTTACCTGCAGCAAGTCATCACGAATTTGACTATACCTTACATAGTGCTTTTGTCTATTTAGCAAAACAAGCAGACGGCGTCACCCGGCAATGCCAGAAGCGTTTAGATAAAAAATTTAATACCATTATTAAACTTAGCTCCGGCATAAAAGATAAGACTGAATTATTATCGATCTGGGAAGCAGCACTCTCATCTGGAGATATAGCAGGCACTTACTGGATGATCGTAACCCACCCTTATACTGACAAACACTTGCTTGAGCGCGCGTTTGGTGAGGTGCATATGTTATCTCACTTATCAGGGGCCAGTACTCGAACCGATATCAAGTTATTAAGTAAAACAAGGCACGAGAAAGCGTTGGCTGAAACAGCACTAACTCAAAATAACGATGCGTTCAGTAAACGTTTGATAAAAAAACAAAATGAAATTGACCACCTTAAAAGAATTCAAACTCAACTTGAACAAGACACGATCGACGTAGGACACCTAAGGCAGCGTATCCATGAGTTTGAAACCAGCCAAAAGCACCAGCAACTACAGACAACCATTGAAGGTATTTCAGAACGCCTTTACACCACGACAGAACAACTGAACATATTAAAAAACCACTATCAGGCACTTAAAATAAAACTAAAGAATGAACAGAAACGAACGAGTTTTTTAAAACAGGAAACAGCCGAATACTTAAACGAGCTAAATACAAGCCAAATGACATTAAAAAAACGGCTACCCGTTACCCCTAAGGGTATTCAGGAAAGCACTCTAGAGCAGCCTGATAACGATAAAAAAAACTGTCAGCAAGATTACACAATTAGCAACCTTGAAGGACGAAACATTCTTTTCGTTGGTGGTCGTGCAAACCAATGCCCTTACTTCAAGGCGCTCGTTGAACATAACAATGGTTCATTTATTTATCATGATGGTGGAAAAGAAGATAGCCGACGCAAACTTAGTGGCGCCTTAGCCCAGGCTGACGCAATTCTTTGCCCAACAGATTGCATCAGTCATGACGCCTACCAAAGAGTAAAGCGTCATTGCAGCAAACAAACGAAACAACTCATTATGATCGCTCATGCAAGCTTATCGTCTTTCACACAAGGTCTTCGTACGCTTTCTTCATTGAGTCAGACCAGACCAAACAATTAATTAATTAATTTAGAATCTAATCATTTAAAGGTGAAAAATATGAGTCGATATAACAGTTCAAACAGCACATTGGGTACTTCACCACATATTATCGAAATGCGTTTAAGTTTCCTAATTAGACGTTACTTACACGCACAAACTAAAAAGTTAGCCCATGCCATTGTCCAGCAATTAGAGTTACTTTTAAAACACCCCGATTGCATAGGATTCCCAAATGATCGCTGTGGTTATAAGAAAATGCTAATCCAGTGGCGCTTACTGGCTAACTAACTTTACTCACGCACCTTAAACTCATTGCTGAAGGTTCTAATTCTGATGGCATTTACTCCGACATCGCTGCGACCGACTCTAGACACTGACCTCAAATCAATTTTACTACCCTGTTCTGTCGCCTGAATTCGAACCACCACATCATCTTTGAAGCCATACCAAAAGCTGGTTGCTGTTGCTTCAATGATACCTTTAACAGCATTCACATTAATCACGTCCAGCCCCTGATTTTTTAAAATATCGACGGCCCTTTTAATCGCGAGATTGACTGATAATGCTGAGGTTAAAGGTTTTAAATCTGGGTATGCGGCGATTTGTAACGCCGCTAATTTTCTTGCTGAGCCTTGGTATTCATACACGAGGCTATTAGGTGCATTTTTTCTAAGTGCAATGATTTCATCATACATAGGAGGATTTAGGGTATCCGTTGTAATATCATGAATTTCAGGTACCGAAGCTGCCATATTTAATTGAGCCCCAACGAACGCACTCGGCATAAGACTTATCAGAAAAGCCACGAATAGAAACTTTCGGTTATAACTAAAGCCACTTTCTTTACCCACAAAGAACAAGACTAAAGATGCAACCAGCGTCAATACAGCAATACCCAGCGACACAATTAACGATAATAATGCAGGCTGTAACGGGAGTGCACCACTTTTATAACCAATAGGTCCTGCAAACAAAACGACTATCGATAATACCGATAATATGATCACTAGCTTTGTCGTCCACTTAAGTACTTTGTTCACACGATCTCCTTTTAAAATTCGTTATAATTCTTATTTTTAAATAAGTGTTTGTTAAAATGCAACATACACCTAGCCTGACAATTTTTCACCTTTTTTGATCCAACTCATTATAAATATCTGCTGAGATTAATATCAGGCACAGGGATTACCTACCTTTGCTTAGACCATTACCTAAAGTAATAAAATATAGCGCCCATAGAAAAAACACTCACCCATTTACACTTTTTAAAACTATTTACAAGCCATTTTAGCCTTCCCACGAAATACAGTTATTCAAAATCAAAAATTCACTTAATAGATACAAGTGATAACAATTCGCTGAGACATCTATTTAAAAGAATTTTTTAAACCAATGCGTTTATCAATAGTGAAATGAGTCAGGTTTTTGTATAAAATAGCCACTAATTAAATCCGAGACCGCTATTAAGCGCACAAATATATCGGATATAAAATAATGTAGTCGTATCAAAATAACAAAAACCTCTTTGGCTTTACTAACAAATACTAGTATTGCCAACTCTGACTATTATCTTCATACACATTTAACCGCCTTTATTGAGCAAGAGTTTAATATGAATATCGTCATAGTCGGCGCAGGAATCATGGGGATTACCTTCGCAACATTAGCCAAAGAGCTAAACCCTGCTCTAAAAATTACGATTTTAGAGCGTTTATCAGGACCAGGAAAGAGCAACTCAAGTGTGTTCAATAACGCGGGGACCGGTCACGAAGCAAATTGTGAATTAAACTACACGCCGGTTGATGAAGATCTGATCGAAATTGAAAAAGCACTCGATATTCATGCCCAGTTTAATGTCGCAAAGCAATTTTGGGCCTACTTGATCAACAACGGTATTATCAAGGACCCAGCCAGTTTTATTCATCCAACCAAACACTGCACATTAGTTCATGAAAACAGCATTGATATGCTCAAGTTTCGTTTTAAAGAAATGACTCAGCATCATTTTTTTGAAACCATGAAATACTCAGAAGACCATGACGAAATCGAGTCATGGATTCCTTATACGATGGAAAACCGCCCGCGTTCTGAAAAAATGGCAGCCACCATGATAAAACTTGGTACCGATGTCAACTTTCAAGAATTAACTGAAGCGATGGCCGCCCACCTTGAAAAGCAAGACGGGGTTGACATTCATTACGGCACACATGTAAAACGCGTACACAAAAACCCCATTGGCCGCTGGTTAATCGAAACCACCGAATTTGGTGAAAAAGTACAACACAAAGCTGATAAATTATTTGTTGCGGCTGGTGGAGGTGCGTTTCCTTTACTTAAATTAAGCCATTTGCCTGAACGAACACGCTTTGCAGGTTTTCCTGTTGGTGGCCGCTTTTTATTAGCACCGATCAGCGAAGAAGATGCTAAACATTATTCGGCAAAAACTTATGGTAAGGCGAAGGTAGGTGCACCACCGATGTCAGTTCCCCATTTAGACTTGCGTGCAGCTAATGGCAAACATTATTTACTGTTTGGTCCATTCGCGACATTTAAGCCAGTACTAGAAAAAGGCCGTGGATTTATCGAATACTTACGTTCAATGCGTTTACATGACATACCGAGCCTATTAAACGTTGCGCTAGAACACTTTCCTTTAATGAAATATCTCATTGCAGAGACATTCGTGGGCAAAGCTAAAATGCTCGAAGATCTAGACGCTTTTGCACCAGGCCTTGGAAGCAAGTTCAATTGGGAAATATCACCAGCAGGCCAACGGGTTCAAATCATTAAAGATGGCGACCTTCAGATGGGTACCGAAATCATTGTGTCAGACGATCAATCTTACAGCACACTACTAGGCGCATCACCTGGTGCATCGGTTTCACCGGCAGTGATGCTACGTTTGTTAGAACAATTTATGCCATCGCTTTTGGAAACAGATGAAGCGCAAGCCAAGCTTAAGGAAATTTTCCCTGAGTCAAACTTAAAGGCACTTGAAACTGATGCTGAGTTATATCGAAAAATTCGAGACGATGTGAATACCAGTCTTAAAATCAGCTAGTCAGTCACAAATACAGTTCACACTTAAAAGGCTCATTTTAAAACTAGGGTGAACTGTATTCACGTCATACATTAAAGTTTAAACGTCCACACCGATCTTTCCGGGCGGTTGCTAGGCCACAAGAAACAATCGAGCATTATATGTTATCCAGTCCAGTGCAATTTTTAAGATCCGTGTGGCTTATTATTCGTTTTGAATTTAGTCGTGTATTCCTCAGTACGAGAGGATGGATGTATTTGTTCACCTTCGGTTTGGTTTGGTATTTTGTACTCAACTACTTAGTGCTCAATATTACAACGTTAATGGCCCAAGATGCTGGCTGGCCGGTTCCCGAATTGACGAGCTATTGGCGCGTGGCGTTATACCTTTTTCCAGTATTGTGTTTAGTCATGACGGCGAATCAAACATGTTCTGACCGGAGTCGGGGAACCCTTCGTTTTTTAGTACTTCGTGCTGATCGTGACAGTATCTTTTTTGGCCGGTTTATTTCTCAAATGTTAATTCAAATGGTGCTAATCTTGGCGACTACGGCAAGCGCATTGATTGCTGCTGTGATGCATGATGATTCCGTGATGGCGGCGGGGTTAGTGAGTTCGGGTATTATTGTGGCGAATCTCTTCATGGTATTGATTCCAATTACCGCGATGATGTCACTGCTATCGTTGACGGTGAAGTCCACCCGACAGGTAACGGTACTCGCGACGTTAATTTGGGTCTTAGCATCAGCGATTATTCAAGGTATTAGTCACTACTTTCCATTTTTCGAAATCTTTGACCTGATTATTCCTGGACGACAACTGTCCGAATTAGCAAATTTACCGCAAACCGAAACTTTTTCGTTAGCCTACGTACCCTTGTTACAAGGCATCATATTACTGTTTGCTGGTCGCTTGCTTATGCAGAGGACGTCACTATGAGCAGCATTATTCAATGCAAGAATTTATCCAAACGTTATGGCTCTAATCTAGCCTTAAATAATGTGAGTTTCGAATTAGAGTCCGGTTCACCTATTGCTTTGGTGGGGCCAAATGGCGCGGGTAAGACGACACTCTTTAGTATTCTCTGTGGTTACTTACTCCCTAGTTCTGGCAGTATTTCTTTGTTAGGGCATAAGCCAGGATCGTCTAAATTATTTGGTCAGGTGTCTGCTTTGCCTCAAGACGCGCAATTTGACCCGTCTTTTACAATACATCAACAGTTGAGTTTCTACGCTCGACTGCAAGGCTATGGCCGTAAGGCGGCTAAAATTGAGGCCAGCCGAGTGCTTGAGTTGATGCAGCTAACAGAATCGATAACAAGCTTACCTAGCAGCTTGAGTCATGGGATGCGCAAGCGTGTGGCGATTGCTCAAGCGCTTATTGGTAGCCCTAAGTTGGTATTTCTTGATGAGCCCACTGCCGGGTTAGATCCAGCGAATGCGCGGAATATAAGGCAGCAAATTACTGCGCTTTCAGACTCAACAACATTTCTGATCAGCTCGCATAATTTGCAGGAGCTGGAGCGACTTTGTGATACGGTGCTGTTATTAGAGCAAGGCCAACTTCAGCAACAAACCCAAGTAACGCTAAACGAAAAAACTGAATGGGACTTCTTAACAGTATTAATGAACACCCATCAAGATCAAGAGGTTAAAACCACATTAAAGGGCTTGGCGAATGTAGCGTCTATCGCCTGTAAAAATAAGAATGAGTTTGTGCTTAAATATAATATCGAAAAATCGCCTAATCTTGATCAACAATTATTAAAGATACTTTCAGAAAAGGGCTGGTCATATCGACAACTAACGCGAGGTAAAACATTAGAAGATCAGTTATTTGACTCTTAATTCCTACGTTTTTCTCCACCGTAGAGTAATAACACGAACAGACTCAAAACGTCTTAACATTAAGCTCGTCGCCCAAGCAGATAGCAAAAATAATTTTGCTATCAACCGTCCAGAAAAACCTTAGATGATGATAGGCCCGCTGATAGATTAATGAGTCTGTTACGTTATCGGGTGAAACAATTCGCACTGATAACGAGACAAAAATCACTTAGTATAGTGGATAGTATTGCAACGCTTTATTTTGTTATGAACCCCGTTATTTTAATACTTCTAATGTATTTGAAAGGCTCAAAATCATTTACTACTGTGAATACCCGTTTTTCAGTTGAGTAGTATCTAAGGACGACAGATATTGTCGCAAATCTTACCTAAACATGACGCGTTGTCGTTCATACAAAATCAGGTTTAAACCTGGTTTCAGTGCAGGGAGCATAAAATATGAAACAATTCTTTATAGTACCCAAAAATCTTATCACCTTTTGCACCATCACAATGCGCTTAGCGGCAAAATATATTGTGTATCAACTCAAACAAAAACGGTCATCTGGACATTCAAAAAGACACTGCCACGCATATCATCCTTACCACTGCGTTGCAATTGAACCTGAAGACTCTCATTTAAATCCTAATGCTGAAATAGAAATACAAGTAAGCGTTTGCGCATGCGTAAAAAAACAGCAGGGAGCTCGCTATTTATCACATAGTGCGCCTCACTTGCCATTGTCTGAATGCGACTGTAAACATTGTAACTGTCACTATAAACATTATGATGACCGCCGAAATTCGGTCCGCCGTAGCAACGGTAAGACGCATCGGCAATTATATTTGTACCTGAATTCTAATGATAGAAAGTCGAGTGATCGCCGACATAAGGCAAAGTTTGACCAGCGCTAAAATGCATTACACAATACTTGTGCCAAGAGCTCACTAGAATTAAATGATAAACCCATAGCGCCTAGCCAACTTAATGCCTGATTCAAGGTAAAAATAACGCGACCAACAAAGGCTAAGAATTAAGCTCAGTAAAACGACCAGCAAGCATTTTCAAAAACACAATTTAGTCCATCATCTTTGAGTGAATAAAGGTAAGCGTATGCACATCTCCATGGCAGTTTAATTACCTTGGCTGTAAACTTATAACCAAAGTAATCACACTTTCAGAGTGGCATCTTCCTGACGCCCTCTTAGCACATTAATAACATGATACAGATAATAAAACGGCGCGGATTTTAGAGGAACTGTGGTAAAACCTCTTAGTGGTGTATGATGATGTTGATCATCGTTAGCTTGCTCATCATCAGGGGATTTTCTAAGCACTACGCTTACCGTCATATCAACTTCTCCGCCTTTCTTAGTAAACGCTTTTACAGTGTGGTGAACGCCAACTTCACTACCATCATTTACTTTATATTTTTTGCTTTACCTGCCATATTCAGCTGCCCCCCAAAAATCATTTAGCTGGCAACCAACCGCCAGCCACTTGAATCGGGCGCGGGTCTTCGCCATCAGAGACCCAAATCACAGCGGCTTGTCGATAAGCATCATACTTGCGTGTATCAGGTCGTTTTAGATCTACCCGCCAATCATCGCCTGTTTGAATCAAGTGGCTATCATGGTACCCCACCACGACAAAATCATGTTTTAAATCACGACCCCGGTTCTCCCCACCTTTAACCGGAATAAC
>JBLHVH010000054.1:0-17061 GCA_047628385.1 Oleiphilaceae bacterium
TTACATTACCGCTCATTGGTCAACTATGGCCACGACGATGATACGATTTTGCAAGGCATGCTTAACTGCTGTGCTCATATCAAAATTGATAGTTATCAAGTAGAGCTTGAAAAAGACCTTCTTAACCTTTTCTCATACAAAGAACTTGCACATGAACGTCTTGGTCATTTTGCTGCGGCACTCATTTCTAAAAAGTATGATTTAGAGAACCCCAATGCACCTATCGATATTCTGCAAGTCGCATACGACCCTCTCGTTTATCATTCACTTTTAAAGTGCACATTACCCAACCCATTTGTTGAAGAGTTTATTACATTACTTCGCCAAAGCATTCTTTTAGAGGCCGCTGAAACGCGTCAATTACGCGATGAACTTCAACTTTTAGCCGTCGCAATCGCCACTTACAACGAACGTAATAACTATGCACTCGTTTTGAATGAAGATGAAAAATCCAAGGTTGATCACTTTAATCTTGTACTCACTCAAACTCTTCAACAGCCTTGGCGAATGGAAGACGTAACCGGTGCATTAATTGTAGTTGGTATGTATCAATCATTTTTTGCTCAAGCCTATGCGGTAAACCTGACTGAGCTCCAACTTAATGCCTGGCCTGACGCGCTTATTCCTTTAATGTCAGGCTCACTTTATCGCAGAGCTGAAAGAGAAGGATTCAAGCAACAATTCCCTGAAAAACAAGATGAACTTTTAATTGCTAAAGAAGACATGCCGGCACCCTTCCCTCGCTGGAATAAAATTGATTTTTTTAATCACCAATCATTAAAAAGTGAAATGAGAACAAGCTTTGGAATTGATACTTCCCTATTACCCGATCGACTCTTATTATTAGTTGCTGGCGTCGATGCGTCTCAAAAAGCATTTAGTTATGCGCGTCACTTTACTGATGTTGATGTGCTAGCGGTTGAAAACAGTTTGGAAAATCTTGCTGAAAGCCACCTTAAAGCAGAAACAGAAAAGCTCGACAATATTGCATTTTGGCCATTATCTTTAGCTCGACGTTTTTTACAGGATGGTAATCAAATACATTTTGCGTCTTTAAGCGGTGATGCTAGCAGTATTGATGCTTCTTTTATATCACTTGTAAAAAACAGCCTAAATGAGCAAGGTGTATTGAATGTAAAACTGGTTAAAACACCTGATATCGCAACTAAAGATATACAGCAACTTATCAATAAACAGTCTTTAAAACGTACATCTGCAAACATTCGCGCTTTAAGGTCAACTATTTTAGCCGATAAATATAGTGAGTACTGGGGAGGTGTCATTAAAAATGAATATTTCTATTCTGTCGATGGGTGTCGTCAAGCTTGGTTTACCGACAATAATCAAACTCACATATTAGGCTCAGTATTAGAGCTACTTGCTAAACCAGAATGGACGCTAACTAAAGTTCTAAACCACCACAGAAAAACGGTAGCCTTGACACTAGCAGAGAAGCATTTACATAAATTTGCAGATAATAAAAATATCAAAAGCGAGTATTCCGTGTACTTTGTTAAAAAATAAGTCGCTTTAATAAAACTGTATTCTGGCTAATTTAAAGCCAGAATACAGTTATTAAAACATTTACAATCAAAGCAATATTTTTAGAATACAGCCTACCTAATTTAATTTGCACAACTTTCAATTTAAACAACCTTAAAAATCAGATACTCTGTACATGTAGTACCCATCATGTAGTACCGACATGATAAATGGTAATAAATGGAATTAACTATGACAATATATTTTTCTCGCATCGCTAACTTAACTTCAGCATTCGTTAAGCTTTCAATACTTTCTACATTTGTGCTGAGCTTAATGGCGTGCCAAACACCTCCACTTGAAGTTCATTCAAGTACTAATCCTCTTTCGGCATTTAATCAATATAAAACGTATAAGATAGTAGCCTTAAATGGCTCTGAAATTAATGTTATTCCTATTATTAACAAAGCCATTGCTAATGAATTAAACGCTAAAGGTTATACCCAAATTGATGTTAATACTGCTGACTTAATCATTAAATACAAAATCAAAATAAAGCATGGAGAACAACTTAGAATTGAAGCAATCCCAGTGAAGAGTAATGTTTACTCTCGCACAACGACTGAATCCGTAGATGAGGCCAGTATGCTTGTCAACGCTTTAGACTCAAAGACGAGTGAAGTTGTTTGGAAGGCTTCAACAGTCCGTGATCTTCACACAATTAATGAAAACACACCGATACAAGAGCGTGTTAAGGTTAGCATGAGTGAAGTTTTTGCAGAATTCCCCACTACGTCTAAATAAAGTAGAACATTTAGTTTAAAAAAATAATATACAAGCTGTAAGTGTCTAAATCATATATCTGTCGACACATAAAACTGATTTACTTACAGCCCAATTATATTTGCATGTACGTCGCTACTTGAGCCGAATAAAATTAACATATTTTCAGAAGTCAATATGTTCAACTTTTAGAGTTAGCGTTTAATTAAACTCGTTTTAATTTACACCAGCGCTCATAGTCAGCAAGATCATCAACATCCCAAGATTGCTCTAATATTGAATAAGAAAAGTTGAATTCATTCATATTTTCAACTGTTTTAACAAACACCTCCCCCAGACCCCAGGCCACATTATTGAATATATTTTCATTAAATTTTGAGGCTCCGATAAGCACATATCCACCATCTTCTGCTGGGCCAAGCACAACATCTGTTTTATTTAATGCCTCACTGGCTTTAGCAAGTGTTTCAGTCGATATATTTGGACAATCGCTGCCTAAAATGATCACTTTTGAATAACTCTGCAATGATAAAATAATGGCGTTGGCCATTTTATTACCAAGGTTATCTCCTTTTTGAAGCAAGCAAGAAATGTTATTTACATGCGTTTTTTTAAATATTTCTGACATTTTCCCACTATTTGCAGGCATATCATTCAACCATAGCTGTACGTCAGCCAAAACACCCTCTAACTGCGCTAAAATAAGTTTATCTAGTACCTCTCCCATCAAGACCATATGCACTTCAAGTGCCTTTTCATCTCCTATTGAGTACGCTAACCGTGTTTTGACATTGCCGAGCACGGGCCATTTGGCAAATTGAATAACTAATAAATTTTTCATCGTTGTTTGCATACTAAATTAAATAAGTAAGTGAATGAATGTGAGTTTTTTGTCGTTTTTAACTATACTCAGCAAAAGCACATGAAAGTGTGTTCCAAAAACATAATTATAGAAACTAAAATGTCCTTAATAAAAAAGTCTTCGTGTGAATGGCAAGAAAGTTTTAAAGAGATTCAATGCTATCAAAATAATGAAGTCAAGCTAGTCATTCAGCGCTTATTGAATGACAATTATTTTTTGTCCATCATCGGACAGTTTTTTTTAGCATTTAACGAGCCTCTTAAAGATAAACTTAACACACTTGCCAAAATTGAAAAAATAGGTGATTTACAAGACTGGGTAGAGAAAACGATATTTCCAATAATAGAAAAACGTTATGAAAAATTTTCTGTTTCTGGTTTGTCGGATTTAGATTCAAGCCAAGCTTATATCTTCATTTCGAATCATCGAGATATCGTGATGGACCCACTGTTATTAAATAAAGCGTTACGTGCGCATTCATTTTCAACGGCAAATTGCGCTATTGGCGATAATTTACTTCAACACCCTAGTGCTTGTGACCTCGCTTTATTAAATCGATGTTTTAAAATTTTCCGTTCGATAAAGTCACCGCGTGCAATTTTAAAAGCCATGAAGATTCAATCATCTTATATTCAATTCCTGCGTTTTAATAAAAAAGAAAACATTTGGATTGCCCAGAAAGAAGGTCGCGCGAAAGATAATATAGACAAGACTAACCCCGCACTTATTAAAATGCTTGGACTCGCTAAGCCTAAGCACGAATTAACCCACAACTACCTTTCTGAACTCAACATTGTCCCAGTGAGCTTCTCTTACGAATGGGACCCTTGCGATATTGATAAATCAGTTGAACTGGCCGCTCAATATGAAAACGCTAATTATGCAAAAGATAAACTAGATGATTTTAATGCGGCAAAAAAAGGGCTTGAAGGAAATAAAGGCAATATTCATATACATTTTGGCAAGAGCATAACATCCCAAGCTTCTCAAAGTTTAGATCATAAGCTAGTCGCTGAGATGATTGATCAATCGATTCTTCAAAACTATCAATTATTTCCGGTTAATTATGCCGCGTATAAGAAACTGAACCGCGAACTTCCCGCTAATTGCCCTTTCAGTAAACAAGAAATCAATTCGGCAAGCAAAATTTTAGATGACCGCCTAGAAAATACCAATGAGGATATTACGAAGCGCGTATTACAAGCCTATGCACAAATAATTACCAAGAGCCCTTAATGTGAAAAGTTTAGATATTAGCTTAAGTCTGCCAACAAACCTGGTTTTTTAATACCATAACCCTGAGAATGATCGACGCCTATTTCTTTTAATACTTCTAAGATGTCGTAATTCTCTACAAATTCAGCAACAGTTTTCATTCCCATAAAATGGGCTAATTCGTTAATCGATTTTACAAGCGCCCTATCTTGTTCGTTTGTAGCGAGGTTACGTATAAAAATACCATCTATTTTAATAAAGTCGACAGGAAGTTTTTGTATGTAGGCATAAGAAGACAGTCCTGAACCAAAATCATCTAACGAGAACTTACAACCCGTTTTTTTCAGTACTCGAATAAATTCAGTCGCGTCAGCTAAGTTTGTAATGGCTGCTGTTTCTGTAATTTCGAAACAAATCAATTCTGGAGAAACGGTACTCGCGGCAAATTCTCCTAATAAAAATTCCAAAAAGGTGTCATCACTCATTGAGTTACCAGATAAGTTAATCGAAAAGCCATCCGATTTAGCCACTACTGAAGCATGTGTTTCCATCCATTCAAGTACATTATGAACAACCCAGCGATCAACTTTCGCCATTCGTCCAAAATGCTCGGCGGCCTCAATCAACATACCTGGCGGCAACACCTGTCCTTCATATCGGACTCCGAGCAATATTTCATAATGAGATAACGCATCCCCTTTAGGATTTATGGGGCGAATTTCTTGGCAGCGTAAAGTTAACAATTCATCTAAATTTTGATCTAGCCGCTGTACCCATTGAAGCATTTCATCACGTTTAAGCTGATCTTTATCTTGCTCTGTGTATTCGACTACTCGGTTACGACCGAGGCCTTTCGCAGATTCACACGCCAATCCCGCTTTACGCATAATAGAGTTATAAGAATCAGACTCCACATTAAAGGAAACAAATCCAATACTTACCGTACTCGTAATTGAGTTTTCTTCCCATTGATAATGCTCATTTTGAACACTTTTACAAATATTATTCGCAATTTCAATACCTTTTTCATCAGGAAAACCTGTTAAAATCATGCCAAATTCATTACCGCCTAGTCGTCCACAAAAAGCATTATCAGGCGCTTGATCCCGAACAATACTTGCCACATGCTGCAGCAAAGCATCGCCTGCATGGTGACCATAACTAGTATTGGTGATATTGAATTTGTCTAAATCGATATATAAAAGCGCTGCTTTTGACTTATTTGTAACTGCGCCGGCAATACTTTGCTCTAAAGCTCGCTCAAAGGCTTGTCGGTTCAATAAGCCCGTTAATAGGTCACAATTTGATTGACTTGAAAGCTCCTCATACACTGACTGC
Organism: Oleiphilaceae bacterium; assembly: GCA_047628385.1. Lineage (GTDB taxonomy): Bacteria > Pseudomonadota > Gammaproteobacteria > Pseudomonadales > Oleiphilaceae > PZPK01. Next base: position 5,681 of record JBLHVH010000054.1, read on the forward strand.
ACCATTTGATGAAGCCCTTGGTCGACTAGTGGAACTTCATCATGATCAACAAAACTCGCTTTATTTTCTTTAAATAAAGCGACCAACTCATTCAAAGAAACATCTTCATCCTTCATACCTTGACTATCAACAAACACAAACCTAAAAGATTCACTACCAGACCAAGCTAACCTTAAGCAATGCACTTTACCGTGTTCTTTTTTGAGCTCAATCCAGTCACCAATTTTCATCGAAACAATACGCTTGTGCCAATAGCCACTTAAATTCTGTTCTGAAGCACTCGGTTGCAGATCATCTAAGTCTTTTTCTTCTTTTTCGAAAGGCCATTCATACTTATCTATTTTTATAAGTAATGGATCTACATCATTAAATAAACAATCTTCCAAACTCTGAAGTATAGATTCATATCCCAACGGTCCTACGATCTCAAGTTCACGTGTCACCATATCTAATAGAGACGGGGCTTCGAGTTCCATTTCTAATTCTAAGGCCCACTTTTCTGAACTATGAGCACTTTCACCTAACCATTCCAATAACTGCTCTACAACATTTAAAACTTCTTTATATGCTTCAGCTTTATGTCCATAACGTATAATGGTGAGTGTTAAATGCTCTCGCCACCCTCCTTTATCTAGTAGTTCCAATAGCACAGCCGGTACTGATTTTTTTGATAATAAAGCATCTAAGTCTTTGACTAACATATGCCTTGCATCTGCAACTTTTTGCTTGCCTTCATAGGTTCTTGCAAGTCGTTCTGAATTTCGTTTGTAAGCCATTGCTTGGCGTTCAAGCAAGCCATCGAGCTCTTCAACGACGCTTTCAATGACGTTCTCATCTTCATCAAAGTCAGTGATGACACGATCAATATAAACATCTAGAACTTTTTCCAAACGCTTATTACCCGAACGATCATTGGCAGCAAGTTTTGCTAATTTATTTAGTAATTGTCGTGCAGGGTGGTTAACATCTGAAAAGAAACTATTATCGTGAAGTACAACCTTAAGAATAGTTATTTTTAGCTTCCCTAGCCATTTCTTCAACAAGCCACTTACACCAATTTTTTCAACCACCGCTTCAAAAAAACGATCAGTGACATCAATCAGCTCTGAACCTTGTGAGTCAATAGACGCTTTATCTATCTCAGCCTCTATTAAGCTAGACTCAACCCAAGTCCTTAAAGTACCCTGCTCTTTCGCTACGGATTCATCACCGAATGTTTGTTGAAACTTACTAATTGTTGAAACTAAAGAGTTTAGCTGAAGGGGATTTTGTTGAGCAAATAGTTGACCAACTGTACTTTCTGCTAATTTTCCGCCATTAGAAACGGTTGCGTTCAAACGTGAGAGCGTATTTAATTTTAAAAGTTGATCAGCACTATTACTCTGTTGGTGCCTCTCCCTTGAACCAAGACCTTCGCTATAGTCATAGCCGAATGAGTCACTTTCAAATTTATTTTGGTTAACAGGTAAAACACTTTGTGTGTAATTAATATTTGATGTTTCTTTTTGTTGTGCCGTCTCTAAATTAGTAGGACTTTTTACTTCTGTAATTTGAGAACTTAAGTCTAAACTTACTGATTTATAGTTTAAACCTGCTTTTTGAGCTTCTCGAGCAACGCCAACATAAAGCCTTTTTAAGTCAGGCAATAAACTACGTGAAAGAGTTTTATAAAAAGGAGTTTGTGGTGCCTGTGGTATTTCTAGCGAGTCTACGGCTTCTTTTAAAAATTCAAATATACTTTCCGGACTGATAGAACAACTTTTTGCATCTTGACGCTTACCCGATAAACAATGCAGTATTTGTGTCACCGACAAAAGCTCGTTAGAAAGCTCTGCTTCCAGAAATTTGACTCCCATATTCGCGACAAGCCAATCTTCAAACTCACCTTTAGATACCAGACTCAAGTTATCAAGAGACGCCTCCTTTAACGGTTTTACATTGACCACGCTGCTAGGAGTTTGCTCATTTACATGGCTTTCTTTAAGGGAAGTTAAGGTATTTGTTGAGACTTGTACTGCTAACCATTTAGCGTTAGATTCAAATAGGTTAACAGCAAGAGAAAAATCTGGGCGTATCCAATCTTCACATTTCTCAAGCATTCTATACAGTTCTTCAACGGCATTGTTTGTTGCTTTTTCAATGGCTTCATTGATGATTTCTGAGCTCAGTTTACATAATTCTGCAAACAAAGCGTCAGTAACTTGATGATTGAGTTGATTACTCATATAAAAAATGCATATTCTCAAAGTAAAAAAATTAACTACACACCAAATAACTTTAATCTAAATACCTGATTTAACAAGGTTAAGATGCAATAAATTACAAAAGTATAAAATTTAATCATGCTATAAATCTATTACGGTACGAATTAAATAAATACATCAGGCAAGTCTTTGATAGAATACGCAGCCCGTTTAAATCATATGCTCAGGATGTTGCCATGAATCATCTTTTTGTTAATAACTTAACTGTTATCGACTTTTCGTACTTCGATAACCAGAGAGGTATATTAGGTGAAAGTTGGAATGTAGATATTGAACTCAGTGGTGACTTAGATCATCAAGGAATGGTTTTTGATTTTGGGCATGTAAAAAAGAAAATAAAATCAATTATTGATACTGAGTTAGATCATCGCTTTGTTATCACCAAGCATGCTAAGAACTTTGAAATAAAACAAAATGGCGAAAACACTGAATTGAGCTGGCAGAACGTGATGGGGAATTATCAACATATCTCTCCTAACAATGCTATTTTGATTTTAGACCTAAAAACAGTCAATCCAAAGTCAATTGCGAGCTACTTACAAGAAATAATTCTTAAAGAGCTCCCTGATAACATTAAAGAAGTTTCTATTAAGCTATCCGAAGAAGAAATCGAAGGTGCTTATTACCATTACAGTCATGGACTTAAAAAGCATGATGGTAACTGTCAACGTATTGTTCACGGTCACCGTTCAAAAATAGAAATTTATGAAAACCATCAGCGCAACCAAACTCTAGAAGATTATTGGTCGGCCTGCTTTAGAAACATATATATTGGTACTCAAGAAGACATCAGTAATGAGACTGTCATAGAGGATAAAGCCCATATTACTTTTTCATACAAAGCACTACAAGGTGATTTCAGCGTGACATTACCAAAAAAACGCGTATATATTCTAGACACTGATACAACAGTCGAACTGATAGCAGACCATATTGCAAAAGCCTGTACCGCAAAAGAACCCAACAATCATTATCGCGTTAAGGCTTTTGAAGGGATTGGAAAAGGCTCTATAGCGTCCAGTTAAAGAGCAGATGAAAATCTGGGGAATATATTAATTCCCTAGATTATTTTAATTTTTCCAAAATACTATTAATAACTACAACCCCAACGATCCCAGTAAATCATCAACCTCATCCTGGCTCGTACCACTTAATTGTCCAGGTTTAAGATTCTCGTCTTCGACAGACGCCCCACCAAACAATTCATTTAACGACATCATTGTTAGCATAAACTTTTGATCTGTAATTTGGTCTTCGGAGTATAAGTTCATTGATTTAACAAGTTCACTACTAATCGTTTTTTTAACCTGAGATATTTGCAGTTCATTCAAACCTTCAGTTTCTGCTAGTACAGATGTTTCAATAGATTCCATTAAATCCATTTGTTTTTCTTTCATGTTCTGATAGGTAGCATTAACATGAGCAAGCTCTGTACTACATGACATGACTACCCCTTTTATTTGAGCAGTTCTAGCGTCAACACGCGCTTCCAAATTTTGATTCAGGTCTAATATTTCATGTTCATCATGCTTACGCTGGGTAATATCCCTGAGCATAACGGTGTAGATAATACGGTCTTCGTTTAAAACCTTATTGGTCACTAACGAAACCCATTTAGGCCCTTCTTCAACTCCCGTTTCCAATTCAAAACGACCATTTGACTGCGTATGTGAAGCAAGAAACTCCATATACTCTACGCCCGACTCACATTCATCATCATCCATCATCATTTCAAGGCCACCACGCGCTTGAACTGGCTCAAATTCAGCTTGAGGATACATACAAAGCATTGGAATAAGCTCATTAAAATGCTGCCCCTCTACTTCACCTTCTTGAAGATGAAAAACATCACGTACAGCGGGTGTTACTGTAAGAATTTTCCCTTTATTGTCCGTACTTAAAAAGACAAAATCAGATGAAACCAATAAACTATCAACTAGGTCATTTTGGAGCATATTGCACTTACAACTCTTATTTAATATTTTGGTGAAATTAAAAACAATACAATTCACTTAAACATAGCATGTGACTTTGCTTTCGCCACTCACATGAAAAGGAAATAACAAAAACATATCAGAAAAGCTCAAGTTCGCTAGATTCTTCGACAACCGGCGCTGTTTTATCCAAATAAGTTGAATCCAATAAATGTATAAATTCATCCTTACCTATTTTTGCAATCATCGGGAACAATAAATCAATATTTCCAACGCCCTTACTTAGTAGATGTTCATTTTTTTGAATTACGTTTATAGGAACTCGTTGTAGACCCATTATTTCATCTACGACAACAGCAATGGTTTTAGACATATCTGTTTTGAAGCTAATTAAGGTTAATAACTCGCTTTTAGGCTGCACCCTTAAGTCCATGCCTATACGCCGTCGCAAATCAATAACCTGCATGACAGTACCGCCAATAGATGCTACGCCTCGAAAAATATCACCCTGATAAAACAACTTAACTAGTTTAACCTTCTCGGTATACACGTTTTGTAAATCACGACAATATATCCCTAAATTTAAATGCCCTACTCTAGCAATCAAATACTCGCTCTTGTCCATAATGTTCTAAACACCCTATTTAATTGACTTATAAAGTCAGTATATTTTTATATTTATTAGCTAATTTAATACAGCTAACTTTAGTGGTAGCAGTGATTTAACAACTCGTCAAATATATTCAGATAATTAATTGTTATCCAAAAAATATCTGTAGTGCTAAAGTTAAATTTCATAACTACTTTGAACGAAACAATAACAAACAAAGATAAAAGGTGAGTTTTATGTCATGGGAACAAGATCTTGAACATTTCATGCAAGGGCTAATTCGTCGAAATCCGGGTGAAACTGAATTTCATCAGGCTGTACATGAAGTGTTTAGCGATATCTTCCCCTACATTCAAGATAAACCTAAGTACCATGATGCTCAGATTCTTGAACGGATGAGTGAGCCTGACAGAATTATTACTTTTCGTGTGACCTGGGCTGATGATGAAGGACACATTCGTGTTAACCGTGGCTGGCGTGTTCAGAACAATAATGCCATTGGACCCTATAAAGGAGGTCTACGTTTTCATTCTACTGTTAACCAAAGTATTTTAAAATTTTTAGCTTTTGAACAAACATTTAAAAATAGCTTAACAGGTCTTCCAATGGGAGGCGGAAAAGGAGGCTCTAATTTTAACCCTAAAGGAAAGTCTGACAGAGAAGTTATGCGATTTTGCCAGGCTTTCATGTCAGAGCTTACGCATTATATTGGACAAAATTTAGACATACCCGCGGGTGATATCGGTGTCGGTGCGCGAGAAATTGGTTACTTATTTGGTCAACATAAAAGACTTAGTAAAGAGTTTACTGGAATTTTAACTGGCAAAGGTATGGAGTTTGGCGGTAGCTTAATTAGAACAGAGGCAACCGGTTACGGTACAGTTTATTTAGTCGACCATATGCTCAAAACGAAAGGGCTTACAATGGAGGGAAAGACTGTCTGTATCTCTGGGTCTGGTAACGTTGCAATTTTTGCAGCCGAAAAAGTCATCCAACTCGGAGGAAAAGTTGTTACGCTATCCGACTCATCGGGTTTCATTCATGACTCAGCAGGTATATCAGAACAAAAATTAAAGCACATAAAAGATCTTAAAAACATTCAGCGCGCTAGAATAAGTGAATATCTCAATGAATACCCTGAAGCCAAATATTACGCTGATCAGGCGCCGTGGTCTATTCCTTGTGATGTTGCCCTACCTTGCGCAACTCAAAATGAAATTGATCAAAGTGATGCACATACATTAATAGAAAACGGCTGTATCGCAGTGTCGGAAGGCGCAAATATGCCGACAACATTAAAAGGAATTCAACGCTTTCAAGAAGCTAAAATTCTATTTGCCCCCAGTAAAGCTGCTAATGCAGGCGGCGTAGCCATTTCTGGTTTAGAAATGAGCCAAAATAGTGCGCGAATATCATGGAAAGAAGCTGAATTACAAAAACTACTATTTGATATCATGGAAAACATACATTCTGAATGTGAAACTTACGGTCGTGAAAGTAAACATTATGTTAATTACGTAAAAGGCGCTAATATTGCAGGCTTTATTAAAGTTGCGGACGCTATGTTGGCATATGGCGTAGTTTAACCCTTTAATAACCTAATTTTATGGCCCTATTTGCTGAAATTGCATAATAATATGATTCAACACCTATCATTCTGGTTTTTTTTGAGCCTGACCTTACTTGTACCCTCGTCAGGCCAGGCGAACTCAGAACATGACTTTAAATTTTGGCAAATTATTAAAACTAATGACTTATCTCTTAACGAGATAATCAATACGCCCGAAGAAAAATGGCAAGCACTTGATAAAGGCGTCACTAAAAGTTATTTCTTAGATAAAGAATACTGGCAAGCCTCCAAAGGCTCAACAATGTGGATCAAAATCAGCATCCCAAGACGCATTAATTCACATAGAATTTGGTTTGAATTAGTACCTAATGTTGGCTTAGATGGTCAACTTGCTATTTTAGAAAATGGCCATTGGCGCTGGACCATGCCAATAGGTAAAAGAAATAATAGCAATGACACCTTGTCAGCAACATTCCTGACCTTCCTGATTGATAATCCACGAGATCATAAAACTGCTTATTTGAAACTACAAACCTCTCAAGTCTTTCATTTTAATATTCAAGTAAAAACAGATGATGAGCAAATCAGCTCTTTTTTGAAGGATCACTTATTTAATGGATTCATTTTAGGTTTCTTACTTTTAGCGGTAATTTACAATCTGGCCATTGGCTTAAGTGCCAACGAAAAACTGTATTTGTATTACGCTTTTTATGTTTTTTGTACCAGTCTTTATATCACAGTGATTTGCGGCTACCCACGCTTATTATTTCCTGAGTGGGGGGGAGATGCTATCTTTTCAAACCTCACAGGTCTTCTGAGTGTATTTTCGGCGACGGTTTTTATAAGAGACCTATTAGACACGTCCAATTCAACACCTAGAACCGATATTATACTTCGAATATTACAAGCATTTTCTTTCATTAGTTTCATTTTAATAGGTATTATTTCTGATAGCAGCGCTTATATTCTGGTGGAGTCTTTAGGAATTATTACCCCGATTATTCTTTTTCTTACCGGTATTTTTGCTTACCGGAACAAGCACCCTCACGCTATCTATTTTTTAATTGCATGGTCGATATTAATCTTTAGTATTAGTGCTTGGGCGTGGATGTGGCTGGGGATTATCGAGGCAAATTTAAACATTCTACGTTTATTACTTCTGGGTTGTCTGTTTGAAGTAATTATACTTTCTTTTGTACTTGGCTACCGTTACAGCCACTTAAAAAAACAAACTGAGCTACTCACTGATGCCAAGCTGAGATATCAAATACTCAGTGAGACAGATTATTTAACCGGCGTGTATAACCGTAGAGGTTTCATTAAACAGGTTGAGCATTTAATTAGTAGTGATCGAAAAGAATGCATCTGGCTTAGTATAGACATTGATCATTTTAAAAACTTTAACGACATGTATGGTCATATTGCCGGTGACAAACTACTGACCGAATTCGGCAATATGCTATCAGTAAAAGTACGCAGAGAAGACCTTGCCGCAAAGTTAATAGCCCCAGACAGCAAGTCTACCTACCGCAGAGGTGTTGCCGGCAGATTAGGTGGTGAAGAGTTTGCCATCTTTTTAATCAACTGCTCACTGCCTCACGCAAGACTGTATGGCGAACGCTTGCTAAGAGACTTTCAAAATCTGACCGTCAAGCACTCCGACGATACTCAAGTCGGTACCACAATATCTATTGGCGCTTCAATTTTAAAACCTCATGAGTTGTTAGAAACTGCATGGAAACGCGCCGATAAGCTTCTTTACAAGGCTAAAGATCAAGGTCGTAATCGCGTCATTCAAGAGACCGAAACAAACTAAAATTTAGTATTACTTTTTATCTTTAAAGCACCAAGAAAAATATTGTTTTAAGTCTGCATCGCTCAAACTATTCATGAGCGCTATATTCCTTTCTGGAATTTCATCCACATTGGGGTAAGCTTTAATTGCAGAGCTTAGACTAGCCTCGCTAATAAAATGAAAAATTGGGTACGGCGCTCTATTCGTAAAATTCTCTGCATCTGTTTTTTTAGTCCCCGCGAATTGATACTCAGGATGAAAACTGGCAATCTGATACACGCCTTCCCACCCCCTGAGTCGCATGAATTCGTTCGCTGTATATAGAAAATCATTATAGTGTTCAAAGTCATCAAATAACTCAGGAAATACTAGCAACGTCGTCTCTAATTCTTGCTCATCAGTTTCAGCCAACAAATTAATTTCATGGATAATACTTTCAAAAGCTTCTTCTTCTAGATGACATAAATCTGCTTGAATTCTAATTCGACCCTGACTATAAGGTAATTTAGAAAAAGGGCATAAATTCAAGCCGACTACAACGCTCCCTAACCATGCATTGACAGCGTCTTCTGCACGTTTTTTCTTATCAATCATTTTAATTTTCCTAAAAATATCAAACAAAAAACACAACCAATACTTAACAAGTACTCAAGCAATGCATTAACCGAAAACAGACATCATTTTTTCTGCGTTAGGATTTTCGATCACCCCTCTTTCTGTCACAATCGCGTCAATGAGTGAGGCGGGAGTTACATCAAAAACTGGATTAATAGCATCAATTCCGCTTGGTGCTATCTGTAAATCAGCTATCTGAGTCAGCTCTTCTGTACTTCGCATCTCTATTTCAATTTCACTTCCTGTTGCTAGCGCCATATCGACGGTACTCGACGGTGCTACGACCATCATCTTTACACCATGATACTTAGCCAGCACCGCTAAACTGTAGGTGCCAATTTTATTGGCAACATCACCATTCGCGGTTACTCTATCAGCACCAACAATGATCCATTTAATATTCTTATTCGCTAATAACCAAGCCGCAGAACCATCAGCATTTAAACAAACAGGAATGCTTTCTTGTGCAAGCTCCCAAGCTGTTAGTCTTGCGCCTTGTAACCATGGACGCGTTTCACCCGCATAAACACAGTCGATTAATTTGTTTTTCCATCCGGACCGAATTGCACCTAAAGCGGTACCATAACCTCCTGTTGCCAAAGCACCCGCATTACAATGAGTCATAACAGAGAAAGGCATATCTGGCGTTCTAGCCATTAACTCACTCGCTAGCTCACCCATACGATGATTATTAGTAATATCATCAGCGTGAATTTTTTTAGCCAGTGACAACAGTAATTCAATTGTCGTATTTTCTTGGAAAGTTTTGAGAAAGCTCTGTTTCATTTTTTCGACAGCCCACATTAAATTGACTGCAGTAGGCCTTGCTTCAGCAAGTAAATTTAAATCAGCTAATACATTTAGCTTAAAGCATTCTAAGGCATCTGAATTCATGTCGTTTTTATGATGATTTCGCACACTAATGACGGCACCATATGCGGCAACAATCCCTATGGCTGGCGCACCTCTGACAACCATCGTTTTGATAGCGTCAATAACTGAAGTAATGTCATTGCACGTAATGTAAGTTTCTAATTTCGGAAGAAGTCTTTGATCTAAAAGCACAAGTTGTTCATCAATCCAATCAATCGCTTTTACTGGTTTACTTTGCATGGAATAACTCTGAGTAAATTTAAAATAAGTATTGAGCTGAACAAAAAGTAATTACTTCATGATGCTCTTAAGGTTTGTTGATTTAATTATATCGATAATGCCTCTATATTCATTGTCCTCATGTGTATCTAATACACAAATAAAAGGAACCTGTGTTAACTCATCAAATCGAATAAGTATCTCTTTTTTTTCATCTGGTTTTACAAAAACAGTTGGCCACTGGTCTAACGTTTTAACTAAAGCTTGAGCGTCTCCGACAGCTGAACCCGAATGGGAATGCCCCGTTCCACCTATAACCTGCTGCTGTGAATGATAGAGTTCATCTTTGATGAAAGCCTGGAAGCGCTCATCTTTAAGTTGTTTTTTTATATCTACTGAGAAAGCAACCAGGTGAGATTCTGTACTCTTATTAGTAAAGACAAAACGAACATTTTTAGATAATGGAACATTAACGTTATTGGGCCATATCATACCTGGTAACAATTCAATAAAAATCGTTGCCTCGCTTGCCGCCTCACCAAAAAGAGGGTCTTTCCAATACTCGCCTAATATTTCTTCTGCTGTAAAGCCAGCTAAGCCACTTTGAGACATCATAGATGAAAATAAGAAAGTAATTGAAATGATAAAATTTTTAAACACAGACATATTTATTTTAAGTAATGAATTTAAATAAAATTATACGCACTATTGATACTCGCTCACAGCGTACTTTCGTTACAATACTGTCAGCGCTTTAAAAAAAAAGCTAATATCTAAAATTCTATCTCATAATAAAAGGATATCACTTGGCTCCTCCCCCTATTGCGTTAACCATTGCAGGCTCAGATTCTTCTGGTGGAGCAGGTATTCAAGCTGACATAAAGACGTTTTCATCGCTAGGTGTTTACAGTGCTTCAGTCATTACCAATATCACAGCTCAAAATACCTGCGGTGTTCAATCAGTTCATAGCCTTCCCTTAAATGTCATTGAAGCACAATTAAGAGCTGTATTTGATGACCTAAACATTACTTGTGTAAAAATTGGTATGCTGAATACCGTCAACACTATTAATTTAGTACACAAAATACTTCAAGAATACCGTCCAAAATACATAGTGCTAGACCCTGTTATGATTTCTAGTAGCGGTAAACAGCTCATTGAAACCGCTGCAATTGAAGCATTAAAAACAACGCTTTTCCCCATTTCAACGCTCATTACACCAAACATTCCTGAAGCAGCCACGCTACTTAATTATACCGAGGCTGAATCAAAAGCTGCTATGCGCCAAACGCTTACGCAGTTAAATCAATTTGGCTCCAAAGCGGTTCTGTTAAAGGGTGGTCACCTTGTTGGTGACCAGTGTATCGACTTGTTATCAGAAAATGGCAAGATCCACGAATTCTCACAAACCAAACTACTCACTAATAACACTCATGGGACAGGTTGCACTCTTTCATCGGCAATCAGTGCAAACCTAGCATTGGGGTATTCAATCAAAGA
>JBLHVH010000055.1:0-16741 GCA_047628385.1 Oleiphilaceae bacterium
AAAATTCAAACTTTTTCTGGTGCTTTTGTTCAAGAATCTGTTGATCCCAAAGGACGACGAATTCAAGAGTCAAAGGGAGAGCTTAAAGCGCAACGACCAGGGCTATTTTATTGGCATACCAAAGAACCTCTTGAGCAAGTTATCTATTCGAGTCCTAGTGAAGTTATTGTCTATGACCCAGACCTTGAACAAGCAACCATTCAGAAAATTAGTGCTCAATCACAAATTACGCCGGCTATTTTGTTTAGTGGTGATGTCGGTCGTATTGGAGACTTGTTCGACGTAGAATATCGAGCAATAAACGATACTGTGTCGCAGTTTTTACTGACACCTAAAACAGAGGATAGCTTGTTTGAGCGTTTGAGAATTCGTTTTGAAGGGCAGCATTTAAAGGCAATGCATTTAACGGATGCGCTTGGTCAAGTTAGTTCGCTAAGTTTTGTTTATACTGAGGTTAACTTGGTTTTTCCTAAAGATACATTTAAGCCTAAATTACCAAAAGGTACTGATATTATCCGGGATATTCCACTTAACGCAGACGAAGCAACTAGCTCAGTCTCACCATAAATTATGTCGTCATTATTTGATCAGAACCCTTCTTATGCGCCATTAGCTGCCAGAGTTAGGCCTAAAGAAATTAGTGAATATATAGGTCAGTCGCATTTGGTTGGAGAAGGTCGACCATTGTCGACGGCACTTAAAAAAGGTGCGTTGCACTCCATGATTTTTTGGGGGCCACCTGGTGTTGGAAAAACGACTTTTGCCAACCTGCTGGCGAATCACTTCGATGTTTATTTTACGTCTATTTCGGCGGTATTAAGTGGCGTAAAAGACATTAGAGCTGCCGTTGATGAAGCAAAGATGCGTCGTGCACAAACGGGTCGCGACACAATCCTTTTTGTAGATGAAGTCCATCGTTTCAACAAAGCGCAGCAAGATGCTTTTTTGCCTTATGTAGAAGACGGTACGATTGTATTTGTTGGTGCGACCACAGAAAATCCATCATTTGAACTAAATAATGCCTTGTTATCTCGAGCGCGTGTTTATGTCCTTAAAAAACTTCAGCATGATGAGATAAAACAAGTCATAAACCGTGCTCTAGATCACTCTGCAGGTTTTCCAGACACTAATATAGTTATTAGTCATGAATTAATCGATATTCTTTGCAAAGCTGCCGATGGTGATGCGAGAAAGTCACTAAACTTTTTAGAGTTAGCCGTAGATCTCGCTAACCAAGAAGGTAGTGTGCGTACTGTTTCTCGAAAAGACATCGAAGATGTACTTCAGAGTTCATTGAAGCGCTTTGATAAAGGGGGAGACATATTTTATGAGCAAATTTCAGCGCTACATAAATCAGTTCGGGGTTCAGACCCCGACGCAGCGCTATATTGGTTTATTCGCATGATTGACGGTGGCTGTGATCCGCTCTATATTGCTCGCCGTGTTGTTCGGATGGCCAGCGAGGATGTTGGTAATGCAGACCCCAGAGCGCTTCAACTTGCTTTAAATGCATGGGATGTTCAAGAGCGTTTAGGTAGTCCAGAGGGCGAGTTAACGATTGCTCAAGCAATTATCTATTTAGCCGTCGCGCCAAAAAGTAATGCAGTTTATAGTGCGTTTAATGAGTGTCGGCGTCAAATTCGAGACGGGCATGATTATGACGTGCCAAACCATCTGCGTAATGCACCGACTCAATTAATGAAGGAGCAGGGAGTAGGGCTGGATTATCGGTACGCGCATGATGAACCAGATGCGTTTGCTGCTGGAGAGAGTTATTTGCCTCCAGCGTTCCATAATACACGATTTTATTTTCCGGTGGAGCGAGGCTTAGAGGTTAAAATATCAGACAAGCTGAAAAAGCTACGACAATGGAATACGGCTTCTGAAGATAAACGTTATTAGCTCTATATTAAAATACAATTATAAGCGTGCTTTATAAATGAGTAATATTAGGTTTTAAGTAGGTGAATTGCTCTATTTCATCAAGTTGTGATGTCGTGTTAACAAATCTTGCCAGCTCTTTAATTTATCTGCATCACCAATTCGCTTACCGTTTTGTCCTCTAAGTTTTGATAACCATAAGCCTTCACCATTAAAGCTATAAACCGGTATTAAATCATTACGCATGGAGGCAGGTTTTATATCATTGATAAGGTTGTCTAAAATAAGTGGTTCGCTGTCAGGTTTGTCATAATAGGCGAGTACCATATGTGCCTGATTTAGTTTAACTGCTTTGACATAAGTTATTTTCATTTTCTCCATGGGGACGCCCATTTCGCGTAATGTGAAATATTTTGCGATGGAGTAATCTTCACAATCTCCGCCATTCGTGGCTAAAAGTTCTAATGGTGTTGCCCAGTAGTCTTCTTTTCCCCAGTGCTCTGTGTCTGAAATAAATTTGGCGCGGTTAAAAAATTCATTAACCTGTTTTAGTTTGATTCTTTCATCGGTGTCTTTTTTTGAGTTGGCTATTTTTTCCCAGTGGTGCAAACGATCAACAGCCTCTGAGCCAAAACGCCCTTGGATAAAAGAGATTAGTTCGTCATTTAATTCTAATGAGATGGCGCTAAAAGTTAGTGTGCACAGAATGCAGAGGGCGACTACTGTCGGTTTTATTAAGGTAAAAGAGTCACGTACGGGGATTGAAAGCAAAGAGACCTCTATTGTTTATTCTTGATGATACGTTTTTTTAGCTTGCTTAAACGGTTTTTGATGCTCTGGCTGCGAGCACTATTTTGACCTCTATTGCTGTTGATTTTAGTTGTGCTCTGTCTTGGTTGTTTTACTTCAGGTTCTTCATAAGGTACAAAGCGCTCAATACCTAATGATTTTTGTTCAACAAAGTATAGATTCTCAAGACGGCCTGAACGGTTCAAAATAACGCGGTCAGAAAAAACTTGTTTAAGCGTGGCGCCGCCTGGGAGTTCGTCATTAATTCTGTAATGCAATGTTTGCTTGTCAGGGCCTAATATTAAAGCGCCAGCCTCATCGTCTGTAGGGCTAACGAGTACCCCTGTAAGTGTTAGTTTTAATTTAGTTTTAGGTAATTTTTCTTGTGCTATAACAGTTTTAGTTGCGATAACGTTAGTATCGCCAAATAACTTAAATTTGGCGATATCATGAGTTTTCTTAGTATTAGTTTTTATGGGAGACGAGTTGTCTGCTGTTTGATTAATATTTGAGTAGGGTAGTTCAGGCAATAAAATGGACGACATCTGCCAATAAATACTACTTACTATTGCAGCAAGTAATACTGATGCGCTAAATAAAGGTAAACGGGAAAGCAGCATAATTTAAAACCTTTCGCTTTGAGTGCACACCTTCTAAGGTTATTCTGCACACAAGACCATCATTGAAAGGTGCGTACAAACTATAACGCCACCTGTTAATTTGTTGCTATCGCCGCGTTATTGATTAAAGTGCGCAATGATATTTGTCTGAACTCTAAGTCTTAATCAACCCACTTTCAAATATAGCACATCGACCAATATTGCTGCGAATATGTTTATGTAGGCATTATCCGCTATATAAAATGTTAATTGTTATAGCTATATCTCATAAACAATACTTTATTTGAATTAAAATCTTTTAATTAAATTGTCTATTGTTTGAGTTACTAAGGTCATACAATAGATGATGCCTCGTCATTAGCATGATCTAAACAAATAATAAGTACACTTTAGGAGTGTTGTCTTTGAATACCGAGACTGAAGCGGTTAAAAATACTGTCGTAATTCCATTTGAACGGCTGCCGTTTAACTTCGCTAAAAAGCAAGGCGTTGTGCTGCTTAGAGAAAACGAACAATACCAAATTTTGTATCGTCCAGGGCTTACCCCGCAAGCTTTCTCGGAAGTGAATCGACTAACTTTTGGTCAGGTAATGTTTCGGCAGGTAGATGAGAATGAATTTGAAGCTGCCTTAGGTATGGCTTATCAAAATGATTCTGCTGAAGCGATGCAAATGGTCGAAGGTTTAGGGGATGACATGGATTTGACTAGTTTAGCCAACTCTGTACCTGAAACTGAAGATTTGCTAGAACAAGAAGATGATGCGCCAATAATACGTTTAATCAACGCTATTTTAACTGAAGCCGTTAAAATGGAAGCCTCTGATGTCCATATTGAAACTTTTGAAAAACAACTAATTGTACGTTTTAGAGTGGACGGTATATTAAGAGAAGTCGTTAAGCCAAAGCGAGCCTTAGCGCCACTGCTGGTATCGCGTATCAAAGTTATGGCCAAGCTTGATATTGCTGAGAAAAGAATTCCTCAAGATGGGCGAATTGCTTTACGTGTAGGCGGAAGGGAAGTGGACGTTCGGGTTTCTACCATGCCTTCAGCGAACGGCGAGCGAATAGTTCTACGTCTTCTAGATAAAAATGCTGGCCGACTTTCATTAGACCACATGGGTATGGCCGAGAGAGATTTAAGAGTACTTAAAGAAATCATTTACCGCCCACATGGCATTCTGCTAGTAACCGGACCTACTGGTTCGGGTAAGACGACTACGTTATACGCTGGTTTATCTCAAATTAATGATCGAAGTCGAAATATTTTAACGGTTGAAGATCCGATCGAGTACAACTTACCAGGTATCGGACAAACACAGGTTAATACCAAAGTAGATATGACGTTTGCTCGTGGATTAAGAGCAATACTTAGGCAAGATCCTGACGTTGTCATGATTGGTGAGATACGAGATGTAGAAACAGCAGAAATAGCGGTTCAGGCGAGCTTAACCGGCCACATGGTACTTTCTACTCTGCATACAAACACTGCGATTGGTTCGATCACACGATTAATGGATATGGGGGTTGAACCCTTTTTAATTAGTTCAAGTTTGGTTGGTATCGTTGCTCAGCGATTAGTCCGAGTTTTATGTGATACCTGTAAAGAGCCCTATGAAGCTGACCAAACAGAAAAAAACTTTCTTAACCACTCTGGTGACGCACCACTCGTAATCTACAGGCCAAAAGGTTGCTCAGAATGCAATCAGCATGGGTATAAGGGCCGATTAGGTATTTATGAAGTGGTTAATATTGACGAAAAAATGCGTGAATTGATTCATCGTCATGCAGGCGAACAAGAATTAGAAGCACAAGCAAGAATATCAGGGCCTAGTATTAGAGATGACGGTATTAGTAAGGTATTAGCGGGTATGACAACAATCGAAGAAATTGTTCGCGTGACGCATGGAGACTAACTGTGGCTGCATTTGAATATAAAGCTCTAGATGAAAAAGGCCGCCAAAAAAAGGGGGTTATTGAAGCAGATAGTGCGCGTCAGGTTAGGCAGCAATTGCGTGAAAAAGGTTTTGCACCGCTGTCTGTTGAGCAAAGTGTTGAAGCGAAACAATCATCAAGCAACGTATTTGCCACTAAGCGTCGCTTAAGTGTTAAAGAATTATCTTTACTCACCCGTCAGATTGCGACTTTAATACAAGCGGGGATTCCTATAGAAGAAACGCTTAGTGCTGTCGCCAAACAAAGTGAGAAAACAAATGTTAGAAGCATGTTATTGTCTGTGCGCTCTAAGGTTTTAGAAGGTTACTCGTTTGCGGACAGTTTAGGAGAGTTTCCAATTGCATTTCCTCATTTGTATCGTTCCACTGTTGCTGCCGGTGAGCATGCTGGTCACCTAGACCTAGTGCTTAATAAGTTAGCCGATTATACAGAAGCGCGTCATCAAGCACGCCAAAAAATACAATTAGCGGCCATCTACCCCATTATATTGTGTGTCGTTGCCATTTCTATTGTGGTTTTCTTATTAACATATGTAGTACCCGATATTATTGAGGTGTTTGTTAATAATGGGCAGGAGCTTCCAGCCTTAACGCAAGGCTTATTAACTGTTAGCGACTTTTTGGCTGACTTTGGTTTAGCAATTTTTGTTGCGTTAGTGATCTTGAGTATTGGTTTTAAAATTGGTCTTAGAAAAGATAAATTTCGCTTTTCTTTTCATAAGCAATTACTGCATATGCCCTTTATAAAAAAAATATCACGCGGCAGTAATACCTCTCAGTTTGCTAGCACCTTAAG
Source organism: Oleiphilaceae bacterium (assembly GCA_047628385.1). GTDB lineage: Bacteria > Pseudomonadota > Gammaproteobacteria > Pseudomonadales > Oleiphilaceae > PZPK01. The sequence continues at coordinate 6,039 of JBLHVH010000055.1, forward strand.
TATCTTAAATGGAAGTGGCGTTCCACTTGTTGATGCAATGAAAATTTCTTCGGAGGTGTTATCAAATGATTGCTTAAAAGCAGCATTAGTCGAGGCATCTACGCGTGTTAGCGAAGGCGGTAATTTGCATCTTTCACTTGAACAAACGGGTTATTTTCCACCGATGATGATTCATATGATTGCAAGTGGCGAATCTAGTGGTGAATTAGATCAGATGTTAGAGCGAACAGCACTTCAGCAAGAAAGAGATTTGGAAGGCCTTATAGAAACGATTGTGGGGCTTTTTGAGCCTTTAATGCTTTTATTTATGGGCGGTGTTGTATTAATTATAGTACTTGCCATCATGCTACCAATTCTAAATATGAGTAACCTTGTTAGTTAATGAGTTTAAGGTTAAAAGTACGTGTAGTGAATGTATATTTTTATAATTTTAATGCTTTTTTAGTGTTATCTCTATTCTTAAGGAAAGAACAATGATGGGTAATTCAACAAAACAATTTGTTGTTAAACAGCGCGGCTTTACACTGATCGAAATAATGGTCGTAATGGTTATTCTCGGTTTGTTAGTATCTGTGGTCGCACCAAATATTTTAGGTCAAGGTGAGAAAGCGCGCCTTGGTGTCGCAAAAACTCAAATACGTAACGTTAGTAATGCATTAGATATATATAAACTTGATAATTTTAATTACCCGAGTACCGAGCAAGGCCTAGAGGCATTAGTGACTGAGCCTGCAGGCTCTCCACCTGCTAAAAACTGGAGTAAAGATGGTTACTTGCCGAGTGTGCCAGTCGACCCTTGGAAAAATGAATATCAATACGTAAGTCCAGGTTCTGAAGGACCTTACGACCTATATTCATTTGGTCCTGATGGGCGAGAAGGTGGAACAGATGAAGATGCTGATATTAGCAATCATGACTTAAATTAATAAGTGATGAAGCAGCGCGGTTTTACACTAATTGAGCTTATGGTCGTTATGGTTCTTCTTGGACTTATTTCGAGTATTGCGCTGACCACTGTTGGTGGTGGCAATCAAAAACGTGAATTAAATAATGAAGTAAACCGCTTACATGCTGTACTTAGAATGGCGGCGGAAGAGGCTATTTTTAGTAATACCGAAATTGGCGTTGCGATTGAGGAGGATTTATATGAATTTCTTACTTATGATGAAGAGAAAGGGACTTGGACACTTGCAGAGCCGCATTTCTTAAGGTCATATACTCTGCCTGAGTGGATTTCGCTTGAATTTCAACGAGAAGGCAAAGAGCGAAAGCTACTAGGAAGAAAGTCTGTGTTAGATGAAGGCTCGGATTTTCAATCTACAGTACTAGAGACAGAAGCTGCTAAAACGCCTGACCTGATGTTACTTTCAAGTGGAGAAGTCACTGGTTTTACGATTTCTATGCAAATTGAAGATGATGCCGATAGCCGTATAGAAATTAAAACAAACGATCAGGGCGAAATTATTCTTCCAGCGCTTGAACAGGACGAATCATGAAAAGTCAGGCGGCTTCTATAAAAGGGCGTTCGGGATTTACTCTGCTCGAAGTTCTCATCGCGCTCATTTTCTTTTCTCTAATTGGTATGGTACTGCAACAAGTAACAGCATCTACCGTTAGCCAATACTTAAGTGTAAGGCAAAAAATGTTCGCATCTTGGATGGCTGAAAATAAAATGGCTGAATTGCGTCTATCTAAGACTTTACCTGCTGCTCGAGAATATAAAGAAGATGTTGATTTCGCGAATGAGGAGTGGCAGCTTATTTCTAAGGTTAAAAAAACAGAGAATCCTGATATCAATAAAGTTGAGGTAGAAGTATTTCATACCAACACGAATACGGATGAAAAGCGCCGTAAGTTAGTATTAACTGGGTTTATAGGTCGGTATTAATGCGCAATCAAAACCTACGCTATTTACTGATACATAACCAACAGGTCAAATTACCTAATGGTACCAATAACAAACAGGGTGCTGCCGGTTTTACTCTGCTTGAAGTGTTGATCGCGATTGGCATCACTGCAATGATTGGTTTGGGGTCATGGCAAATTCTAAATAGTGCAATACGCACCAGTGAGCACACACAAGTTAAGTTAGAAGAGTTGAAAGCGCTTCAAAAAACAATACTTCTAATCTCTCGAGACATACAGCAAATTGTCGCGCGTTCGGTGCGTGATGAATATGGTGACTATCAGCCGGCCGTTCAAACTAAAGGGTCGCTATACAAATTTGAGTTCAGTCGAGCAGGTTGGCGTAATCCACTTGGAGACCCGCGGTCTAATATACAGCGTGTTGCCTACGAGTTGAATCAAGAAGAATTTATACGCCATTATTGGAATGTTTTGGATCGCTCTCAAGATAGTGAGTCCGTTCACCGTACCTTATTAAAAGGTGTTGAAGAGTTCTCTATTCGCTTTATGAAAGAAGATAATAGCTGGACGGATGAATGGCCTGTCTCTGACGCTGCGGCAGATGATGAAGAAACACAAGACCCTAGACTTAAAACAAATCAGGTGCCCAAAGCGGTTAAAATCACGTTTAAGCTTAAACAATTTGGTACTGTGTCAAAACTATATGATCTAGTGTCTTATCTTCCTAATAAAATACTAGAGGATACTCCACCTCCATAGGCAGGTTAAATAAATGATGCCAAACTTACCTCAACGCCAGCAAGGCGTCGCATTAATGATCGTGATATTCATTTTTGCGTTAGTCTCTATTCTATCGGTAGGGATGTACAACCGACAGAGTTTGTTTGTGCAAACCACTGCTAATATTTTGGCACAATCACAAGCGTATGAATATGCGATCGCTTCAGAAATTTATGGTAGGCGTTTGCTGAAGGATTATTGGGATAAAAAGGATGATGAGTCCTTTAATGAATCAGAAGTAATAAAAAATTCAATTATGATTCCGGTAGAAGAGGCCTTTCTAGAAGCGCAATTTAACGATTTGCAAGGTCGCTTAAATCTCAATGACTTAGTAATGCTTGATGGTAAAGCAAACCCAGTCATGGTTAAACGTTTTACTCGACTATTTGACGGACTAGCGATTGAAACAGTAAAGGTAGATGCATTAATCGACTGGATTGATGAAAATCAGGATCCAAGTAATTTAGACGGAATTGAGGATGGCGAATACCTATCTTTAGATCCGCCTTATCGTAATGCGAGCCAACCTTTCAATCACGTAAGTGAATTATTATTGCTGCCAAATATTAAGCAAAGTGAATATCAAGAATTATTGAAACATTTAAGTGCGTTGCCACAAGGTTATGTGAGTTTAAATGTGAACACCGCAACAAAAGAAGTACTCCAAAGTTTAAGTGATAATCTCAATGGTGCCCAAGTAGATTCAATTATTGAGCAACGAGATAAAGAGCCTTGGGATGATATCGCTAGTTTTAAATCTGATCCTTTATTGCAAGGTGCTGATATCGATATTAAGTATTTAGGTGTTGATTCGGAATTTTTTGAAATTGCCACCTTGATTACCTTGGCAGACCGAAGAGCGAGGTTAGTCTCTGTTATCTATCGAAATAGCAAAGATGGCGTGATGCAAGTACTGTTTAGAGATCAAGGTCAAAAATATTTAATAACAAAAGAGAAGATCGCGTTATAATTAATACTTAATTAACATTATAAATATGCAAAGCTGACTAGTTGGAACTATGCCAAATAAACTTTTTTTAAGGCCCAAACAAGCATTACAAACCTCAGAGCCTGTTTTTGAATGGGCTTTATACGACTTAAACCATCGTCAAATGAAGTATGGTGCGCAAGATAGTCTTGAAAGTATTGACCAAACGTTAATGCAAAATGGAATTGAGAATACAGAATTGGTCTTTTTATGGCCGAGTAATGCTGCGTTTTCAACAAAAATAAGTTTACCAGGAAACCAAACACGCTTTATACAGCAGGCGCTTCCTTTTGCTGTAGAAGAACAGCTAGCTCAAGATGTCGATAAAGTTCATATTGTTTTAGGCGAAAAAAATAGTAAAGGTGAGTTTTTCGTTGTAAATATTGATCGTGATTTGTTTTCTTTTTACTTTGACCTAGTAAATGATGTTCTGCCGTCTTGTCACTTAAATGGTTTCTACTTAGACTCTGGTCTCTTACCTATTAATGAAGAATCTTTGGTTATTTGTATTTCAAAAGAAATAACATTGATAAAGAATAAAGATCTTCGATCTATACGCACAAGCACAGAAAATTTACTGCCCTACTTAGATACCTTATTTCTGGGAGAAATAGAAGAAGAGCCAAACGTCAATGAGCCTTTTTCAATGATGGTGTACATCGAAGAGAGTGCTCAAGAAAGCGCAACAATGCTAATTGCTCAGATTGAGCAGTATCCGAATGTTACGATTGAAAAAGAAGTAATACAACTCTCAGAATTCGAACTTATTTGTCAAAACCAACTTCAGCGTGGTGCCAAAGCACTGAACCTATGCCAAGGTGATTTCAAGGTTAATTCAGAATCGAATAGTCTTTGGAGAAAATGGCGAGCGGTTGCACTCATTGCAGGAATAGGTTTCTTACTTCAATTAGGTGTGTTTATCGGCAAAGGCATGCATTATGAACAAAAAGCGCAGTTAATTGGTTCACAAGCCCTTGCTGAATATCAAAAAATTGTGCCAAATTCGAAACGTTTAACGGTGGCAAAGCTTCCTAGAATAATTAAAGGGAAGTTAAATCAAAAAAATGTGGGTCAATCAGTAGATTTAGATTTTTTGGCGTTATTGGGCGATATTGGTTTTCAATATCAGCAATCACAAGACAAACAAAAGCTTAAGTTTAACAGCGTAAATTACAATCAGCAGCGTGGCGAGTTATTGATTGAGATGCGTGCAGAATCTTATGATCAACTTGAGCGACTGCAAAAATCGATGGTCAATGCAGGCTTAACTGCGAAGATTAGTTCAGCTGTTCAAGAGAAAGAGTATTTTCGTGGCCGTATCAGTGTTAGTGGCTCATAAAAAAGGAAGGCGTTATGCTAGACACACTTAAACAAAATTCTATTGTTCTCGATTTGCAAAAGCAATATGAAACGTTACCTATGCGTGACAGAAACATACTAAAAATTGCTATTGTTGTATTATCGATTTGCATTCTCTATTTTGCAATGTGGGTGCCTGCAAATAATTATATGGTAAATGCGCAAAAAGACCTTGCACAAAATACTAAGCTTCTGCAGTTAGTTAAGCAAAATAAAGCACTACTGACAGCCCTAAGTCGAACATCTGGTTCATCTTCAGGTAAGAAATCGCTAACAAGCCAACAGCTTGTTTCTTCAGTGACAAATTTAGCAAAAAAGAATGGTGTTATGTTGAAACGGTTTGAACCCAGTGGCGATAATAAAATAAAAGTTTGGGTAGATAATGCGTCATTTGATAAAATGATCACATGGTTAACGGCGCTAAAAACGTCTTTAAATATTGTAGTTGAACAAATATCTGTAGAAAAAGATGATGTAGAAGGCCAAGTTAGCTCGCGTTTAACGTTGTCGACATAATTAACACTATTCTTATTTTATTTTTATTATTATTTAAATATTAATTATAAAAAAATACTCTTCATTTGAACTCGAGAATAAAAAATGACTGCAATAACAGACGAAACCATAGCTAAAGTTGTTAGGTTAGAATCTGGCGCATTTGCTGAGGCAAAAGCTGTTCTATACAGAGCGTATAAAAATGAGCCTACTTTTAAATACCTATTTGACTTTACTCGAGCCGGTTATAAACAGCGTGTTAGGGCAACCATTCGAGAACTAATTAATTTACACTTTTCTACCGGTCAAGATGTCATAGGGCTAGCATTAGATGATCATTTGATTGCTGTCGCGCTCGTCGGTAGTCCCAATATTAGGTTAAACTTAACAAGCCAAATTAATTGGCGGCTTCGTATGATGTTGACGGCGGGCATGGATTGCACTTGGCGCTATATTGATTACCACAAACAAATACACGCATGTTTACCGCAAGATCTGCATCATGAATTGCCTTTGATGGGGGTCGACAGTAAATATCGAAATTTAGGGTACGGTAAACAATTAATGAAGGCTGTTGAGTGTATTTGTGCTGAAAACCCGCGCTCAGTTGGGATTGGGCTTGATACCGGAAATATGCGTTATCTCGAATTTTATAAAAAATTAGGGTATGAGACCGTTGGAGAAATCACACTAGGTAATGTCACTGAAAGTGTTTTATTTAAAAACTGCTCTCCTTCTAACAAATAACTACCTTAGGGAATTACATGTCTTCTTCCGATAGTAATGCAATTGATAGCACCGTATATGATTATGATTTATTTGTAATTGGTGCTGGTTCTGGTGGTGTACGTCTTGCTCGTATGTCAGCAGGAATGGGTAAGAAAGTCGCGGTTGCCGAAGACCGATATTTAGGTGGTACATGCGTTAATGTTGGTTGTGTTCCAAAAAAATTGTTTGTTTATGCATCCCATATTCTTGAAGACTTAGAAGATGGCGGTGGGTATGGTTGGGAAAATGAAGGCAAATTTGAATTCAATTGGGACATATTATTAAAAAATAAAAATACAGAAATTAAACGCCTGAACGGTATCTACCAAAATCTTTTAGTTAACTCTGGTGCGGATATTATAAATGGGCGTGCTCGTTTTATTGATAAAAATACGATCGAAATAAACGATAAGCGTATCACCGCAGAACGAATTGTGATTGCAACCGGGAGTTGGCCTTTTGTTCCAAAGTTTGAAGGCTCTGATCTAGCGATAACGTCTAATGAATTTTTCTTTATGGATAAACTTCCAAAATCAGCTGTCGTGGTCGGCGGTGGATATATTGCTATAGAATTGGCAGGTATTCTAAATGGTTTAGGGGTCGATACGACGCTTGTTTACCGAGGAGATTTATTCTTAAGAGGCTTTGACGAAGAAGTCAGAATGTTTGTAAAAGAAGAAGTACTAAAAAAAGGCATTAAGCTCAAATTTAATGAAAATGTCACGGCATTAAGTAAAATAAATGACGATGCTATTCAAGTCAGCTATGAGTCAGGTGAGCTTGAGGTTGCTGACTTAGTATTATATGCCACGGGTAGAACGCCTCATCTTCAGGATTTAGGTTTAGAAAATATTGATCTGAAACTTGATGCAAAAGGTCAAGTTATTGTAAACGAAAAATTTGAAACGTCGGTTGAAAATATTTACGCATTAGGTGATGTAACAGGCGGGATGCAACTAACGCCGGTTGCTTTAACCGAAGGTATGTTTTTAGCTCATGATTTATTTAATATTCATAAGCCAGAGCCCATAGATTACACAAATATTGCTACGGCAGTTTTTTGCCAACCAAATATTGCGACAGTTGGGTTGTCAGAGGAGAAGGCGCGTGAAAAATATGATGAGATTAGTGTATTTGTTTCATCTTTTAAGGCCTTAAAGCATACTTTGTCTGGTCGTGATGAGCGGAGCCTAATGAAAATGATTGTCCACAAAAAGACAGATGTTGTTTTAGGTGTTCATATGGTGGGGGCTGAAGCAGGTGAAATTATTCAAGGTATTGCGATAGCTCTAAAGGCTGGCGCAACAAAAAAAGTATTTGATCAAACCATAGGTATACACCCAACTGCTGCTGAAGAATTTGTTACGATGCGCGAAGCGAGCCGTTAGAAAGGCTTTGCGCAATCAAATCACTATTAATGTTTTAAAAAACCTTTATACTTCCATTTTTATTCAATCAGTAGGAGTTAATTTTGAGTTCGGTCCAGTTACAACAGCGTGTATTATCAGGGATGAGACCAACAGGAAAATTACACTTAGGTCATTACCATGGTGTTCTTAAAAACTGGGTTGAATTACAACATGAATATGATTGTTTCTTCTTTGTTGCAGACTGGCATGCATTAACAACGCATTACGAAAATCCATTCATGATTGAAGAAAGTGTTTATGACATGGTGATTGACTGGTTAGCTGCGGGGGTTAATCCGGGTTCTTCCACGATGTTTATTCAATCAATGGTGCCGGAACATGCGGAACTTCATTTGTTGTTATCAATGATGACGCCTCTAGGTTGGCTTGAACGTGTTCCTACTTATAAAGATCAACAAGAAAAGCTGAAAGAAAAAGATTTGGCAACTTATGGTTTCTTAGGTTACCCCTTATTACAAAGTGCAGACATTTTGGCTTATCGTGCAGGGTTAGTACCAGTAGGTGCTGACCAAGTGGCTCATGTAGAATTGACAAGAGAAGTGGCGCGTCGATTTAATCATTTGTATGGAAAAGATCCTGGTTACGAAGAACAGGCAGAAGCCGCAATTAAGAAAATGGGAAAAAAGAATGCAAAGTTATACCGTAACTTGCAAAAACGTTTTCAAGAGCAAGGTGATGATGACGCGTTAGCAACCGCTAGAGCGTTAATTATTGATCAACAAAACATATCGCTTGGTGATCGGGAAAGGCTCCTTGGATTTATTGAAGGTGGAGGTAAAGTTATACTCCCAGAGCCTCAACCTTTATTGACGTCATCGTCTAAAATGCCTGGTTTAGACGGGCAAAAAATGTCTAAATCTTATGGCAATACCATCGGTTTACGTGAAGCCCCCGACGACGTTAATCAAAAAATTAGAAAGATGCAAACAGATCCTCAGCGAGTTCGATTAACTGATCCGGGTAACCCAGATAAATGTCCAGTTTGGAATTTACATGAAGTCTATTCTGATAAAGATGTAAAAAAATGGGTAAGACAAGGGTGTCAAAGTGCAAGTATTGGTTGTCTGGATTGTAAGAAACCATTAATTGAAAAAGTCCTGGAAGAGCAAAAACCCATTCATGAAAGGGCCCGCCAATATGAAGAAAACCCTGAATTAGTGAAAAGTATTATTTCTGAAGGTTCTGAACGAGCCCGTGATGCAGCGAAAGCTACATTAGAGGAAGTAAGAAAAGTTATGGGGCTCTCGTTTGGTCGCTAGACTTTGTTTTAATGGTGATAGTGCTGGGTTTTCACGAACTGAAACAGAATGTATGATAATTCATCTAAAAGATGAGCGTGTTAGCCCAATAACAAACAATATTACTTCTTAGGAGGAGGCCATTTATGTCAGGCCTGACTGAAATATCCTTACCTGAGCTTAAAGAACTGCCGAAAATTCAGCAGGAATTACCTTTTGCAATTGTCGAAGGTAAGCCTGTGACCGAAGTACCTCATGATTTATACATCCCACCCGATGCTTTATCAGTCATACTGGATTCATTTGAAGGCCCATTAGATTTATTACTTTATCTGATACGTCGCCAGAATATGGATATTCTAGATATAAATGTCAGTGAAATTACACTTCAGTATGTCGAATATATAAATCTCGCAAAAGCCATAAAGTTCGAGCTAGCAGCGGAATACCTGTTAATGGCTGCAATGCTTGCTGAAATTAAGTCGCGCATGCTTTTACCAAAGTTAAAGCAAGAAGAAGAAGAGTGTGATGACCCCCGTGCTGAATTGATACGAAGACTACAACAATACGAGAGATTTAAAAAAGCAGCTGAAGACATAGATAATATACCGCGTATTAATCGTGATGTTTTTGCCGCCAATGCAGATTCTGAAAATGCGTCGAGCCCAATGCTGGCGCCAGAGGTAAGCTTGCAAGATATCTTTAGCGCTTTAAAGTCAGTATTAGATCGTTCAGACCTTTTTGAACACCATCATATACAGAAAGAAAAACTCTCAACTAGAGAAAGAATGGCTCAAATATTATCAATACTTAGTTATCAGACGAGTGAGGGTCACTTTGTTTCATTTTTGAGTCTGTTTACGCCCGAAGAAGGACGCGCTGGTGTTGTGGTTTCTTTTTTAGCCATTATGGAACTTGTAAAAGAGCAGTTAGTTGACTTTGTTCAAGTTGAAACCTTTGGAAGCATTCACCTAAAGATGAGACAGGCGTAATGTCAGACAGTGAGTTGTATCTTTCTAAGGCACCAATACATACCAAGAGTTTAGAAAACATTATAGAAGCAGTACTTTTTGCAGCGAATAAGGTACTGAGCATCGATATTATTTATAATTTGTTGCAAGAGGATATCGCCGCCTCTAGGCCTGAAATTAAATTAGCGCTCACTTCCTTGATTGAAAATTATCAAAATAAAGGAATTACACTTGTTGAATTAGCCGGTGGCTATCGCTTTCAAACAAAAAAAGAATATAGTACATGGGTAAGTCGTCTTTGGGAGGAAAAACCTCAAAAGTATTCACGCGCAATGCTTGAAACGCTTGCTCTTATTGCTTATCGCCAGCCAATTACACGAGGCGATATTGAAGAAGTGCGCGGAGTTGTTGTAAGTTCAACAATTATGAAAACTTTGCAAGAAAGGAATTGGATAAAAATAGTTGGGCATCGGGACGTACCAGGCCGTCCTTCTATGTATGCGACTACTAAGCAGTTTTTAGATTATTTCAACCTTAAATCGTTAGAAAATCTCCCTTCATTAGCTGAAATTAGAGATATTGATATCATAAGCAAAGAAGTTTCTGCCCGGCTAGATTTGATAGATCCAGCAGATTAAGATTTTATCCCGGTTAAATTGGCAACTTTAATAAGGCTTTCTTGATATTCCTCCTCTAGCGTCGAGTCGTGAACAATGCCTCCGCCACCCCAACAATGTAATTTCTTTTGTGAATGCACAATTGTTCTAATTAGAATATTGCTATCAAACTGTCCATCGTCATTCCAATA
>JBLHVH010000056.1:0-16327 GCA_047628385.1 Oleiphilaceae bacterium
GATGTTTCTTTTTGAGGGTCAGCGGATTTAGCTTCGGTTGTGACAGGTGTTTTCGTCTCTATTTTAGTTGAACTTTCAACGATACTTGCTTTTGTCTCTGCTGTTTCTTTTGGAGTACTAGGCGTAGCAGTAGCAGTAGCACTTGTTTCAGTATCGGCTGCTTCAGGCTTAGTCGTATTTCCGGTTCGTTGTTGACGATTGCGGCGTGGGTTTCTGGTTCTAGGTCTACGCGTATTCGTCTTTTGATGATCACTTGAAACGTCTGTTTCTGCTACGGCGCTATTATCTTCCGCTACTTCTATTTTTACATCGACTTTTGCTTCAGGGGTAGGTGAAGCTTCGACAGGTGAAGTGGGGTAGAGTTCTAGTTTTTTAGAAGGCGCTTTCGTTTCATTGACTGTCTTCTTAGGCTCAGGGTTCGTGTTCGCTTGGGGAGCGCTAATAACAATGTCAGCTTCAGGTTTAGTTTGAGTCTTTTCAACCAGAGCTGCTGGTTTATGCTTGTCTTCAAACTTCTTGGCCTGATGGCCGCCGTTACGGTTACGTCTTGGGCGCTGATTGTCTTGCGAAGCGGATGCTTTACGATCTCTTGATTGATCGGAAGGGTTATTACGCTCGTTTTTGTTTCGGTTAGTGTTACGGTCTTGATTCTGGCTTGTTTGACGGCTGTCTGAATCGTTTCCACGCGGGATATCATGCGAATTGTTACTTCGGTTTTGCTGTGGTGTTTTTCGATCACCTTGGCCTTGCCGTGGTCCTTTGTTTCCTTGATTTCGAGCGGCCGGTTTATTGCTCTGTTGATTGCTTTTTTGCGTGCGTTGATTTTGGCGAACAGGCGCCTCTTTTGCGACGCTGGCAGCCTTTTCATCATTGCTAAACATCGCTGATAGTTTTGATGTGATTCTTTTCATCAAGCCTTGTTCTTCACTTGAATTAGTTGTGTTGGTGCTACTAGCTGCTTGCTCTTGAGTTGTTGAAGGTGTTGGTGCAGGTTTGTTATGTGTTACTGATTTAACAGCAGCTTCTTCGCGAACAAACTCTTTTTTTGGTGCTGCAGCACTAATTGCGATTTCTTTTCTTTCTGGTTTAAGTGTATAGCTGGCTTTATCATCGCCTTGCTCAGACTCGTCATCACGGATACGATTTAGCTCATAATGAGGTGTGTCCATCGCTTCGTTTGGAATAATGATAACGCGTACAGATTGCTGTTTTTCAATGTCAGAAATTTGTTTACGTTTTTCATTTAATAGGAATGTCGCAACTGAAACAGGGAGGATAGCCTGAACTTCTTTTGTTTTATCTTTAGTTGCTTCTTCATACATGATGCGCATGATAGACAGTGCTAGCGATTCAATATCACGAATTGTGCCTTGGCCGCTACATCTTGGGCAAACTTCAGAGCGTGTTTCCCCTAGCGATGGGCGTAATCGCTGACGCGACATCTCAAGTAAACCAAAGCGTGAAATCTTTCCAACCTGAACACGAGCACGGTCAAGTTCAAGTGACTTCTTCATTCGGTTTTCAACATCGCGTTGGTTTTTGCTAGGACCCATATCGATAAAGTCGATCACGACTAATCCGCCCATGTCACGTAAGCGTAATTGACGCGCAATTTCTTCAGCTGCTTCAAGGTTTGTTTGATAAGCTGTTTCTTCGATATCACTGCCTTTTGTTGCCCTAGCAGAGTTAATATCAATTGAAACTAAGGCTTCGGTTGGATCGATAACGATTGAACCGCCTGAAGGGAGTGTTACTTCGCGCTGAAAAGCTGTTTCGATTTGAGACTCAATTTGATAACGATTAAACAGTGGTGTCTCATCTTGATAGAGTCTGATTTTGCTCTCGTATGCGGGCATAACTGAGCGTACAAAATTGAGAACATCTTCGAAAACTAGCGGTGCGTCAACGAGTACTTCGCCAATATCTTGTCTTAAATAGTCGCGGATAGCGCGAATGATGACATTGCTTTCTTGGTATATCAGAAATGGTGCGGGTCGGTCTTTCGATGCACTAGTGATAGATTCCCAGAACTGAAGTAAGTAATCTAAATCCCATTGCAGCTCTTCTGTTGAGCGACCAACGCCAGCTGTACGAACGATAACGCCCATATTTTTCGGCGTTTCTAGGCCAGACATAGCATCTTTTAGATGGCTGCGTTCATCGCCTTCGATTCGGCGTGAAATGCCACCAGCACGAGAATTATTTGGCATTAATACGAGATATCTGCCTGCCAAGCTGATGAAAGTTGTGAGTGCTGCACCTTTATTGCCACGCTCCTCTTTATCAACTTGAACAATGACTTCTTGACCTTCGCGTATAGCCTCGCGAATGTTAACACGACCCTTGCCTGCTGAAGGGTTGAAGTATTCTTTAGAGATTTCTTTCAAAGGTAAAAAACCGTGGCGTTCAGCGCCAAAATCGACAAAAGCAGCTTCGAGGCTGGGTTCGACTCGTGTAATTCTGCCTTTATAGATGTTTGATTTTTTTTGTTCTCTTGAACCAGCTTCGATATCTAGGTCGTAGAGTTTTTGTCCGTCAACCAAAGCGACACGTAATTCTTCACTTTGGGTTGCGTTAATTAGCATTCTTTTCATTTAGGTTTTCCAGTTAGTGCTGGAAAGCGGCAGTAAAAAGTAAACAGAAAGGGTGGATAAACGCGTGGCAGAATAGTTATCGCTTTTGAAAATATCAAAAAAGTCGATAATAGCTATTTATATTAGTAAGTGATTACTTACCATACAGTATGCTTGCTCTTTATCTCATGTTTTTCGTAGCTATAACTGGGTCTTATTGCATCGTAAATTTTTACGTGCAGCCTAGTGACGCTATGAAGGTATGTGAATTTGCTAGTTAGTACTTAATTTAATATTAGGTAATTCTAGTAAATTAGACATACGGGCTTAAATTCTGTTTTCTTAATGCGGCTTTCCACGCATTTAGTTTATCTTTCATATCATTAAGTGAGTAATGAAAGAGTATAAAATTTTTATATGATCAATATTATGTGTCTTATAAAGTCGAGCTGTTTTAATTTTAAACAGTTCTAAAGTACTCATAAGATAAAATCACAGCTTTCAAAATATAATATTGGGACAAAGTTGTTCGTAATTTTTTCTGTATTGTTTTGATTCTATTTTTTGTTTCTACGCAACTTGCCATTTTTCTATATTTCTTAAATATTGTGCTGCCGGCGCCTGTTTCCGCTCAGCTTCCTCTAATTAGAAGCAATTTCTGGTACTATTAAGTACACTCATTTGGCACAATAATGCCGAAATATAGCAGTTAATATGAAACGCAGCAAATAATCAGTGCGAATAAGTCCTTTTTAATCATAAATTGAAGCGAGATATGAGCGTAAAAAAACCGCAAAAGAATAGGAAAAACAGATCTCGTACTGCTGCTGTCAAGTCAGCAGGGAGTGGGCGTGGCAGTAATAGGAAATTCGATCCAAGTATTGTTCAGTCGAAAGGGGTTGATGATAAAAAAAGGGCTGGGAATATTATAACGGAGCAGCGAACGATTAGTAACGATGATATCAAGGTGGTGGCTGAATCGACTGAAAGCGCTAAGGTCCCGCCTCAAGTAAAATTTGTTACCGTGACAGAAAAGAATGAAACGCAACGCGTTGATAATTTTCTTATTACGCAGTTAAAAGGTGTTCCGAAATCAAAAATATATAAAATTATTCGCAAAGGGGAAGTGCGAATCAACAAAAAACGATGCAAGCCTGAAACTAAATTAGTTTTAGCAGACATTGTTCGTATCCCTCCCGTTTTTGGGCTTGCGGAGGCTAGCGAAACGCCAAAAGTGAGCAAGTCGTTGACTTCTTATCTTGATACCGCTGTCATATTCGAAGATAAATGGCTATTAGTCATTAATAAACCTTCTGGTTTGGCTGTGCATGGCGGCAGCGGAATTCATCTGGGTTTGATCGAAGCGTTGCGAACGCGTTACCCCGAAACACAGTTTTTAGAGCTTGTTCACCGGCTTGATCGAGATACTTCAGGGTGTATCTTGATTGCGAAGTCACGCTCGGCTTTGCGTAATCTTCATGAACAATTTAGAAATGGAGAGGTAAATAAAATTTATCATTTGGCTGTTTATGGTAGCTGGCCAAAGCATCGTAAATTTGTTGATGTGCCACTTAAACGTAGTGAAATGCAGTCGGGTGAGCGAGTAGTATTGGTGCATCAAGATGGTAAGCCAAGTCAGACGCGCTTTAAAACTTTAAATAGTTCTGAGCATTTCTCTTTAATGGAAGCAAAGCCTCTTACGGGTCGCACCCACCAAATAAGGGTGCATGCTTTATTTTCAGGGTGCCCTCTTGTCGGTGATGTAAAGTATTTAGCGCGTGATAAAGAAGATTTTCATGGAATGGAAAAATCACGTTTGATGCTGCATGCAAAAGAAATACATTTTACTCATCCTAAAAGTGATGAGGCGGTAGGTTTTGAAGCGCCTTATGATGATATGTTTAATGTCAGTTTAAAAATGATGTCGTTGAATAAATAGTGTTTATTGGATAATGTAACAGGAGGGTGTTGTTTTTATGAGTAAGCAGTATGAAGTTGTTGTATTTGATTGGGATGGTACCTTAGTCGACTCTGAGGCTCACATTGTTGCTAGTATAGAGTCTGCTGCACGGGCAATTGGTTTGCCTGCGCTTGATTATGATGTCATCAAAGATATTATCGGTCTAGGGATGCGAGAAGCATTGTTGGTTTTGTACCCTCGGTTGACTGAAGAGCAAGTGGTCGATATGAGGCAGCACTATTCAACATTCTTTTTTAGTAAAAATGTTGATCAATTAATGTTATTCGATGGCGTATTAGAAACGCTTGAGAAATTAAAGTCTTCTGGAAGGAAGCTTGCGGTTGCTACCGGTAAAAGTAGAAATGGTCTTGATAAGGCGCTTGAAGCAACAGGGCTTAAACCTTATTTTGATATCGAGCGTTGTGCGGATGAAACACGATCTAAGCCTCACCCTATGATGCTTGCTGAAATTTCAGAGTATTTTGCGTTACCTTCAACCAAAATGGTTATGGTTGGGGACACGGAATATGATTTAGAAATGGCTGCGCGCTTTGGTATGGAATCTGTTGGTGTGAGTTATGGTGTGCATGATGTTGCTAGACTCAATAAACATAAGCCGCTTAAAATAGTTGATCATATCTCAGAAATATTGGTCTTAATTTAAATTAGTCTGTTGGGAGTAAAGCTTGGATTCAAATAATCAGTCATCCAAAGAGTGGAAGTTAATTGAAAAAACAATGTTGCAGCTTGGTGTAGAGCAACGTCGCTCTCGTCGCTGGGGTGTTTTTTTTAAGGTCTTAACTTTTAGTTACTTGTTCGCATTGCTTTTTATTATGATTGAAGGTTTTGGTGATAAAAAAGTAGGTGATGCTGAAACATATACGGCACTGGTTGACTTGCGTGGTGTGATTGCAGCGGGTGAAGAGGCGAGTGCAGACTTTTTAGTGACAGGATTAAGGGCTGCTTTTGAAGCCGAAGGTACTAAGGCTGTTATTTTGAGAATTAATAGCCCTGGTGGAAGTCCTGTGCAGTCGGGTTATGTGTATGACGAAATTAAGCGACTTAGAGTGCTTCATCCAGATACACCTTTATATGCAGTAATAAGCGATATAGGCGCTTCAGGTGCTTATTATATTGCAGCTGCAGCGGATCAAATTTATGCCGATAAAGCGAGCTTAGTGGGTTCTATTGGTGTTGTTGCTTCTGGCTTTGGTTTTGTCGGCACGATGGAAAAGTTAGGTGTAGAGCGACGACTATATACGTCGGGTGTTAATAAAGCTTTTTTAGATCCTTTCAGTAAAGAAAAAGATAGTGAAGTGCAGTTTTGGAATGGTGTGCTTAATAAAACGCATGAACAGTTTATTGCTAAGGTGAAAGAAGGGCGCGGTGATCGTCTGCTTATTGATGAGGATACCTTCAGTGGCTTGATTTGGAATGGAGAGCAGGCACTTGAAAAAGGCTTTATTGATGGTTTAGGTAGTAGTAGTTTTGTGGCACGCGAAATAGTGGGCGAAGCTGAAATCGTCGATTTTACGCCACAACCTGATCCGTTTGAGCGTTTCACTAAAACATTAGGTGTTGCAGCAGGTAATGCTATGGCAAGTGTTTTAAATATTGGTGGCTTCTCAATGCGTTAATCGCTTATTTGTCGAGCATAAACGAAGGTGTGTTTATAAAACGAACACGCCTTCGTTTTCTAACATTTGAATAAGTTTTATTAGTGGAAGTCCAATCAGGATGTTAGGGTCATCACCGCTTATTTTTTCAAACAAAGAAATGCCTAAGCCTTCCATTTTAAACCCACCTGCACAGTCAAAGGCCGGTTCTCTGTCAACATAATGACTGATTTGTTGTTCGCTTAGGTTTCTAAATTTTGTTTCATAGTGCTCGACCGATGTTTGAATTTTATTTGTTTTGCTGTTGAGTAGGCATAGGCTGGTATGAAAATAAGCGCTTTTACCTTGGCAGGCCATTAGTTGCTCAATTGTTTTTTCTCTAGTTTGAGGCTTGTGGAGCTGTTTTGAACCTAGACAGGCAACTTGGTCTGAGCCGATTATTAGTGAGTTCGGGTGTTTTTCTGCAATAGCTTTTGCCTTTTCGACGGCTAGTCTTTTGGCTAGGTTTGTGAATGTTTCATTTTTCTGCTGTGTCTCGTCAATATTGGGTGAGACGCAGTGGAAATGAGCAATAACTTTGGCGAGTAGTTGTTTTCGGTAAGTGCTGGACGAGGCGAGAATAATGTTCATCATAGTTTGCTTGTTAAGTGAATTTTGGTTGGTTGTGAGTATAATCTTGTAAATTATAGCCATTATACTTGGAACTCTTTAGAAGAATATGAAAAATTAGTGTATTTCCTTTGACAAGAAGGGGTCACGGCCCTAGAATTGCGCGCCTATGTCTGAACTCACACTGCCAAAGACGATTGACCCTCTCAAATACGCGGATCAAAACAAGATCCTAGAGGGAAGTCTATCAATTAAATTGATGCCTCGACTTGCTGAATTGCTTGTTGATACGCTGGGCTCTGTGGAAGCAAAATTAGAATTTGATCGAGATGCACAAAATTATCGCGTCTTGAATGGTAAAGTAAATGCAACGGTTACATTATTATGTCAGCGTTGTTTGCATCCAGTAGCGATGCCAATAGAATCTCAATTTGCTTTGGGGATGGTATTTACTGACGAGCAAGCTCAAAATTTGCCACGTGCTTATGAGCCTTTACTCGTTGATCTTGATAATTTAGAGATCGCCGATGTAATTGAAGAAGAATTAATACTTAGCTTACCGATGTTTGCTTATCATGACGAATGTCGTAATGAGCACGCTCCAGAAGCTGAGAGTGATGATTTTGATAAAGGTAAAGAGAAAGAAAATCCTTTTGATGTATTGTCCGCATTAAAATTGAAAAAATGAAATTTATAAAACGTAAGTAAAGCTGTGTTTACATGGCTTTGAATTAAATTATATGCCCTTGGGAGAGCAATATGGCTGTTCAGAAAAGTAAAAAAACCCGTTCAAGACGTGGTATGCGACGTTCACACGATTCATTGACTGCTGCAACATTGTCAGTTGATCCAACTAGTGGTGAAAAGCATTTACGTCACCATATTACTCCTGACGGTTTTTACCGTGGTAAAAAAGTAATAGAGCTAGCTGAAGACTAAAAAAGATGAGTGCAGCGATCACCATTGCAATCGATGCAATGAGTGGAGACAATGGTCCTGAGATTGTTGTTCCTGCTGCCTTAGCTTTTCTTCAGAAAAATAAAACCTTCGACATTATTTTGGTGGGTAACCAAGATAAGTTGGAGGCTTTGTTGTGTCTGAATTCTAATAATAACCCGCAAAAAAAACCATTAAACTTCTCGTCAGACCAAACTCTAGATGATCCTTCAATTACAATTGTTCATGCCGATACAGTGGTATCGATGGATGAGCGACCTTCTCGTGCGCTGAGGAAAAAGCAAGACTCATCGATGGCGATAGCGTTAGGTTTGGTACGTGATGGTCGAGCAGATGCGTGTGTGAGCGCCGGTAATACCGGGGCTTTAATGATGATGGGGCGTTCAATTTTACGTATGTATCCGGGTATTGATCGACCCGCTATCACCAAGCTATTCCCCTCTCAGGGCGGTGGTTGTTTTGTGTTAGACCTAGGTGCAAATGTTGACAGTTCTGCAGAGCATTTATTGCAGTTTGCATTAATGGGTCAACTGTTAGCGCAGGCCATTAAAAAAGTAGATAAACCAAAAGTAGCCTTATTAAATGTGGGCGGGGAAAGCATGAAAGGCAATGAGCAAGTGCGTCTTGCTGCAACGCTTATAGAGGAATGCGAAGCGGTCAATTACGTGGGGTTTGTCGAGGGCGGAGATATCTTTCGTTCTGTTGCTGATGTGATAGTTTGTGATGGTTTTGTGGGAAATGTGGCATTAAAAAGTGCTGAAGGCGCCGTTCAAATTATTCTTAGTGGTGTTAAAACATTTTTTACAGAGACATGGTATAAAAAAATAATAGGGCGATTACTCTTACCTTGGTTAGCTAAAAGTTTAAAACAACTAGACCCTGAAACGCATAACGGCGCTATTTTTCTAGGTTTGCAGGGCGTCTTAGTAAAAAGTCATGGTAGCGCATCATCTGCCTCTTTTGAGCATGCAATCGATCTAGCGGCTAAAGAAGCACAAGCGGGCCTTCCTGCATTGATAAATAGCCAGCTTGAAGAAGTGTTGTTCTAAATTCAAAACTTATTACTGGTCTATTTTCATTTGATATACATGTTATTGGATTCTGGGTTTTCCTCGGGCTTCAAGGTTTAGGAGTTATTCATGAAAACTGTATTTATGTTTCCTGGTCAAGGGTCTCAAAGCATTGGGATGATGGCTGAGCTATTGGAAGAGTTTGACATAGCACGACAAGTGTTTAATGACGCATCAGCAGCTATTGGTATCGATCTAAAAGAAATTGCTTTGTACGGGCCAGGAGATCGAATTAATCAGACTGCGATTACGCAACCTCTTGTATTAACTGCCAGTATCGCTATGTGGAGAGTTTGGGAATCACAAACTGATATTAAGCCAGATTTCGTTTGTGGACATAGTTTGGGAGAGTATTCAGCGCTTGTTGCAAGTGGTGTATTATTATTAAAGGATGCTGTTCGATTAGTTCACCTTCGAGGGAGCCTTATGCAGGATGCTGTACCCATGGGTGAGGGTGGGATGGCAGCAATTTTAGGCTTGGATGAGGCTTCTGTTGAATTAGCATGTCAAGAAGCTGCACAAGGCGATGTAGTGGCTGCGGCGAATTATAATTCACCCGGGCAAGTTGTTATTTCTGGCGCTTCCGAAGCGTTAGCGCGTGCAATGATTATCGCAAAAGAAAAAGGCGCTAAGCGAGCGACTAAGCTACCTGTTAGTGTGCCTTGTCATTGCGACTTATTAAAGCCTGCCGGAGAATCGTTAGCGCAAGAGATGGAAAAGACGCTGTTCAATCCACTTTTAATACCCATTGTCCAAAATGTAAGCGCAGCTGAGGTTTCGGATTTATCAGAATTGAAGACTAATTTGTTGGCGCATCTTCATCGGCCTGTACTTTGGTCGCAATCTATTACCGCGTTAGCTAAAAATGGTGCGCAAACCTTTATTGAATGTGGGCCAGGTAAAGTGTTAACGGGGTTAAATAAACGCATAGATAAAACGTTTAAAACTATGAGTATGAATGATTCGGCCAGTATGGCTAAGGTTTTAGCAGAATTTGCATAATAAAGACGAAATTTTGAAGGTAATTGAGATAGTATTTAAAAATAAAAATTTATGAACTTAAAGAGACTAAAGCATGTCCACTGAAAAAAGAGTTGCACTCGTTACAGGTGCAAGTAGAGGTATTGGTCAGGCGATTGCAAAAGAACTCGCAGCTGATGGGGCCTTGACTGTTATTGGTACCGCGACAACAGAAGCAGGTGCATCATCTATTTCTCATTACTTTTCTTCTTGGGGATTAGATGGAGACGGTATAGTGATGGATGTATCTGACCCAGTGTCGGTTGAAGAAGGTGTTAAGCAAGTAACACAAGCTTATGGAGCACCCTTGGTTTTAGTCAATAATGCTGGTATTACGCGTGACACTCTAATGCTTAGAATGAAAGAAGATGATTGGGGTGATGTAATCAATACCAACCTAAATTCTGTGTATCGTGTGTCGAAGGCTGTGTTGCGGGGAATGACTAAAGCGCGGTGGGGTAGGATTATTAATATTAGCTCTGTTGTTGCGCAAATGGGAAATCCTGGACAGGCTAATTACTGTGCTTCAAAAGCCGGTATTGAAGGGTTTAGTCGTTCGTTGGCTCAAGAAATTGGAAGTCGAGGTATTACGGTTAATTCTATTTCGCCAGGTTTTATTGAAACCAGTATGACGGATGATCTGGATGAAGATGTGAAATATAGAATGTTAGAAGGCGTGCCGATGAAACGATTAGGGCAGCCAGAAGAAGTAGCCGCGTTGGTAGGATTTCTTGCTTCTAATAAAGCGAGTTATATCACGGGTGAAACGATACATGTTAATGGCGGAATGTATATGGGCTAAGCTGTGAATGCTGTTCAACGTAATATTGGCCTAAATACAGCTTTTGTTTGGCCTTAATTGTATTTTTTGCAGCTTGTTTACCGCTTAGGATTCATCTAGACTACCCAAAATAAGTATTTAGAACAGTGCTGATATAGTTTAATGTCGGTGTCTGGAAATTTTTACAGCAGATAAAGTGAACATAGAGAGTAAAATATGAGTACTGTAGAAGAACGTGTTAAGAAAATTGTTTGTGAGCAACTTGGTGTTAAAGATACTGAAGTTCAAAATACTTCATCGTTTGTTGAAGATTTAGGTGCAGATTCTCTTGATACTGTTGAGCTCGTCATGGCGCTTGAAGAAGAATTTGAAACTGAGATTCCGGATGAAGACGCAGAAAAACTTTCTACTGTTCAAGAAGCAATAGATTTTATTATTGCTAATCAGTAAGTAAAAGATAGAAAATATTAAAACCGTCCATTGTTTAGCTCTGGGCGGTTTTTTTTTGTGATGCTAGCCATAGTCATTTTACATTAAAGATACTTGTTAAATAGCGTCGACGGTAGGGGTGTGGCAGGTACCGTAATAATGATAAAATTAGAAGTCTGTAATTATTTTGAAAAGCAATATCTAGTTAAATTGAGGTTAGAAGTATGTCAAAAAGGCGCGTTGTTGTGACAGGAATGGGGATGCTATCTCCTGTCGGAAATACGGTTGCTGAGTCTTGGGAGAGTGTCATTAATGGTCGAAGTGGCATTAGTGAAATTACACGCTTTGACACTGAAGGTTTTGGCGTCAAAATTGGTGGGCAGATTTCTAACCTAGTGATTACTGATTATATCGATAAGAAAGATGCACGACGTATGGATATATTCATGCAGTATGGCATGGTTGCTTCGATTCAAGCTGTTCAAGATGCAGGTATTGCTGACTTAAGTTCAGAGAAAAAAATAAGAATAGGGGTCGCATTTGGCTCTGGCATTGGTGGTATTGAAACAATTGAATCGGTGCGGGATACCTATGTTAAATCAGGTGCTCGTCGTGTCTCGCCCTTTTTTGTGCCTAGTTCAATTATTAATATGATTGCGGGTAATGTTGCGATCAAATATGGCTTTAAAGGTCCAAATATTGCGTTGGTTACGGCTTGTACTACGGGTACGCATAACATTGGATATGCTGCACGCACAATCGCCTATGGTGACGCGGATGTAATGATTGCCGGAGGTGCTGAAATGGCGACAACGCCTGGTGCGATGGCAGGATTTGCAAATGCCAAAGCACTTTCAACACAAAATGATGAGCCTCAAAAAGCGAGCCGTCCATGGGATAAAGCGCGTGATGGGTTTGTATTGTCAGATGGTGCTGGTGCATTAGTATTAGAAGAGCTTGAACATGCGAAAGCGAGAGGTGCTAGGATCTATGCCGAATTGACAGGTTTTGGGATGAGTGATGATGCACACCATATTACTTCTCCGATAGAAGATGGCTCGGGAGCGCGTATTTCAATGGAAAATGCATTGAATGATGCTAATTTAAAGCCAGAGAATATCGACTATATTAATGCACATGGTACGTCGACACCTTTAGGCGATGTAGCCGAATGTAAAGCCATCACCGATTTGTTTTCAGTGTCCAAGAAAAATATATTAGTTAGTTCAACTAAATCAATGACAGGGCATTTATTGGGTGCAGCCGGAGCTATTGAAGCAATATTTTCTGTTAAAGCTATTAATGACCAAATAGCGCCGCCTACCATTAATTTAGATAATCCTGAAGATGGGTGTGACCTTGACTTTGTTGCGCATAAAGCAAGGCCTGCCGTTATTAAGGCATCATTATCAAATTCATTTGGCTTTGGTGGCACCAATGGCACATTAATATTTCAGGCATATACTGCAAAGTAGTATTTAAAGTGTGCTTTAATAGAGAATAATTAGATGAAGGTTTAGTTGCGTTGTGAAGTATAACGATACACTGGGTAATAAGATCAAAAATGATGAGTCATGTGGCTTAAATTCAAGGTCAAATCTATAGTAGGTCGCTAGTGAATAGAAGGTCCCACATTACATTAGTCAATGGCGTCGAAACTTCTGCTTTAACCATTGCCGATCGTGGCTTGGCGTATGGTGATGGCTTATTTGAAACGATGCGCGTCGTATCGGGTAAAATTCCATTACTTAAACTGCACCTTGAACGTTTTGAACGTGGTGTTCATCGTCTTAAATTGGGCCCACCTAAAGTACTAAGGCGTGAGTTTAAAAAGTCTGCTGATCAGGTGCTTACTCAGTTAGCAGATAATAATTTAAGGGATCAGGCCTTAGTTAAAATCATGGTCACCAGAGGGTGTGGTGGCATTGGTTATCTACCTCCAAATAAAGCTGAATGTACATTTATATGTCAGGCGTTTAATCTCCCAGAATATCCCTCTGAATATAGTAATAAAGGTATTCAAGCTAAAATTATTAAGCACCGTTTACCCTTGCACCCAGCTCTGGCTGGTATTAAACATTTGAATCGACTGGATCAAGTTTTAGCATCTCAAGAATTGAATGGTGAGCAAGAAGGTTTGGTATTTGATCAGAATAATCATCTAATTGAAGGTTTAAAGAGTAATGTTCTGATTTTTGAAGGA
Source organism: Oleiphilaceae bacterium (assembly GCA_047628385.1). Classification (GTDB taxonomy): domain Bacteria; phylum Pseudomonadota; class Gammaproteobacteria; order Pseudomonadales; family Oleiphilaceae; genus PZPK01. The sequence continues at coordinate 13,219 of JBLHVH010000056.1, forward strand.
GACGAGGTATTTACCCCTCCATTAGAAAGCTGTGGTGTTCAAGGTACTTTGCGACAGTATTTAATTGAACATCCAAAAGAGCTGGGCTTTCAAATACAAGTGAGCGAAATTGATAAAGGTCGTTTAAAATCAGCTGATGGGATATCGATGATTAATAGTGTATTTGGTTTATGGCCTGTTCAAATAATACGTGATCACGATGGCGAACACCAAAATTATGAACGACATCATCAATGTAAAACGATTCAACAATTTTTAACTAAACAGCTAGGGTTCTAATTTTTTTGTGACAAAACTTCGCTTTATATCGCTTGTACTTTTTACCTTACTCTTTTCATCGATAGCTTGTTTCAAATGGTATCAGAACGGGTTGAAGTCGCCTTTGAATCTAACTTCTTCAAACTTAGTGATTGAGATCAAAAAGGGAGATTCTTTGAATAAAGTGCTCATTAATTTATCGCAGTTGAAGGTGTTGTCATCACCGTTAGTTTCGAAAATTTATGCACGAGATAAAAAGCTTGCTAATAGTATAAAAACAGGTGAATTTCTATTAAAAAAAGGTATAACGATTCCAGATTTGTTTGAACTAATTACTTCTAACGAGCAAATATCTTATAAAATTCAGTTTATTGAAGGGTCAACGTTCAACCAGGTTAAGCATGTATTATCATCATCGCCTAAATTAATTCACCACCTAGACGGTAAATCAGATACTGAAATACTCAAGGCGCTGAACCTTGGGTCTTCAATTCAGCACTTAGAAGGTCAGTTTTACCCTGATACGTATACGTTTGTGAAAAATGATTCAGATATCGGTATTTTAACGCGTGCCCATCAACGGCTTCATAAAATTTTGCAGGAAGAGTGGCAAAATAAAGAAAAAAACTTACCTCTAAAAACACCTTATGATGCCTTGATTCTTGCATCGATCATTGAAAAAGAAACCGGTGCATCGCATGAACGGAGTGAAATAGCAGGTGTTTTTATTCGTCGTTTAAATATCAATATGCGCTTACAAACTGACCCTACAGTAATTTATGGCTTAGGTGAGCGTTATAAAGGGAATTTGACGCGAAAGCATTTAAGAGAAACAACAATCTACAATACTTATCGAATTAAGGGTTTACCGCCAACACCTATCGCGATGGTTGGTCAGGACGCAATTCATGCGGCAGTTAATCCTAAAGCCGGGAAAAGTTTATTTTTTGTCGCAAAAGGTGATGGTACACATCAATTCTCTGAAACCATACAAGCGCACAATAAAGCTGTGCGGGAATTTCAGTTAAAAAGGCGTGAAGGTTATCGCTCCACGCAATAAATGGCAGTTTATAAGACAGTTATGACAGTGACAGGTGTTTTAAACATAATATTTTGAAAGCTCAAATTTGATTCAGCAGGTGCAATGTGAAACGCGGTTTGTTTATAACCATCGAAGGTGGTGAAGGGGTGGGTAAGTCCACCAATATTGATTTTATAAAAACTACCTTAGAGGCGCAAGGTATTCAATGTGTCGTGACGCGAGAGCCTGGTGGCACACCCTTAGCAGAAGAAATTCGTGAAGTGTTGATTAAAAATCGCGACGAACATGTGGTAACAGAAACTGAGTTATTATTAATGTTTGCAGCCAGAGCTCAGCATTTGCATCAAAAAATCCTACCGGCTTTAGAGGCGGGAATTTGGGTGATCTCTGATCGATTTACCGATGCTACGTATGCTTACCAGTCAGGTGGCCGTGGTGTGCCAAGTGAGAAAGTCGCACTATTAGAGGAATTTGTTCAGGGAGATGTACGGCCTGACTTAACATTGTTACTCGATGCCCCTATCGAAGTCGGCATGGCTCGTGCAAAAAAACGGGGCAAGCTGGATCGCTTCGAAGAAGAGGTTTCTGAGTTTTTTAATAATGTTCGTCAAAACTACCTTAAAAGGGCTGGTGCTGAGCCGGCTCGTTTTAAGGTGATTGATGCAACTCAATCTTTAGATAAAGTGCAGGCTGATATTGTGGTGGTAATGAAAGATTTGTTTTGATCTGGAAGTTTTGGTAATTAATCAGGATGATTTATCTAATTATTCGGGATTTGAATTGAGTGTTTTCGGGTGTCGAAATACTTTACGTATTAGATTTTATTACAAAAAATAATATTTTCAACTCATTAATATATATGGTAATTTATGTTTTGGCATGTTATGTGCTTTAAGTTTGTACAGGTGTCTTATAACTTAATGTAGTAATCTAAGGATTTAAAGTATGAACATAAAGAAATTAATTTTAGCTTTGACTGTCGCAGCTGCAGCTAGTATTGCTAATGCTGGTGTGATTTTTACAGCAGAGCTTGCTGGTCAAACAGAAACAACTCAAGTTGGTGTAAATACTGTCGATTTTAATGATGGTTCTTTTGGTGATTATGCTTCTGTTGAGGGTAATTTTTCTATTTATGGTTCAACTGGTCATAGTTCTAAGCCTTCGGCAGCGCCTTTTGGGATCAACGATGGTGGCGATTATTTGAGTGTTCATAAAGATGCTGGTAATGGTGGTGCTACATTTAAATTCAATGATGGCGAGAGTTATGACTACTTTGGTTTATTCTGGGGTTCGCTTGATACGTATAATACTATCGACTTTTATAATGGCGCTGACTTAGTTGCAAGTTTCGGTGGTGGTGATATTGCTCCGCCTTTAACTGCTGATGGTGGTCAGGGCGATTGGGACTCAAACCGTTATGTAAACTTCTTTTTCACAGATGGTGATAGTTTTGATAGCTTGGTGATGACTAGTTCGAGTTGGGCGTTTGAAACTGATAACCATGCCTTTGGTAGTGTATCTGTTTCTGAGCCTGGTTCGTTAGCATTATTAGGCTTGGGTCTATTCGGTTTAGGCGTTGCGCGTCGTCGTTCATAAACCTAAGTTGAATATGAAAACCGCAGCTTGAACTGCGGTTTTTTTACGCTCGTAACAAGCTACTTGATGTTCAAACTCCATTTAAAATTATTGCAACAACAATTACTTGAGGTACGGTGAGTAGGGGGAGGAATAAAGCAATCTTCCAAGATTTCATTGAATCCTTAATAACCATTACTTCGGTGTAATCGGTGGCAACACCCGTCATTAGAA
>JBLHVH010000057.1:0-16158 GCA_047628385.1 Oleiphilaceae bacterium
GATGCATTAGGATCAACGAATGATTCAGGAAACCGCCTTGATAAAACAATTGCCATTATTGAGCCTTTAAATAAGGCAAGGTCTGTTTATGACCAAGTTAGTTTGCCTTGGGTGTCCGGTTTAGGCTTGTATGATGAAAGTGTCCAAGAATCTGCTCATGCGGCTTATAAGGCTTCTTTGCTTGCTCATTTTAATCCAGTATTAATTAAACGGTTAGAACTTTTTCTTTCAACAGCAGAGAAAAATGATCAACTTTACGATGCGTTACGGGTTTATCTTATGTTGGCGGACGCTTCAAGACTAGAAACAAATGAAGTGATTACATGGTTTGAAAATGACTGGGCTAACGCGTTAAAAAATCAAGGTTCAAAGCAGAAGCAGTTAATGGCATATTTGAACGACAGTATCGGGAACGGGATACCCGCTTTCAAACATGATGAGGCGGTTGTTCAAACAAGTCGGCTACAGTTACAAAAAATACCGATAGAACAACGTATTTATAAACAAATTGAGCGAGTACCTGAGCTCAAATTACAAAGTGATTTAATACAAGCTATAGGCGGCGATGTATTAAGTGTCTTTGAAATTAATACTGAAGATACCGCTTTAACCGTGCCGTTTATGTTTACAAAGGCAGGTTATAAGACAATTGATTTGAGTAAGAACTCTCCTTTGATTCGGAAGTACTCTACTGAACAATGGATATTAGGGACGTCTAGCTCTGAGGACTTCAGCGACAAAGATATTGAAGAGATCGCTAAGAAGGTCAAAGATATTTATTTGTTAAAGTACACCGAAAAATGGAAAAATTTACTCAAAAAATTGAGCGTGCGTAATATTAATAACTCTAATCAAGCTCGGGACGTGCTGGCAAAAATGTCTGATCGTTCTATATCACCATTAATGAATATACTCACAACGCTAACAAATGAAACGGCCCTTACGCCCGAGGTAAATCAGCTGCAAGGTGAAAAGGGTGCGCTAGGAGAAGCCGCCGCCGCATTGCGTGCCAAAATGTTGCCACCAACGGTGGTTGATCTTGCATTCAAGCCTGAGCATAACCTAGTCCGTAAAAAGGGTATTGATCGTGTGATGGCGACTACCAAAGCAGTCTACGAAGTACTAGAAGGCTTCTCTTTTGCGCCAATACCTAATGAAGCCGCATTGAAATTTTCGACGAAGCGGTTCGCTGGTAATGGCTCCGATCCGCTACGAAAGTTATTGGCGCAGGCTTCAAAACTTCCTCAGCCGATACGACGCTGGATAGAGGAGTTGACCGATCAAGTTTGGAAGACCGTTTTAATCGATAGTAAGAAACACTTAAATACGGTTTGGAAATCGACAGTCTATCAAAATTATCAAAGTAGGGTTGCCGGACGTTATCCGTTTACTGGCTCAGGGTCTCAAGAAGTCGCGATGCTTGATTTTGTCGAGTACTTTAAACCTGAGGGCATAGAAGACACCTATGTTAAAGGACAGCTAATGCCTTTTATTAAAAAAGGTAAAACTTGGAAAGAAAAAAGTCTCAACGGTAGACGTTTAGGCATTAGTAAAACGACGCTAGGGCAAATGAAAAAGGCGCAAGCGATTCGTAATGTGTTTTTTAGAAAAAATGAGTCGGTTGCAAGCTTTAATTATAAATTAAAACCTTATCGCATGGATTCTACGGTTAGACGATTTGAATTATTGCTTGGCGAAGGGCGTATACGGTATTCTCATGGGCCAAAACTAACTAAATCTCTGAGTTGGCCCGGTACCACAGGTCAGGGCGTGCGTTTACTGTTTGAAGATATTAACGAAACTAAGCACAATAAAAATTATTTGGGTGACTGGTCGTTTTTTAAAGCCTTAGACGATGCAAAGGTTAAAAAATCGAGCCGCTCCAACACCTATAGAATCACATTCGATGTTAGTAGTCGAAAAGCTGAATACGAATTAAGCGCAACGAGTGCTTTGAATCCTTTTTCACCGGGTTGGTTAGGTGAGTATAAGTGTCCGAAGGTTTTATAAACATGGATAGTTTTATTTTTGAACTTGAATTTCTTTATAAAACCAGGGTGGGCTGAAATATGTTTGATCCTGGTTTAGTTGGTGTTTATGGGAAAATACCAGCGCATGGAGACTTTTTAAATCTCAACTTACCCAGTGATTTTATGGAAACGTGGGATCATTGGTTACAGCAGTCTATTCTGGCAAGTCAGGAGGTATTAGCGGAATCGTGGTTAACGCATTTTTTAATTAGTCCGGTGTGGCGATTTGTATTGCCTAGTGGTTGTGCGAATGCTCAATCATGGGCAGGAATTATGTTGCCAAGCGTTGACAAAGTAGGGCGATATTACCCACTTACATTAGCGGCCCCTATTCCAGATCAGGTCGGTGCGATTGAATATTTGTCTAATGCTGAAGTTTGGTTTCAATGGCTAGAAGATACTGCAATTATGACCTTGGAAAAAGGACTTGATGCGGATGAGCTTGCCCAAGAGCTTACTGAAAATAAGGTTGTGCTAACGTTTTCTGAAGAAAGGCCCGAGTCGCTTCAATCTGAAAGGAATCTACAGCGTGTTGTACCCTTAAAGTCTTCAGGGCTCGCTCTGAATGGAATACTACCGCAGTTATGTGATGCTTTACTTAAGCCTCAAGCTTCTAATTTGAGTTTATGGTGGACGGAAGGCGGGGAGCATGTGGAGGCTGCATTATTATTAGCGGATCAGCTGCCAAGGCCAGTGAGTTATACGGCGATGTTAAACGGACAATGGGCTAATTGGCATTGGCCTAACTTGTTTCAATCAGCAGGTGGTTAAAGGGTATATTTTCAGTATGAGTCGAGTATTTTTATTTTCGTCTGTAGATAAAACGCATCAAGGTAATGTGCGTTCACTCAATGAGGATGCGTTACTGAGTAGGCCTGATGCTGGTCTCTGGGTTGTTGCTGATGGCATGGGGGGGCATGAAGCCGGTGAAGTTGCTAGTCAGATGATTGTGGCTGATCTTGAATCTTTACCGAGTCGTGCATATGTGTCAGACCTTGTGGATGATGTTGAAGATACCTTGTTGCTCGTTAATCAGAAGCTTAGAGTTCACAGTGTAGAAAAATTAAATGGGTTGACAGTCGGCTCAACGGTGGCCTGTCTTATTTTAAAAGAAGCCATTGGCGTTGTATTGTGGGTGGGCGATTCTCGATTATATCGCTTACGAGATAGGCAGTTTGAGCAGTTGACGAAGGACCATAGTGAGGTCCAAGCTCAAATAGATCGTGGAGAATTAACAGAAGAACAAGCTGAACATAGCTCAATAAAAAATATGCTATCACGGGCTATTGGAGCTTTTGATGAGTTAGACGTAGATGTGAATGCTTTTCCGATTAAACGTGATGATTTGTTTTTACTTTGTTCAGATGGTTTGTATAACGAACTCTCAGCCAATGAGCTTAAACAAATACTTGAAAGTGAAAAGCTAAATAAAGTACCTGACAAGTTAATGAGTGAATGTTTGAGTAAAGAAGCGAAGGATAATATTTCGTTTATTGTTGTTAAGGTCCAATGATGAAAATTTCCCTAAATACGAAAATAGTAGAATTAAATCAAGAGTTTCATAATGGCGACCTTTCATTAACAGATTATCGTGTTAAACGACGCAAAGAACTTGAAGCGCTTAATGAAAGCTCAGAACCATCGCTAAAACAAACATCCTACATCTCAAAAGGCGTTGTTAAACGAATTGTGTTTGGTACTTGTTGCGCAATTCTCTTACTGTTTGCGACGGTAATGCTTGCAAAGTTTTTTTTGTGAACACTGTTTTGAAAGGCCGCATGACTTGATAAAACGAGGTATTAAAAAATTAATACCTTGATCGCTTTAGGTGGCTATGATTTATAGTTTTAAATCTAAATAGCCGCGTTGAATGGATACCTCAAATGATTTTGAACCTTCAGCAAGCTCAAGAAAGCGAGTACGGAGTACTTTTAATCTTTTAAATTCTTCGGCGCTTGGGAATTCATCATTCTCATCGTATTTTTTACTTAAGGTATACAGCTCTTTTAAATAGACCGCGCGGCTTTTCGCAACCATGTTTGCGATCGGCTTAAGATCTTCAACAGCTAGTTCTTCTATTTCAGGATTAATGTGTTCTCGGTTAGCTTGCTTGAGTATTCGATCAAATTGTAATAATAACCGATTGATATCTTTATCATCCATTAGGGTAATCCTTTTGTGTAATGCAGTAACTTTTATGAGAAAAAATAACTCGTTATTCTTTTAAGCATAGTGAATATTAATAAAAGTGCGAGTTCTATCAATGCAACTTTGCTTTTTTCAACGACACCAGTATGCTTCCTACATTTATAGAGACTTAAAGCCCGTGTAACGGGTGAAATTGAGATAAAATGGCTTTACCTGATAATAAAGACTCACAAATAAAATCTAAAAAAGTACAGGGTTTGCTTCAGTCTACCGGCTTGGTAGGCATTATGACCTTACTTTCACGCGTTTTTGGTTTGGTGAGAGATGTTGTTGTTGCTCATTTGTTTGGCGCTTCGGCAGGCGCAGACGCTTTTTTTATTGCGTTTAAGATACCAAACTTCTTTCGTCGTTTATTTGCAGAAGGGGCTTTTTCGCAAGCATTTATTCCGGTCTTATCTGAATACCGAAGAACCAAAACAGAACGCGAGGTTCGATTATTAGCCAACTCAGTCGCGGGAGTATTAGGCGCTATTTTACTCGTGGTGACACTGTTAGCGATGTTAGGTGCTCCTTGGCTAACCGCGATATTTGCACCAGGTTTTGTGGAAGATACTCAAAAGTATTCCCTAGCAACTGAAATGCTACGCATTACCTTTCCTTATCTACTCTTAATTTCACTCACCGCTTTCGCGGGCTCTATTCTTAATAGTTATGGTTATTTTGCGATTCCTGCTTTTACCCCTGTTCTGTTAAATCTTGTACTGATATCCGCAGCAATATGGTTGACACCTTTGTTTTCTGAGCCAGTGGTTGGTTTAGCGTGGGGGGTTTTAATCGCAGGGATGGTGCAGTTGTTTTTTCAGTTACCCTTTCTATTAAAAATGGGCTTGCTACCTCGACCACGTCTTGATTATCGCCACGAAGGTGTAAAACGTATTTTTCGTTTAATGCTCCCCGCTTTATTTGGTGTCTCGGTTAGTCAGATTAATCTATTGTTAGATACAGTTCTGGCCTCATTTTTACAAACAGGTAGTGTTTCGTGGCTTTATTATTCAGACCGGTTAGCTGAGTTACCTCTAGGTATATTTGGAATAGCGATTGCGACCGTTATTTTACCGACACTGTCGCGAAAGCACGCCTCTAAATCGGATCAAGAATTTTCAGATACCATCGATTGGGCGCTAAGAATTATAATATTAATGGGCTTACCTGCTGCGATAGCATTAATTTTATTAGCTGAGCCATTGGTCACAAGCTTATTCTATTATGGAGCGCTGACACAGCAAGATGTATTTATGTCAGCACAAAGCTTGCGCGCTTATGCTTTGGGGTTGTTAGCATTCATGTTAATTAAAGTACTAGCACCGGGATATTTTTCACGCCAAGACATGAAAACGCCTGTAAAAATAGGGATTTGGGCGATGTGCGCAAATATGGTACTTAATCTTATATTGATTTGGCCATTGCAGCATACCGGTTTGGCATTAGCCACCGCTATCTCATCTTGGATGAATGCGCTTTGGTTATTACATGGTTTGGTGAATCAAAAAGTGTATCGCCGAAGTAAAGGGTGGGGGATATTTATCCTACGAATATTATTGGCGAATGCAGTTATGATTGCGCTGATTTTTTGGCTGCAAATACCGATAGAGAATTGGTTTGCGATGGACGTGTGGGAGCGCGTGAGTGAATTAAGCCTGCTGGTCACTTTTGGGGTCGGGACTTATTTTATCGTGTTGATTTTAAGTGGTTTGAATTTAAAGCGTGTTCTAAGTGGCGCGATAAAGCGTTGAAAGTTTTAAATAGACGATGAAAATTGATAACCGTGTCCCGTACTGAGTGATCAAATTGTAATTGAATGTGAAATGGCTTTATTTTTTGTAATGGAACGTTTTAAATAGCATAGATCAATATTTGGTTATTATTTGTTCGTTTAAAATATTTCGCTTAGAGAATGTTTTAGAAAGATCTATTTCTGAAAAGAAATTATGTAATAACAGGTATGGCGGCTTAAGGGAGTTGGCCGAAAACAGAAAAATTCTGGAGCTTATTATGATGAAACACCTATTATCAAGTTTGTTATTTTTACTTCTTTGCTCAGTAGCGACTACTTCCGCTTTTGCAGCTGATGATGAGTTTGTGCCTGCTTATCAGAATGAAGGTAATTATAAAGAGGATAAATATCATACAAATGAAGATTTGACTGGGAAATATGTCACGCGTGATAGTGGCCGTAACTATTACACTTCAGGTAAAGATAATGGCTTTCGGGTGAATGAAAATAACGAAGAATCAACAGACGAAACTATTGGTATTTTGACGTTTGTACTTGCGCCTGCGGCGATTATTTATATGAATGTTATTGGTTGGTGGGAATAGTTCGCTTTATAAAAAATCTAGAAACTAAGCTAAAACCCCTTTATCAATTTTGGTACAGGGGTTTTTTTATGTAAGTTCTTCTGAAAACTTTCTTGTTGATTGAATTGTAAGCCCTTGAGCACGTATAATTAGCGACTATTTTTTAGAAAATCTTATTTTGTGAACTTATTAAGTGGTAGCAATGCGGTTATTAAGAGGGCTTCATAACCCCAGCTTTAAAGAGGCGAAATGTGTCGCTACGATTGGTAACTTTGATGGCGTTCATTTAGGGCACCAAGCGATTATTCAGCAGGTAGTTACCAAGGCTGAAGATCTAGGCGTACCTTCCGTTGTGATTATATTTGAACCACAGCCTTTGGAGTTTTTTCAGGGTAATAAAGCGCCTGCTAGGTTAATGCGATTTAGGGAAAAGCTTCAGGCATTATCCACGTTTGGTATAGATTATGTATTTTGTCTAAAGTTTGACTCTAAACTTAGCCAACTATCAGCACCATCGTTTGTAGAAACCGTTTTGGTCTCGCATTTAAAGGTTTGTCATCTTGTGGTGGGTGATGATTTTCATTTTGGTGGTGATCGGAAGGGCGATTTTTCTTTATTACAATCGTTAGGGCAGATTAAAGGGTTTAGTGTTGAGAGTACCTCCACCATATTTGAATCGGGACTATGTGGTGAACGAATTAGTAGTACCTTTGTTAGAGCTTTGTTGGCGCAGTCAAAATTCGTAGCAGCCCATAATGTTTTAGGGCGCCCATATAGTATTGCGGGTAGGGTTGTTCATGGCCAGAAACTTGGACGGCAATTAGGTTTCCCAACAGCAAATATAGCCTTACACCGAATCAATGTTGCTTTTACAGGTGTTTATGCCGTGAAGGCTTGTTTACAAAGTGGTGAGCAAGTTTTAGGTGTTGCTAATATTGGCGTTAAACCAACGGTAGGAAATTTTATACCTTCGCTGGAAATACACTTGTTAGATTTTAGTTCAACTATTTATGGTGAGCATTTAGACGTTACATTTTGCGAAAAGCTAAGAAACGAACAGCGCTTTGAAAATATTGAAGCGTTGAAAGAACAGATCAATAAAGATATAAACGATGCCAGGTGTTATTTTTTAAATAACCAACAGGCACCTATTTAACGAATCATGTGTTGAGACAAAGTGATAATAATATGAGTGATTACAAACATACCCTTAACCTGCCGGCAACCGATTTTCCGATGAAAGGCAACTTAGCTCAGCGTGAACCTGGAATGTTAAAACAGTGGCAGGACGAGGGACTGTACGAGCAAATTCGAGCTGCTAGAGTGGGTGCGGAGAAGTTTATTCTACATGATGGTCCTCCTTATGCTAATGGCAGTATTCATCTTGGTCACGCTGTTAACAAAATACTTAAAGATATTATTATTAAGTCGAAAACACTCAGCGGCTATGATGCGCCCTATGTGCCAGGTTGGGATTGCCATGGTTTACCAATAGAGCACAATGTTGAAAAGAAAAAAGGGAAAGCGGGTGTAAAAATTGGCTACCCAGAGTTTAGGAAAGCGTGTCGTGAATATGCAGCTAAGCAGGTTGCTGGGCAAAAAATTGATTTTATTCGTTTAGGTGTTCAGGGCGATTGGGATAATCCATATCTCACAATGGACTTTAACTTCGAAGCCGATATTATTCGCTCTTTAGGAAAAATCATTGAAAATGGTCACTTACAAAAAGGTTTTAAACCCGTTTATTGGAGTGTGGTTGGCGGTTCTGCTTTGGCTGAAGCAGAAGTAGAATATCAAGATAAGCAGTCGACCGCGATAGATGTGCGGTTTGATGTGGTTGACACCGCGGCAGTGTTAAGTGCTTTTGGTGTTGAGAGTTCAAGTGATCCGTTATCGGTTGTAATTTGGACTACAACGGCTTGGACACTGCCAGCAAACCAAGCTGTCTCTTTAAATGCTGATTTATACTATTCGCTCGTAAAATGTGATGTAGGCCAAGGGCCTGAATTACTGATTATGGCTGAAGCTTTGGTCGATGAAAATGTCGAACGCTACGGTTTAGAAACACATGAAGTCTTAGGTCGATGCGAAGGGCGTACTTTAGAGCATCAAGCGCTCGTGCATCCATTTTATCGTGAGATGAACATTCCTGTTATTTTGGGTGATCACGTAACCGTCGATGCGGGAACCGGTGCCGTACATACTGCACCTGATCATGGTGTCGAAGATTTTTATGTTGGCAAAAAATATGGCATCGGTACGTTAAACTATGTTGATGACGGCGGTGTTTACCGAGATAGTGTGGCAATTTTCGCAGGCCAGCATGTTTATAAAGTTGAAGTAAATGTACTTGCTGAACTTGAAAAGCATGGAAAACTGCTTAAAAAGAAAGTCTTTACGCATAGTTATCCGCATTGCTGGAGAACGAAAACACCGCTAATTTATCGTGCTACGCCACAGTGGTTTATCAGCATGACTAAAAATGGTTTAAGGCAGTCTGCATTAGATGCCGTAAAAGGTGTGCAATGGATTCCTGAATGGGGCCAGAGCCGTATTGAGGGTATGTTAGAGCAGAGCCCTGATTGGTGTATTTCTCGCCAGCGAACTTGGGGGGTCCCGATTACGCTATTTGTTCATAAAGATACTCAGGAGCTGCATCCCGATACACAAGCCTTGATTGAACAGGTTGCTAAGCGTGTTGAAGGCAAGGGTATTGATGCCTGGTTTGAATTAGATGCTGCTGAACTATTGGGCGATGACGCGGATGACTATACTAAAGTCACCGATACGCTAGACGTATGGTTTGATTCAGGTGTCACTCATGCTGCAGTATTAAAGCAGCGCGAAGTGCTAGGCCAGTATCCTGCTGATTTGTATTTAGAAGGCTCAGATCAGCATCGTGGTTGGTTCCAGTCGTCGCTTAAAACAGGTATCGCGATTAATGGCGAGGCACCATATAAACAAGTACTGACACATGGCTTTGTCGTAGATGGCGATGGCAAGAAAATGTCTAAATCTGTCGGTAATGTAATTGCACCATTAGAAGTCACCAATAAGCTAGGCGCAGATATTTTACGCCTTTGGGTTGCTGCGACAGACTATAGTGGTGAAATGACCGTGTCTGATGAAATTTTAAAGCGTTCAGCCGATTCTTATCGTCGTATAAGAAATACGGCTAAGTTCTTGTTATCAAATATTAATGGCTTTAATCCTGCAACCGATTTATTGCCTGAAAATGAAATGTTAGCGCTTGATCGTTGGGTCGTTGACAGAGCGTTACTGCTGCAAAATGAGCTTAAAGGTGCGTATAACGACTATAGTTTTTTAACAGTTTTTCAAAAAGTTGTTCAATTTTGTGGTGTTGATTTAGGTGGTTTTTACTTAGATATTATTAAAGACCGTCAGTACACCACACAAGCTGACAGCTTAGCGCGTCGGTCGTGTCAAACGGCTATGTATCATGTATTAGAAGCAATGACGCGTTGGATCGCGCCAATTCTTAGTTTTACTGCAGATGAAATCTGGAAAACACTGCCTACACCTGCGAAAAGTGAGCGAGAGAGTAGTGTGTTCATTACGTCTTGGTATCAAGACCTTACGCCTATAGATGAAGCGAGTGATAAGGGGCGTGATTTTTGGGAACAAGTACTGACGGTTAAAAATGCGGTAAATAAAAGAATCGAAGAAGAGCGTAAAGCGGGTAATGTAAAAGGATCATTAGGTACAGAAATTAGTTTGTATTGTGATGGCGACTTACATAATGTGCTTGTGTCTTTAGGAGACGAACTACGTTTCGTGCTGATTGCTTCAGGCGCTACTGTGTATTCATTGTCAGATGCCGCTGTTTCAGAGGCAAAAGAAAGTGAGTTGAAGGGCTTGTCATTAACCGTAACGCCAGCTAAACATGAAAAGTGTGATCGGTGCTGGCATCATAGTGACGAAGTTGGCAAAGATGAAACGCATCCATTATTGTGTGGTCGATGTATTACAAATGTCGATGGTGAAGGCGAAGTGAGAAAGTTTGCATGACTGAGCAGCAAGGAAAATCAATGATCTCATTGCTATGGCTAAGTGCCGTAGTGCTTGTCGCTGACTTAGTGACTAAACATTATGCCAGCACCCTTTTAGTGTATGCGACGCCTGTTGCTGTTATGCCATCTTTTAACTTTACGTTACTGCATAATACTGGGGCTGCGTTTAGCTTTTTAGCCACTGAATCGGGTTGGCAGCGCTGGTTTTTTGCAGCACTTGCCAGTGTTGTGAGTATTGCACTAATTCGCTGGTTAGTGACATTACGTGATGATCTATGGCTTGGCGTTGCGATCGCTTTAATTCTTGGTGGTGCACTCGGTAATTTATATGACCGAATCACGCTGGGTTATGTGGTCGATTTTTTGCATTTTTATTGGAACGACAGTCATTTTCCCGCCTTTAATATTGCTGACTCTGCTATTTCGATTGGCGCCGGGTTAATGATTATTGACGTATTTAAAAGTAAAAAAGACGAAAGCTGAGCTTATTTTTAACAGCCTTCTTTATAAATAAGAGGGCAGTGCCTATACAATGAGCCTAGCTTTGAGCTCATGATTACATCTTATTTTTTGCGGTATTAATTATTATGTCTACAACAACAGTGGGTGAAAATACCCTCGTTACACTAAATTTCTCATTAAGTATGAGTAATGGCGACCTTATTGACTCAACGTTTGATAAGCAGCCAGCAAAATTTGAATTTGGGGATGGTCAGCTCCCTGATGGCTTTCAAACCTACTTAGTAGGAATGAGTGCGGGTGAGAAAAATGAATGGCAAGTGCCGCCTGAAAAATCTTTTGGTATGCCTAACCCTAACAATCTTCAAGAGATGAAGCGTGCTGATTTTTCGGCAGATTTGGAATTGGCAGAAGGCTTGGTTGTATCATTTGCTGATGCGAATAAATCTGAATTGCCTGGTGTCGTAAAAACCTTTGATGAAGATAAAGTGATGATTGATTTTAACCATCCTTTAGCGGGTGAAGTATTAAGCTTTAAAGTCGAAATAATTGATGTGCAAGCTTTTAATTAATAGTGAATTAACAAATAGAGTTAAATGTGATGGAAGTAAAGCTAGCGAATCCTAGAGGTTTCTGCGCGGGTGTTGATCGCGCGATTGAAATTGTAAATCGTGCCTTAGAAGTTTTTGGTGCGCCTGTTTATGTGCGCCACGAAGTCGTACATAACCGATTTGTAGTGGATGACCTAAAAGAAAAAGGCGCAATATTTGTTGATGAACTTGAAGAAGTTCCTGATAACTCTTTAGTGATTTTTAGTGCTCATGGCGTGTCTAAAGCCGTTCAGCAAGAAGCTAAGCAGCGCGACTTGAATGTGTTTGACGCGACCTGTCCTTTGGTGACTAAGGTGCATTTGGAAGTAAGCAAATATAGTCGTGATGGGATGGAATGTATCCTTATTGGTCATGAAGGACATCCTGAAGTTGAAGGTACGATGGGGCAATATAATTTCGACAATGGCGGTAATATGTATCTTGTTGAGAATGAACGTCAAGTGACGGACTTACAGGTAGAAAACGAACAAAAGCTTGCCTATGTGACACAAACAACCTTATCTGTTGATGATGCGGCTAAAGTAATTGAGGCATTGAAAGTCCGGTTTCCAGGCATTCAAGGGCCAAAGAAAGATGATATTTGTTATGCCACACAGAATCGGCAAGATGCAGTGAAGGCATTATCGGGCATGTCAGATATTATGTTAGTTGTCGGGTCACCGAATAGCTCTAACTCTAATCGCTTGCGCGAACTTTCAGAACGGATGGGTACGCGTGCTTATCTTATTGATGATGAGTCTGAAATTAAAGAAAGCTGGCTAGAGAATGTCCGTTCAATCTCTGTTACAGCAGGGGCTTCGGCACCTGAAACTTTAGTTCAAGATGTTGTTAAACGTTTAAAAGAACTCGGAGCAGGCAAGGTCGAGGAGGTGGATGGACGAGCAGAAAATATTATATTTAGCATGCCTAAGGCGCTTAGAATTCCTGCAAAAAACATTCAAGGCTAAGTCGTGAGTGAATTCATGGATGGATTCTGACCCCTTACATAACCGAAATCGCTCCGAGTGGCTTTCATGCAAAGGTCTCTATTTGATATTTAATTGATATGCTGGCTTATTGACTTAACAGTAATTATACCTAGTAGACTGATCGAGAACTGACGAACCTACTGCGGAAAAGCTAAGTTGGTCATTTTCCATGCTAAATCTCGTTAAATAGAACAACTATTCTCCTCAATTTAGCCTAAAAACTGCCCCAATTTCACTTTCTCTCGTGACGGTCGCAGTTCTCGGTCAGGCTCCTAGCTTGCGTAATACAATATTTGTTTACAAAAAAATCTCAGGGATTATTGGTTAGATATTCAACTATTGTCTAGACTTAAAAATTATGTAATGGTTTTTTTGTCGGAAAATTAAGCTTAATATGGAAAATAAGTTCGCTTCAGCTAAAGATGCTAGCTCCAAATTGATTGAAGTTAAGCTTCCATCCGATTCCTTAGAAATTGGTATGCATGTTACATGCTTAGATCGTCCTTGGACGGAAGTTCCTGTAATGTTGCAAGGCCTAACCATAGAAACGCCTGATCATATCGATATGCTTAGAGATCATTGCGTATATGTGTATATCGAGATAGAAAAAGAATTTTGGCTAGAGCTTTCTAAGGGTTCTATTGAGCAAAAAGAAGAAAAAACATACCCTGGTTTTCGTGAAAAGAAGGGTGTTCATGAAGAGCTACCTACCGCAAAATTTACATTTGAAGACTCACGTGATCAAGTAGAAGAGGTGCTTGAAAGCATTAGTAATGGCGAGTCTTTTGATATGGATGCAACAAAAAAGGCAATTCAGTCTTGTGTTGCGAGTATCATGCGCAATGCAAATGCTCTACTTTGGCTAACGCAGGTTAAGAACCAAGACCGGTACACGGCTGAGCATTCTCTGCGTGTTGGCATACTTGCCATCGCGTTTGGTCGTTTTCTTGATTTTGAAGAGCCCGAGCTTGAATTACTTGGCTTGTGTGGCATGTTACATGACGTCGGGAAAGTCAAAATACCTGACGAAATACTCAACAAACCTGCACGTCTTACTCGTATCGAATTCGATATCATGAAAGAGCATGCGTCCTTGGGTAAAGATATTTTGCTTAGGCAGAAAGGCGTAGATAAGCTTATAATTGACACCGCAAATTATCATCATGAGCGTATTGATGGAAAGGGTTACCCTGAACAGCTTAATGCTTCTTACCTACATAAATATGTACGAATGGTGTCTATTGTGGATGTATATGATGCCATTACCAGTGCGCGGCCATACAAAGTAGGTTCTCCTGCATTTGATGCGCTAAAAATACTTTTTTCCGAACGCGATAAGCACTTTGACAACGGCTTGGTCGAAGCATTTATTCGTATGGTCGGCATCTACCCACCTGGCACTTTAGTTGAAATGACCAATGGTGAAGTGGGTATCGTCGTCTCAGCGAACCCTGATTCTAGACTTCGGCCCAAAGTAGAGTTGGTATTGACTGCCGATAAGAAAATTCGCCCTCCTTATATTATTAATTTATTAGACGGAATTACTGATAAGTCTGGCTCGGTGTATGTGATTAAAGAGGGGGTTACTAACGGTACATATGGTGTGGATGTTAAAGATTATATTTTGAAGTAAAAACCGGCATAACTGATTAGTGTGAATAGCTGACTAATAATAAAAGTACCTTGATTACTTAAGGTACTTAGCTATGAAAAATCTAAATAGAATGGAAAAATCCTTCACTCTTCTGCGTAAAATTTGAATAATCCCTGCAGGAATCTTAACGATAACCGATTTTTTGATTGCACATTTTTAATGTCTAATAACGATATAAGCTTAGATAAAATAATGCAAAGGAAGAAAGGTTTTAGGTTCTAGCTAAACCAATAGCATCAGATGAATCTCGGTGTTAAGATATATTGGCTTTTACATTGAAGTAGAAGCCTTGTGTTGTAGAAGCAGTGTATATGGATATATACCGCGAATTATCAAGGATTGATTGAAATGCTCACGTCCAAAAACCGCTCATTTTCAGCGCTGTTTGTTATCTGCTCGATAATAAATAAAAAACCATACCTAATTCTGTTTAATCAGCTATCTAAAGCTAATCCCTGTTTAGTTTATTTGAGACATACTCTGGTCTCGCATCATTTCTTTGCTTTTAACTTCTCTTGTACCGCCTCTAAAAAGAATATTTTAGCGAATAAGCAACATGGCTTTTCGATGATAGAGCTTTTAGTTGCCATGTTGATTTTCTCCATAGGCCTGCTCGGCCTTGCTTCACTGCAAGTGACAGGCATGAGGATGACGCGTGATGCTGAATTAATGGGCAGAGCAAGTTTATATGTCAGTAGCATGGCGGAAAAAATTCGTGCAAGTCCCTCTTCTTTAGTTGATACAGTCGATTGGAATCGTACTATTAAAACGGCTTTACCAAGTGGTTTTGGCGAAGTAACAGCCGTTAATCGAATGCATACCATTTCAGTATCTTGGCTTGAGAGTCAGGATAGTACTTCGAATAATAGCTGGCGCTCATACGAGTTAGTGATTCAGTTATGAATAAATGTCAGGGTTTTAGTTTAGTAGAATTGATGATTGCAATGGGGCTTAGCTTAATTTTGATGATGGGCATTCTGGAACTTTTCAATAACCAAAAACAATCATTCGAGTTCATTCATAGCTCGAATGAGTTGCAGGAAAATGGTCGGGTTTCAGGCGCATTAATAGCAGAAAGTCTCCGAATGGCTGATCATTGGGCGGGTGTTGCTGCCGAGAGTGTGGAGTTTGGAGATACGCCACTCAGTTCATCACCGGGAGCATGTACTGCAGCATGGGTATTTAATAGTACCGAGGCTGTGCGAGGTTATGAGGGAGAATCAACGATAGGACATGTGAATAATTTTCCTAATGGATGTATAGCACCTGAGGAATATGTTGAAAATAGTGATCTATTAATGCTGCGCTATGCCGATGGACGATTACTGACTAATGATGTAGAAATTTCGTCTGCTCGTAATGCTAAACAGTACTTTGTAAGAGTGACAACCGGGCTTTCAGCTTATGTTTTTAATGGTTCAGATAGTGCTCTGGCAATTTCGAATATCCCTCCTATTAACGGCACTTATAACATGCGTTATCGCGCTGAATTATATTTTTTACGTCCCTGTAGTAACAAAGTAAATGGAAACTGCTCAGATGGTTTACCTACTTTGACTCGCTTAACGCTTAATGGCAATAAATTTACGCAACAAGCATTAGTGGAAGGTATTGAACAGCTTCAATTTTCATATGGCATTGACCAGGATGGTGATCAGGATATTGATCAATATCAATCAGCACATGCTGTGTCTGATTGGGAAGGCGTAATTAGTGTTCGAATGAGTCTGATTGCGAGAAGCCTTAAAGCGGATGCGAAACTTGACGAATCGGGTAAAGAGTACCTTATGGAGGGCGATATGGAAGAGGCTGGCAGTGCTTATGTTGTCAGTATTTCGGATAAACGTTTTCGACGTAAGCAATATCAACGAGAAGTATATATTCGAAATAGAGGGAAAT
>JBLHVH010000058.1:0-16148 GCA_047628385.1 Oleiphilaceae bacterium
CTAAATTTAAAGGAAACTACGCAGGCGCTTTACATTATATCGATCACTTTTTCGGCACATACATTAAAAAACACCTCGAATATAAAAAAGGCACTAACTTATACTCGCCTTTAAAGGCCATATTAAAGATAAACCGACTATTTGCACGGTAAATGTGTGACCCTCATCCCATTGATTTTTTTTCGATTTTTGTTGTATATATAAGACAGATATACTGGTAATAGTCACTATACAAATCACATCAATCTAATTTTCAGGATGAACGGCCACATGAAAGTATCACTACCTACCTTAAGATTATTGCTTGGCATGCTGGCATTATTACTTATTTCAGCCTGTAGTGATGATGGCTCCTCTTCATCTAGCTCGGAGAAAGAGCTCAAAACGGCAAATTTATACTTCACTAGCGATACTAGTGATGAAACAAAAAATATAGTGCGTTCATTTAATCCTAAAAATGGCGAACACAACGATATCGTTAAATACGATAAAGGCGAACATACACTAATCACCCTCAATACAGATAACTATGAACAGGGCTATGATAAAATCATCTACTCCCTTGACAATACTATTTACGCAATAAATTCTGAAAAAACTGAAAAAAGATTAAAGCTCGCTTCGTTCGATGACGAAGTTTGTATTTTCCCAAACGCTATTCCAGACCAAACCTCATTTGAAGGTAGTACAAAAGGTGAACGAATTTTTGTCGACCATACCAGTGTTTTCATCACATCCAGAATAGACTCTGAGTGTGATACAAAAGCGGCTAAAATTAAAAAAATAAACTTTACTGACGAAAATCAAATCACTGTTCGTGAGGTCAGCGCTGCGCATCTTTGGGGCGAAACACTATTCGATTTCGACTACAAGCCAGGCAACGATACAAACAATAATGACGAAGATGATACAGACCCAGGGCGCTATGGCTTTCTTGGTACTAATTACAACACCCAGAACGGCTTACAATTAAACTTTTATGATGAAGAAAGCAACCTTATTTGGGAGACATCATATACCGCCCCAAACTCATTACCAACGATAGAGCAAGTGACACAAACTGAAGTATTAATCCAAATAAGTGGCGCTGTATATGTACAAAACATTAAAAATCTATTTGATATCACCACTAGTAGCTCTGACAACGTCCCGACAGGTAGTAAAATTGAAGCCTTATTCAAGGAACCACTAATCACTTTAGAAAATACAGACATTAGCGAGCTACAAACTGCAAGCAACGGTAGCTCATTTGCATTAATCGATGATGGCGAAATATTTTTCTATGATAATACTTTGTCAGCAGAAAATAAGTTCAGAGATCTTAGCCTAAGCAA
The DNA here is from genome assembly GCA_047628385.1 of Oleiphilaceae bacterium. Taxonomy (GTDB): domain Bacteria; phylum Pseudomonadota; class Gammaproteobacteria; order Pseudomonadales; family Oleiphilaceae; genus PZPK01. Next base: position 1,335 of record JBLHVH010000058.1, read on the forward strand.
CAATACAGTTTTAGACTTACAAATAGATATGATGGATAATGGAACATTACTTCTCCACCGAACATTCCCCAATACTAGTACTAACGTCCAAACTCTGTTTCGCTACAACACAACTTCAAATACATCTACTTCGATTATCAATGTAGGCACAGATAGCACTATCGAATTTCAAACTCATGACAACAACATTTATATCAATACGTTCTCGCCAACGGGCTGGAAATCACTATGGCTCAATAAATTCTTTTCAGAAGAAAATTTCGAAAATAGTCTTTTTGCGTTTACTAAAAATTCTCGCTCTGCAAATGCAGAAACAGAGCTTTTTTTGATTGCATCAGACCTAGCTAGTACTTCAGATGGATATTTAACAAAGCCAAAGCTTTATGCGTTTGACCCAGCAAACAAAACAACTGGCCGAAAGCAATATAAAAAAGGTAAGGACAGCCCGTTCACAGATTTTATTTTTGGTTCATTTACAGTTGATGTTAAAGAAGTCTCTGACAGTGAAATTTTTAATGATGTTTATGGCAAATTGAAACTAAGTGTTGTTCGTGCTATTTCTGACATTGCCTCTGACGGTTCAGACACTTATTTTTTCAACCCCGCAGAACAAAGTTCAGATGAGATAGAAGAGCCCAACAATGCGCTGCAACTAATTATTTTTGAAGAAGATATTACTCAAGAAGACACTATTTAAATTATTATTTACTAACTATGCAGACCTTACTTTCGTCTGCATTGCAAAGCAGGAACGCACTTTAATGCACGCTAAAATCAGTTATATTCAACACTTTATTTTACTCGCGACCTTTTGCGCACTAACTGCATGCTCAGACTCAAGCACTCCTGAATCAGCGCCAACGCCACTCACAGAAGAAGCATTTTTTCCTTTTATCCAAAATAATACTTTATACAATTTTAACCCTGATACGGGCAGTAAGGAAAAACTTGCTGAATCTAATAAATCTTTAATGATTGGCCTGGATATTGATCAAAGCGAACAAATAACAATTACGGATGATGACACCACCACGACACAATTGAACCAAACAACCTTACCAGAATACGTCGTATATGTTGAAGATCAAACGCTTCGGCTCTATGACTTACATACTCGATACGACCATCTACTTACTAACTTTACCGCCACTAGCGAACAAAATGATGGCGCGTTTATTTGTGATTTAAGACCTTCAATTACTGTTGATAAAGAACATTTAGATAAGAAAGAAATATTTTTTAAGAATGACGCAAGTGTATACATCAAAACAAGCACAATTGAAACGTGTATTGGTGACCCCTTAAGCTTTAGTTATTTTGAAATAAAGATTGAAGATAGCTTTACAGAAACATTTGAAATACGCCGCACAACCTTACAAAAACACGAGCATTTTCATATTCACCAACACGAACATGACGATGATCACCAAGACGACACTATTCCTGAAGAATTACACTCCCATTCACATGGATTAAATGTAACAGACCCTAAAAATCATAAACATAAGCACGAACATGAACATGACTTTAGATATATAATTATGAACGATCATAAGTTCAATGATGATCCAAATACTTCGCCTGACAAAGTACATAGCAATACCTCCAATCACCTAACCGAAACTAAAACTCATCCAGTATTAGTCGGTAAAAAGCACGTCGTTGACTCAGCCTTAATGTACGCAGGCAACCCAATTGTAGACCTGAACAATAAACGATTTGGCTATCTTGGTTTTAACAATTCTGACCCCGATTTAGCTGAAGCCTCTTATAGGTTCTTTGAAAATAGAGAAAATGGAGGCGAAAAAATAGAAATATGGAAAATGACGAGCAGTGATTTTTCAATACAACCAGAGGGTTACTGGGGATATATCGACAGAAGTTTTTCAGATGCTGTGATGGTTGAATTTAATTGGAAGTTAGTTAAGTGGGACCTAGAAGACCTCTTCGATGATGACAAAGATACCGAAAGACAGGCCAATATAGACAGTCCGTTATTTAGTCGCTCACATGCACCAGAAGACACATTAAATCGTGCAAGATATTCTATCAACAAAACTTCTGATAGCATCGTGATATTGGATACTCTTGACGTAGTGATTTTTGATGAAGACACCAATGCAGAAAGTATCCAAGAAAATAAAATGCTTTTCGCCGTCACAAAAGATGGAACCCAAACTTTAATAAATACCTTTATTGACGAAACCATGCGCCTTCCTTTTTTTACTCTACTCCCTAATGAGGTTTTAACGGTTAAGGAGTTTTCAAACAATTCAGGTTACTTAGGAAGTGCGGTCACTTATACCGATATCACTACCCGCCTTGAGCAAACCCTAAACCCTATTAGCGATTCAACACGCCTTATGACTTACTATGATAATACCTTGGAAAAGAGCTTCGGATTGAGTATACAAGATGAATCTAGCCAAAAATGGAATGCGAATTATTTCAGCTCCGCGCTCACTAAAAGATTCAATAATGACCTTGAAAATACGATATGGGGGTCGATCTTAGACCAGCGGCCAACATCAGACACTTATGAATTTTCACCCATTTTGTTGCAGTCGGAGACAGCAGTAACGCCAGATCCCAACTCTTCAAATACGGCATTATTTGAACCCCGCGTTTACCTTCTGGATACAACAAGCTTAGTATGGGAAGATAAATTATTAGGCACTGTTCCGACAACAGTCTCGATTGCACATAGCGCAATTATGCATAATGAGCTATTCGCACAAATCACTATTCAAGAAACTCTGGCATCGCCCCAAATCCTTAAAACATATTACTTCAACCCCGATGATCCAACGACCGAAATGCTGCTCATGTACGAAGAAGTTTTTAACGAATAATTAAAAAAGGGCTTGAAAAACTCAAGCCCTTTTATTGCTAGCCTGTAAATTATAGCCTTATGCCCTAACCATTCACCTTGGTTACGCTAAACTCTCTACTCTGTATTTATGTCGTCAACATTTCATCAAGTACAGCAAGTCAAACTTGACTATCTAAGTTCACCAACCTCACTAACGCCAATACTTTCTAGCAATTCAAACATCCAACTGGCTGGCAAAAATCGTGTCCATTTTTCTCTGAACTAACGCTCAAGCAAAAAAAAAGGTGCCTGAATCAAATTCAGGCACCTTTAAATTAATAGTTGACGTTAATATAAATCAGGCACAACTTCTACCGTACGGCATATTAGTTAAACAGATATTACGCGCATGCTCTTCAACGTTTTTATTATTAAAGAAAAAGCACCTAGGATGGTTTTAGGCATCATTGAAACATAAAAGAGTACAAACACTTTACAAACCTTTTGCACTCTATTGCCAATACCTAGCTATTTAATCGATTAGCAACCAAATGATCCACTACACTTGGATCTGCCAATGTAGAGATATCACCCAAACTTTCATGCTCATTCGCCGCTATTTTACGAAGAATACGCCTCATAATTTTGCCCGAACGAGTTTTAGGTAAGCCTGGTGCCCACTGAATAATATCAGGCGTCGCAATTGGGCCAATTTCCTTTCGGACCCATTGCCTCAACTCTGATTTTAATGCATCTGTTTGGGGCACATCATGATCATGCATGACGGTCACATAGACATAGATTCCCTGACCTTTAATATGATGCGGATAACCCACGACAGCGGCTTCAGCAACAGCAGGGTGTGCGACTAAAGCGCTTTCTATTTCAGCAGTCCCCATTCGATGCCCTGATATATTTAAGACATCATCAACCCTTCCTGTAATCCAATAATAACCATCTTCATCGCGCCTAGCCCCGTCACCAGTGGTATATAAGCCTTCGTAATCGCTGAAATAAGTTTTTATAAATCGTTCATGATCACCATACACCGTGCGCATTTGCCCTGGCCAACTATCTAACATCACTAAATTTCCTTCAGCGGGCCCTTCAAGAATATTCCCCTCATTATCGACTAAAGCAGGCTGCACACCAAAAAATGGCCGAGTTGCTGAACCTGGCTTTAAGTCTGTCGCTCCCGGTAGAGGAGAAATAAGAATCCCCCCTGTTTCAGTCTGCCACCAAGTATCAACGATCGCACAGCGTCCTTCACCAATAACACGGTGATACCACTCCCAAGCTTCGGGATTGATAGGTTCACCCACACTTCCTAAAAGCCTTAAGCTGTCTCGCTTACTTTGTTTTACAAACTCATCGCCTTCAGCCATCATGGCTCTAATAGCCGTTGGCGCTGTGTATAATATATTAACGCTATGTTTATCAACGACCTTTCCGATACGAGAAAAATCAGGGTAATTGGGCACCCCTTCAAACAATAAAGTAATGGCGCCGTTTGCTAGCGGTCCATATAAAATATAGCTATGGCCCGTAATCCAGCCAAAATCTGCGGTACACCAAAATACTTCCTGATCTTGATAATCAAATACATGCTCATGCGTCATCGAGGCGTAAACTAAATACCCACCTGTTGTATGCAAAACGCCTTTAGGGGTTCCTGTAGAACCTGAGGTATACAACATAAACAACGGATCTTCAGCATTCATCGGCTCCGGTTCACAAACTTTAGAAGCTAGCGCCATCTCCTCATGATACCAAACATCTCTCCCTGTCTGCCACGCTACCTCAACCCCCGTTCGGCGCAGCACAAAAACACACTCAACCTTTGTCACGATATCATTTGAAAGTGCCTTATCAACATTTTCTTTCAAGGGCACAACCTTACCACCTCGAACACCTTGATCAGCGGTCACCACCCATTTAGCTTTGCCATCTGCAATGCGTGCCGCTAATGCATCAGGCGAAAACCCACCGAATACAACTGAATGTACAGCACCTATTCGCGCACACGCAAGCATTGCGACGGCAGTTTCAGGCACCATTGGCATATAGATGGTAACAATATCGCCTTTCGAGACACCTTGCGCTTTTAGCACATTGGCAAACTTACACGTTTCTTCGTGAAGTTCCCGATAAGTAATATTACGCGATACTGAAGGGTCATCACCTTCATAGACAATAGCTGTCTGATCTGCTCGTGTTGCTAAATGTCGGTCTAAGCAATTAGCCGACGCATTAAGCACACCATCCTCATACCATTTAATATGTAAATCTGCAGAAGCAAACGATACATCTTTTATTTTTGTATAAGGTTTAATCCAGCTTAAACGCTTTCCTTGCTCAGCCCAGAAGCTTTCTGGGTTTTTAATCGAATCTTCATACAGAGACTGATACTTTTCTGCGTCAATTTTTGTTCTTTTTTTTGCTTGTTCAGAAACGGGGTGTATGTGGACTTCGCTCATGAGCCCTCCTTTTTATTGTGCGTTTTTATAGTGCGGCGGATGAAAGATCTACACTAAACGATAAAGACTACTAACTTCCAGAAGATTCTACCAATGAAGCATACTTTATTGACTCTAATAAACTTTCAAGCGGTAAGTTTTCAGAAGCATTCTTTATTGTTTGAGCGAGCTCTTGCTGACAGCCAAAACCTGAAGCATCATAATTTTGCTTAACTTTTATTATTTCATCTTCATTTGAATCTAACTCTTCTTCATGCACCTTTGAAACAAGAGACGGTCTCTCAACAGTAAGCTGTTTAAATTCATTCAAGCCCAAGTATTCATAATCGGATAGTAATAATTGTTTTTGCTCATCACTTAACTTTTCAGGCTTTATTGAATGAAGTAATCCGTGCAATAGGTCTACAGAAGAATCACCTAAACGATCTCCAAAACTATAAATACAACTCGACAACAGTGTTGTTACCTGCTCTGGCGTTGTATTTTCGTCTGAGAAAAATTTATTCAAACGAATACGCAGCGCTAACCATTCAACTTCAGATTCATCACTGAGTGGCTCAACGACACTAGTCTTTTCAAGAGTTCGCGGCGCAGTATAAAACTTTTGAACCTTACTTCTGTTCTCGCTTGCCAACCGCTCGCTTTTCCGCTGAACGTTAGATATTTCCTGTTCAGAAAATCGTATTTTTTCAATCCTAGCATCCGAGTTGTTAACTTGCTTTATTTGCGCTTGTTGTTTTTGAATTTGAGATAAAGCTTTATCAGAAGCCTTCTGTAACGTTTCGTTTACACTTTCAACAACAACCGATGTTTTAACAAGGGTTGAACGTTCTACCAGCTTCTGCCAATAAGCACTGAACGCTAATTTAGGCACACCTTTGTGATTAAAAACATCATCAATACGTTCAGCTAAACGATAAAAGCTTCGAGCTGACGGATCATTTTTTGGATATAGAGCAACAGGACGTTGTAACGTAACGGCTGTACGCATACTTTCATCCATCCAAATAGGCCCCAAATATTCAGCAGCTAGCTCTAAATATTTAAATACGGCATCTCTAAAACGCCGAAACACCTTTTCAGCCTGCGTAGAGCTTGAAGCCATATTCACAATCACCTGCACTTTACGGCGATACCCTCTACGTCTAAGCACTTTCAATAGTGAAAAAGCATCAGTCAATGACGTAGGCTCAGGCGTTATAACAATAACAGCAACCTGTGATGCAGCAATGAAATGCAAAACAGTAGGCGAAATCCCAGCGGCCGTATCAACCAACATATAGTCATAATGCGGTTCAATCGCCTGAATAGAGGTAACTAGCCGCTGCTGTTGACCAACATCGAGCTCAACACACTGTGCAAACCCTGATGCACCAGGGATAATTTGAACACCTTCAGGACCATCGATAACAATATCTTGAATTGACCGTTCACCGGTAAATAAATGTTCTAATGTATAGGCAGGGTATAAACCCAACATAACATTAATATTTGCCAACCCTGTATCACCATCTAACAAACAAACATTAGACCCCATACGCGACAAGGCAATCGATAAATTCACAGACACACTGGTTTTACCAACACCTCCCTTACCACCGGTTATAGCGATTACGCGAGGTATGTTATTAAGCTTGTTCATTCGAAAGACCAGTACATCAAGTTTCTCATTATTAGCTTCTTTTATTTTGCGAGTTTCTATTACATCAATATGTAGATAGAAGAATACTAACCGCTTTTTTGCTCGTAAAAAAGCGGTTAAGCCGCAAGAATTACCAATAACTTTTCATAGACTTACAGCCACCTCTAAATAATTGTAAAAAAAAAGCGCAATAAAGCTTTAATTTCTAAGGTTTATTGTCTACTCTGAAATTATTGTTACAAAAAATAAATATTTTATATGGCACAAACTAAACAAAAAATAATGTCGAGATTGAAGGTAAATCGCTTGCCCTCACTCCCTCACGTTTTAGTCGACATGCTTGATGCTTGTCAGGGAAATCACACATCTTTTCAAAACATTTCGACGATCATTAGTCGTGATGCAGTGATCGCTGCCCGTGTTATTTCACTGGCAAACTCATCATTTTATAACCATAGCACTCAGATAAACAGTTTAGAAAGAGCGCTATTAGTACTTGGTACAGACACGATTAAAACAATCGTTATTACGGCATCTGTTCAACAGTTTTTTTCAGGATTTAATACCGAGCATACTAATTTTTTAAAGCGATTCTGGCAACGCTCTCTCTCCTGTGCATTGATCGCAAAGTCTATTGCTATTTTAACCAGCTACCCAAATCCAGAAGAAGCATATTTAACTGGACTCTTACATAATATTGGTGAGCTAGTATTAGAAACAAATTATTCAGATCAATTTGTTCAACTCATTCGCGAGCAAGATAGCGAACTAGAGAGAATTGCGAAAGAAAAAGAAGAATTTTCAGTCGACCATGCCTGCGTGGGTGCCTGGCTTGCTAAAGAGTGGGGTTTAAATGATTTCGCTGTTGATGCCATTGAGTTTCATCACGCCCCTACGGAGTCGATTAAAGATGCACACCACCTAGTAAAGCTAATTTACCTTGCTAGCCATCTTAGCAACGACGAAGAGGTTTTTTTTAATAACGTAAAAAACAACCCGCTTAACACTGACATTGCTCAAACATTATTTGAGTTAAACCCTTCGCTCATTAATGAAATAGTTTTAAAAATAAAATCTGAAGTTATTGATGTCGCCGCTTCTCTTGGTATTGATATAACAGAGCAAGAACAAACAAGTACCGATCATGACAAACAAGTTTCATTAGCCAAATGTGTTCGTAATATTGGCCTATTACAAACGGCTACCAATGAACTTAATAGAGCAGAGTCCAAACTTGAGCTTAGCCGAGCATTTCAAAGTACTCTGGAACTTCTATTTGGTTACAATAATAGCGCTGTTTTCTGGTATCACGCTAATACCGACGATTTGAACTTCATCATGCCTGATCACCCCGAAAGCATGCCAATCAAGTTCAAACTAGAAGAAAGCAGAAGTATCATTGCCGCTTCAGCTATTCAAAAGAAGATATTATGTACACTCCAAACTCCAGAGCAAGCAGATGATCGACTCACTGAGTGGCCAGTTGTTGACCAACAGATTATTCGTTTAGTTAAAGCCAAAGGGTTACTTTGTCTACCAATCCAGACGTCAGAAACCTTATTTTGTGTACTGGTCGCAGGGTGTCATCAAGCTATTTCAGACAACCCTAATCAGGCTCATTTATTACAATACTTTACAGACGAAATTGCACTAGCGTGTGAAGATACCTTACGTCATATTCAAGCAAGCGAAAACAAAACTAGTAGAGACGAACTATCTAAACGAGCCATTGAAATCGCACATGAGGCCAATAATCCGCTTAATATCATTAGTAACTATCTTGCTTCATTAACCGACAAACTGCAGGGTCGCGCTGATATCCAAGAGGAATTAACTATTCTGAAAGAAGAGGTGGCCCGCACCAGCCAAATCATACTCCGATTACGAGACCTTGAGCACGATACAAAAGACACAAAACCTGGCGTTGATATTAATAATGAAATTAACAAACTAGTAACGCTATACAACAGCTCTTTATTTCTAATTAATAACATAACTTGCCAACTAGAGCTTGACCCAGAACTCACTGATAATTTAGCAAACAGAAATAGCTTTAAACAAATTCTCACCAATTTATTTAAAAATGCTGCTGAAGCAATGCCTGACGGAGGAATACTCACTGTCCGCACGACAGCCAGCATAAACGTAAATGGAAAAGATTTTGTTGAAATACGTATATATGATAACGGCACAGGTATTCCAACAGAAATAAAAAATGTTTTATTCACACCTGTTACCTCACGTAAGGGTAATGGACACTCAGGCTTAGGTTTGAGTATTACAAAAAACCTAATCACGGACGCTCAAGGAACCATTAGCTGCAGAAGCAGTGCAAAAGGCACAGAATTTCAAATATTACTCCCTCAACACAAACACAGTTGTCATAAAAAGAGTAATGCGTGATTGTTGCCCATATTGAAAAATCGGTTAAAGACTGGCATGAATATTAAAAAAACAGAAAAGACAGGACTTATGATAAATGAAAAGGCCTGCATTTTAGTGGTAGATGATGAAATTCGTTTACTTAAAAGCCTCGAAAATATGTTACTCAACCAAGGCTATGATGTACGCAGCGCTCTAGGTGGGTTGCAGGCTTGTGAGCAGCTGTTAGAAAGCACTTTTGACCTTGTGCTTCTAGACCTTAATATGACTGATATGAATGGCCATCAGGTCATGAATTTCATGACCCAAAAGGACATTGAAACTGCTACGATTGTTGTTAGTGGCGAATCTTCTTTTACTGCAGTGAGTAAAGCCCTACGCCGTGGTGCTTACGACTATCTTAAAAAGCCGTACGACCCTGAAGAACTGCTAAGCACTATAGATAATGCACTGCAAAAAGTGATGCTTGAAAAAGCACATATAGCCATGCAATCACGACTTAAAAAATCAGAAGAACTACACCGCTATATTGTTAATAGCTCACCTGATATCGTATTTATGCTCGACCCGAAAGGCTGCTTCACATTTTTAAACAGCAAGATTGAGTCAATCTTAGGTTATAAAAAAGCAGAATTAATCGGAAAACCTTATCAAACTATCGTTGACTCGGCAGACCTTCAACGTGCTAATTATATTTTTGATGATAAATCGAGCAACAAATCTGGCGCATGGAGCTCTGAAATTCAACTCAAAGCAAAAAAGTCAGAGCATACATCACGTCACTTTGAGATTACGTTTTTCCCAATTGAGAACAATGCAAAAAACCACCAACAAACACACACAACACATTCAGAAAAAAACAATAAAAGAGTAATTGGCACTTACGGCACAGCAAGAGACATCACAGACCGTAAAGAGGCTGAAGAATTTATTAACTTTCAAGCTTACCATGATTTATTAACGCGCTTACCAAATCGTGCACTCTTTAAGGACCGCCTCAACATTTCGTTAGCGCAAGCTAAGCGCAATAAAAACAGTGTAGCGGTTATGTTCTTGGACCTTGATCGCTTTAAAATTGTGAACGATACACTTGGGCATGCTATGGGCGATAGACTTCTGCAATCCGTCGCACTTCGTTTAGAAAACTGTGTTCGTAATTGCGACACATTATCAAGGTTTGGTGGCGATGAATTCACCTTATTACTACCCTCTATTTCTTCAGCTGAAGATGCGCGCACTATTGCAAAGAAAGTGATTTCAACGTTAAAAGAACCTTTTATGCTCGGAGAACACGAAGTTTTTGTAGGTGTTAGCATTGGTATCGCTATTTACCCCGATGCAGGCTGCAAAGTTGATGAGCTAATACAAAATGCTGATGTAGCGATGTACCATGTAAAAAGCCGTGGCAAAGATGGCTACCAATTTTTTAGCGATACAATGGCAGTTAATACCTCTAACAGACTGAGCTTAGAAAGAGATTTACGAAATGCTTTAGACAAAAATGAATTCAGAGTTTTTTATCAACCTCAGATTAACGCAAGTTCTGGACAAGTCGTTGGGGTTGAAGCGCTTGTTCGCTGGCAACACCCTGAGCGTGGACTAATTTATCCTGGTGAATTCATCCCCCTTGCTGAAGAGACAAGACTGATGTCTGACATTAACGACTGGGTGTTGATGACGGCATGTAAAGAGATTAAAGGCTGGATTGATAACGGTCATAGTGATATTCGTTTGTCTGTGAACTTTTCCCCTTTACAAGTTGAGCATCCTAAATTTGTGCATCGCTTACTAGCACGTTTACGTCAAGCCAACTTTCCACCTCAAAATCTAGAAATTGAACTGACTGAAAATGTCATCATGAATGACCTTGACCACATGGTTCAGAAACTCAACTTATTGGCTGAACACGGCTTAAAAATTGCAATTGATGATTTTGGCACCGGTTATTCTTCTTTAAACTATCTTCGGAAATTACCGATTCATACCTTAAAAGTAGACCAGTCGTTTATTCATGATATTAAAGACGCTGAAAATGAGGCGTGTATTGTAAACGCCATTGTATCCATGGCACATGGCCTGAAATTGAATATCATTGCAGAAGGTGTTGAAACAAAAGCACAGTTAGATTATTTAAAAAAACTGGGTTGTCATGAAATACAAGGGTTCTACTTTGGCAAAGCAGAACCAGGGCATGAGGCTTTAAAACTCTTAAACCAAGGCACCAGTCATTTAATGGCATGCTAACTTTAAAAACTACTTATACTAACCCAAGGAAGGGTTTCGGCCTCATTGACAAACCTTCCAAATCAAGACATTCTCTTACTTGATACATAGTACCGACCTTACTTTACCCTCACATCACCTTTTAAGACTCCTTTTATATGCTTGATAAATACAAATTGGTTGGTCGTTCATATGACTTTCTAAGCAAACTATATAGTGGCAATGCCATTATTAACTGTAAACTTTCTATGCTTAATGAACGGACGATAGGGCCTGGCTCTAAAGTACTTTTTGCTGGTGCGGGACAAGGCCGCGACGTCCTTAGAGCAGCCGAACTTGGTGCCAACGTTACTATGGTCGATATTTCACCCACCATGATGAAGATATTCAATCAACTTAGAACAGCTCATCCAAAAAACGACCAACTAAAAATAAACACAATTTTAGGCGATATTCTAAAGCAAGAAAATTTTAGCGAATACGACATGGTGGTATCGAATTTCTTTTTAAATGTGTTTGAGGAAGACAAAATGAATACCCTCCTCACCCACTTATTAAAACTCTGTAGACAAAATGGTCATATTGTTATAGGTGATTTTTGCCCCCTTCAGGGAGGCATACTTCAAAAAACAGTTCAGCAGATATATTGGTACTCGGCTGCCACTGCATTTTTTGCGATTGCTGGCAACGCAATCCATACAATTTATGATTATAGAAAAATCCTTAATAGCAAAGGGTTAGAAGTTAAAGATGAATTATTCTTTCCTTTTCTTGGACAAAATTTCTACCACTCAATCTTAGCCCAGAAGGTATAATTTTTTAAAAATTACTTTTTGAACACCATCAACAACGCCATTTCACTTCTACTGTATTTAGACATGCAAATATTGCGCTTAGACCTACGAATAATAATTGTTAATCAAGGGCTTAAGCCATGTTAAAATACAGCTCATTTATTCAGTTATTATTTTCCAACAAGGACGCAATACATGAACATCGACTTAAGTAGCATGCCAACATCCATTGATGTAATTCATCTAACATTCGCTTTACTCACATTTATTTTATTAATTCTGCTTATAAAAAAATCAAAAAAAACAGTTGTCGCTCAGGCAGAAATGACGACCACTGATATTGAGAAAGCGCCTACCCTTGAAAAAGCACCTGCAATAAAAAAACCAATAATTGAACAGCCACCTCAATTAAAAGAAACCAGTCCTGATGCAGCTTTACAACTACTGACTTTGCTGCAGCAAGATGCACGCTTTATTGATTTTGTTAAAGAAGATCTGAGCACATACTCTGATGCGGACATCGGTGCTGCCGCACGTGTCGTCCATGAAGGCAGTAAAAAAACGCTCGACACTTACTTCACACTTGAACCGGTTCGCAACGAAGACGAAGAGACACACATCAGTTTGCCGAAAGGTTTCAACGCTTCAGAAGTAAGATTAACGGGCAATGTTGTTGGCGAAGCGCCTTTTAATGGCACTTTAATTCATAAAGGTTGGAAGGTCAGTGAAACCAAGCTTCCAAAGATAGCTGAAGGACATAATACAGCAATTGTTGCACCAGCAGAGGTTGAACTATGAGCCAAGAAATAGAAACCCATTACTCGGTAGGTATTGACTTAGGCACGACACACTGTGTTTTATCTTATCTCGACAATCTAAAAGCCGCTGAAGATACAACTACTGCATTAGATATTTTAGTTTTGCCGATTCCTCAGCTCACGCAACCCGGCCTGGTAGAAGAAAGAAAACAATTACCCTCGTTCATCTACAGCGCGCACGATTCTGAACTTAGCCCTAGTGAACTTACATTACCTTGGCCTTCAGAAGCTAAAGCTCTAACCGGCGTTATTGCCAGGCAGCTAGGCAGTAAAACACCTATTCGACTAGTTTCAAGTGCAAAAAGTTGGCTATGCCATGGAGGTGTTGACCGTCATGAAGCATTTCTTCCAGTAGGCAGCCCTAATGAAGTGGTTAAGATTTCGCCCTTAAACGCAACAGTTGAGTATTTAAATCACTTACGCCAAGCATGGAACCATAAATTTCCAGACGCTCTCCTTTCTGAGCAAAATGTTACCATTACGATTCCAGCGTCTTTTGATCCAGCCGCGCGCGAGTTAACCGCTGAAGCTGCGAATCAGCTAAATTTAAAGCACTTAACCTTACTTGAGGAGCCTCAAGCAGCTGTCTATAACTGGATTAATGCCTCTGGCGATAATTGGCGAGACCAAGTGTCACTCGGCGATATTATACTGGTTGTCGATATTGGTGGCGGAACCTGCGATTTATCGCTAATCGCCGTCAGTGAAGATGAAGGAAATCTTACTTTAAACCGTATTGCAGTGGGTGACCATATTCTATTGGGCGGCGACAATATGGATCTCGCGCTTGCCTACCGTGTTAAAGTTAAATTAGCGGCTGAAGGTAAAGACTTGCAGCCCTGGCAAATTCAAGCAATCGTCCAAGCCTGTAGAGATGCTAAAGAGCAACTTTTAATGGAGAACGATATTAACGAAGTCGCCATTGCGATCCCGAGCCGCGGATCAAAACTATTAGGCGGCACGTTACGTACATCTTTAACACGCGATGAAGTCAATGAAACCTTGGTAGAAGGTTTTTTCCCACAAGTAAGTATTGATGAACACCCTACCCCTACTCGCCGCTCTGCATTAAGCCAGAAAGGCCTACCTTATGCGCAGGATCCCGCAATTTCTCGACACTTAGCTGCATTTTTAAGCAAGCAAGCCGCAGCAGCAAATGATATTTTGAGTGATACTGTTAAAAATAGTTCAGCAACAAAAAATGAAGCAGACTCCTTCATTAAACCCTCCGCCATCTTATTCAATGGCGGCGTGTTAAAGTCTCCCGTTCTTGCTGAGCGCATGCTATCTATTATCAATCACTGGTTAGAAGACACCAATACTGACAAAGCCCGCTTGCTAAGTGATGCCGACCTTGACCTAGGGGTCTCAATTGGCGCGAGTTACTTTGGGCATGTCAAACAAGGTAAAGGCGTTCGTATCCGAGGCGGCCTTGCGAGCACTTATTATGTTGGAATTGAAAGTGTTATGCCAGCAATCCCTGGCATGGAACCACCTATCGAAGCACTCTGCATTGCACCGTTTGGAATGGAAGAAGGAACCGAAGCAGAAGCAAGTAAGGTAGAATTTGGGCTTGTCGTTGGCGAGCCCGTGCATTTTCGCTTCTTTGGTTCAAATACTCGCAGGCATGACGAAGCAGGCGTGCAGCTTGATCATTGGCAAGACG
>JBLHVH010000059.1:0-16054 GCA_047628385.1 Oleiphilaceae bacterium
CAGAACCAAAATTTAAAAAAAGTCCCGCATAGCGGGACAAAGGAAGTCTAATAATTCAATCATTAGCTTTAGGGAGCAGTAATCACGACATCAATGATAAGTGCTAAGTCATTAAACGTTTATAAATGTTAATAATGACCGAAGCACTGCCTATCATCAGCGCTCCCATATCGACACTAAAGTTCAATAACATCCGTTATTACAGCATCAATGACATGTATTACACCGTTTGAGGTTTCTACATCAGTAATAAGGACCGCTGCGTTTCCAACCATCAAAGTACCCATATCGATACTAACACTCACAACTGTATCGGGGCGCAGTGTTGCTACAGTTGTTCCATTTGCAGCAAAAGCTCCGATAGAGTCAATCGCTGTACCACTAATGACATGTTGACTCAAAATACCAGTGAGACCGTCCAGAGCCAAAACTTCTGCTGGGGTTCCGATAGCTGCAAAGGCCGCATCAGTAGGTGCGAACACCGTGAATGGTCCAGTACCACTTAATGCAGTGGCCAAGCCTTCTTGTGCAAGTGCGGCCAATAAGGTGGTAAATTCTGCACCGTCAGCGGCGCCCGCTAGGCTTGTGACCAATGCTGCTATCGTCACTGAAGTATCAGACAAAGCGTCTGCGGAAGGTGGCAGCAATACTTTATCAATCGCATGAATCAGACCATTTGAGGCATCAACGTCTGCAACAATTACTTTTGAGGTATTAATGAAAAGGTCCGGATCAACATAAGAGATCGCAAGATCCGCATCAGTTAAAAACGATGGCGTTGTAGTGCCTGTGAGCCCAATCGCAGTTGCAGCATCGACTTCAGAGTCCAGAACATGATACGTAAGAATGTCACCCAAATTACTCAGACCTAGGATATCTGCGGCCGAATCATATGCATCATTATTAGCAATAAGATCGGCGAACGCATCGTCAGTCGGTGCGAAAACGGTCAGACCTGACGTTGTCGCCAAGGTATCTACTAAATCAGCAGCAACGACTGCAGCCACTAATGTGGTGAATCGACCATCGGCTTGTGCTGTTTCAACAATGTTAAAGTACCCTGGTGGAATAAGTACTTTATCAATGGCGTGAATGATACCGTTGTCTGCCGTTACATCAGCAATGACGACTTGAGAACGATTTACAAACAAGTTTCCACCTGTGATACTTACCGTAACATCTACCATTTCTAGTGTCGAAGCGGTGTTATCTACCATGCCAGCTAGATCAGTTGCCGCTTCAGAATTAACCGTACCTAACAACACGTGATAAGTCAGAA
The DNA here is from genome assembly GCA_047628385.1 of Oleiphilaceae bacterium. GTDB lineage: Bacteria > Pseudomonadota > Gammaproteobacteria > Pseudomonadales > Oleiphilaceae > PZPK01. The sequence continues at coordinate 1,280 of JBLHVH010000059.1, forward strand.
TTTTTGCTAGATCGTCACGGCCTAAAAACTCAGCAGGCGTTACGCCGAGTGCCGTAAATAATTCATCAAAAGCGGCGTCAGTCGGTGCGAAGACTGTAAAATCTCCTGCGCTTAAAGTATCACCCAAGTCTGCAGCAACAACCGCTGCAAAAAGAGTATCAAATTCGCTATTACAATCTGCTATTGCAGCAATACTTCCGCTACACGTTACCGTTTTTTGGCTATCACTATCACTGCATCCAGCAAGAAATAGCGTTGAGCCAGCAAACAAGGCGATGGCCATTTTAGGAGCCCAAGAAATATAGTTTTTAGTGCGAGTAAACATTTTACTTACCTTCCCATAATTATCATTTAATGTTAATTTTTTGTACTGTTTCAACATAGGTCTAAAAAAGATGAAATCTATGTTGATCATGTGTAATTTGAGCGCTCAATAATGTTTACGGTTGTAAGCTTAATTCGGATCATATATAAAAAATATTCTTTGAATTTAACTTTGAAGAAATAGAATCCGTATCAATAAGGCCGAATTAATTCTTCAATATTATTGATACAAAAAAGCTATTTTAAGTGATATGAAAACTTGTCCACTAGATCAAGGGAAGTCCAACACACTCTCTATGCTAATAGTAAAAAGGGTTACGTATATTAATAGTGAACGTTAATAGTCGATCAGTTTCTTAAGTCTGACACTTTATGGCAAAACTTAAATCGCCTGATAAAAAATCATGTACTTCGTTAAACCGAAAAAACAGACCTTCTCCCGAGAAGTCGACATTCATAACCGCTGTCACGCCGTCAAAATTAAATTCTGTAGCGCTATCTATTATTTGCACCGGCACAATCACTCGCAATAAATCACCTTGGGCAAAGGCATCAAAATTAGGTGAATCAAGATACATTGCCATCGGTGCAGTTGGCGGTAAATCTGTAATATCAAATGAAGACGGAACAGGTAGCCATGCGCCAGAATTCTCATCCACGACTAAGGCAACCTAATGATTGTAGTAAACAACCCCCTCATCCTGATAGTTGTTGTTTCCATTTTCATTCCAAAAAGATGTGTCATCAACGTCAGGATGAGTTGTCACCACTAGGGCTAACCTTGCATCCTAGATATGTTTAAAACCAACATTCTCTAGTGAAATAGTCGTTGAAAAACATAAGTCAGAACGAGTGTTTCATCGACTTGACCTAGTGCTTCATTTTTTTCGTCGCGGCATTGCCAGCGTTCTCATAGAAAAAACCAAACTATCAATATCTTCTAAGGAATCTACTGTGGCATCGGTGACGTCGGAGTCAAAAAATCCATCTCATCCGTTTGAACAACAGCTAAACCTGCACCTGCTTATTCATTTTCTTCTAAAACAACCCAGTGTGAAGAATAAACAACGCCATCGTCATCATATAATTCATTCTTATGTTCGTCCCTAAGTGGTGTGTCGTCAAAATCAGAGTGACTTGTTACAGCTAAGGCGACTATACCCTCAAAATTTGAATACCCTATATCGCTTAGTGCAAGGTCAGTAACAAAAACGTACCCCAACACTGGCGCACCCTCCATCCCACCTATTGGAGCGGGGGCCACTGAAGTAACATTAGTCATTAGTTCTATTGTAAAAATATATGAATAAGTATCTCTTCGTACTTTACCTCAGCTGAAAGAATAGTAAATGTATCGCCCACATAAGCATCGCCTGGCAAGAACTTTACCTGTGTGAGCGATGTAGTATTTGAACTACATGCATTAAGTAGTGCAAAAAATAATACCGTAATAAATAGCGTGCTGAATTTAACAAACATGATAATGCCTCCACAATCAATTTACTTTCGACTCGATACAAATATTATTCGCTTATTTTCCTTTTTCAATAAAGTATTTAGTCGATACTATTATTTGTATGAATAACACATCTTATTTATAAACAAGTAGAACGACTGGGTGAACTGTTAAAAGTGGGCTCTCGGCAAGCCATTACTGAAGATCGTTTACGGCCAGTTCAACTTGAGGTTTTTCACTATTTATCCTTGTAATCAATTCTCCGACACTGCTATGGCAGTCACCGAATACTTAGTGGCAGAACGAAAACCATTAAATTGATAGTATCGCTTCTAAATTATTTGAATATTTTTTAAAACATTCAAAATTTAACAAGCTAAGTCATTAATTTCTACATTTCAAACCTCTCATATCCCTATAGCGTTCATTTTCATGATTTTTTAACGTACCGACTCTATGATAGGCTCAATTCGCTTTTTTTTTGAGCTGTCAGGCGACGTATTTGCGCCTTTGCCTGCACTGCTCTTCATTTTTCTCCTGCTTGCGTAGCGCTGTCCCTAATTTCTGAATGTTTCGTGCCAGTACAGCCAATGCCACGTAGCGCTTAAAACCCTCGATACCATGATCTGGGCATGTATCCAGACCATGAACGTCTAAAGCATTTATGCCGGATTCAACCGCCGAATGCTGTCGACGTTCAACTTGAAAGTCATCACTGTATTCTTGGGCTTTATCTTCCTTATTAAGACGCCCTTTCTTCGGTAGCACAACCAGCTCAGGATGCGCCTTTAAGTCAACTTGATTCGTACGGAAATGAAAACCTTTATCAAAGCTGCACGACTTCAAATCAGGAAAACTCATCTGCGCATCCACCACCATTATGACTGCAATTTTATCGTCCGTTTCTTTTTCCATCACCCGGTGATTTAGGATAAAGCCATTTTGATCTTCTAAAATACAAACCCTTAATCCTAGCTCTACAGGAATACCCGCTTTACCTTTACTGATCCATTGTGTATGCCCTTCAAACAGAAAAAATACTTTCTCTTCATGGGGGATTTTCTTGCCCTGTATGACGCGGCGATTTATTTGATCTATTTGCCGTTCTGCATGAACGATAACGTCTTTAATTTGGTTTTTTTTCAGTATGACTAACTCATTGGACTCGCTACATTCCGGCAACGTCAGCTTTGCTTTCACTATTAATTTTTCTGCACGTAACAGGTAAATTTTATGCGCTTTAATAACGGCTACCTGCTGTACTTCTCGCTTGTTTTCGTCTTTGGATGTGGCGTGCTTTATTTTCTGAACTTTGCGGTAGCGTCTTTTGATTTGCCTGAGGTTAAATTCACTTTGACGCCAGTGCGTTAAACCTTCTTTTTGGCAGAGTGAGGCAGTCAATGTCACTACTTTTCGGATGGCATCCCAGAGCAGGTTAATATACGTTAGAAAGTGGACATCTGTTTCAACAACAAATGAGTCACAACGACCTTTTAACGTTTTTTCTCGTTTTTTTAGCGCTTTATGACCTGATTTCACCACCACTTGGTTAATTTGATCGATGACGTCTGTCGTGAGAAGAGAAACGTTATCTTTAAGCGTTTGAAGCTTATAGGGCTCAACATCATCATTGTAAAAATGATGACCTAGCATTTCACGAATAGTTCGGTGGTGATTCAACATTTCAAGCAGACGGTCATAATCCCAGCTCAGGTTCAGGCGCAATACTCCCATCACTAATATATTCCACAAGAGCATTCCTGGGCGTCCATTTTTGGCATTCATATTTTTAGGAACCAGCGATTCTAAAATCTGAAAAACTTCAGCGCGAATCGCTTCGTTGACATACAAATATTGTAGACCTTTCAGAAGTTGAGGGATGTCATCACGCGAGCGCGAGTCAAATTTTATGTTGGCGATTTCGATTTCACTAAGTTGAAGTTGATTTGCTTGTACTTGTCGCATTGTATATTTCTAAGGAAGTTTTAATTGAATTGGGCTTTTTCGAGGCTATTATCTTATTTTTTAGGTATTTTCTGAAAAACTTCAATCACGAATTCGTGAACTTCATAAGAACTTTCGACAACTTATGAATTACCGTTCAGGCACTAGGTATGTCATACTGACTAGAACAACAGAGAATAATAAAATGAGTTTCTATGACGAACAAATACTGCCACATGTTATTCATCTTGCGTGTGGCACCAAGCCCATCCTAAATCAACGAAAAAAAGTTGTGCCTCAGGCAGAGGGTCGTATTTTAGAAATAGGCATGGGGTCTGGCATTAATATCGACTACTACAACCCTGCTAAAGTGGAAAAACTTTGGGGTTTAGAGCCTTCAGTCGGCATGCGAAAAAAAGCTAAGTCACGAGTTGCCGCTGCGCCATTCGACCTAGAATGGTTAGATTTACCAGGTGAAGAAATTCCACTCGACAATAAGAGTGTCGATACCATCGTACTCACCTATACACTCTGCACAATTCCAGACTGGCTGTCGGCGGTAAAGCAAATGCGTCGCGTGCTTAAACCTGGTGGAAAATTATTATTCAGTGAACACGGTAAAGCACCTGACGAAGCAGTCAAAAAATGGCAAAACCGGATCAATCCATTTTGGATGAATATTGCTGGCGGCTGCCACTTAAATAGAGATATCCCTCAGTTATTAATGGAGGGTGGTTTTAATATTAAAGAAATGGATACGCTATACGTGCCTAAAACCCCAAAAGTCGCTGCATTTACGTATTGGGGGTATGCGGGCTAGCTTTCCAGATGAATCAAGCATAAACGTAACAACTGAATGAGCCGCGTTAAAGCAATCAAGGCCGCTTTTCAACCCTCATTTTCATCTAACGCCCTGACTATCGGGTCAAAACCATCAGTGGATTGAACTTTAAACGTAATAGGCCGACAACACACTTGGCAATCTTCTATATATTCTTGTTCCTCGGTGGAGCAATCAATTAGAATCGAAATAGTTTCGCCACAATACGGGCAACTAATATCCTGTTCAAATAATGTATTCATAAGTATTTACTGCATCTATATTGCATCAGGGTGAGTAGAACGATAAACCAATAATACATTGATAAACCTAAAATCATTATCACTGACAATGCATTATTATAATGCCCTAGAATTTAAATAGGCATCGAAATGACTATTATTATCGAAAAAAGCGATCAATATTACACGTATATTTCATGACTAAGCTAAAAATACACGCCCTAATAACTCGCGCTAACGTGCTCTGAGAATAGCGCGATAAGAATTCCGATCACGCCACCTTAAACCAGTTAAATCATAGTCGGGATACGCAATGGTGGCTAGTTACACCGCACCATCAAATGCCCAGTTGTCGATCACGCTTTTAATATCACCTTTATGCACTTTAACCTGCTGTTGGAAACGGTCTTTATAAGCTAAACCTAAGTTAATTCCCATAACAACGATGTTCTCAACACGATAGGTTTGATCTTTACCTTTGTGTAAGGAATAAGAAACCTCATAGCTTGAGCCTCCCGCTGATTTAATTGCCATATTAACTTTCGCCTTTTTTGTATTTCTAGGGTTCAAGGTGGCATTTAAAACAGAAATTTCCACTTCATTATTTTGCAACAATACTTGGGCGTAAGTCTGGTATAAACTTTGTTTAAATATATGCACAAACTGCTTTCGCTGTGCTTTAGAAGCTTTGCGCCCGTGCTTCCCCATGACTTTCAGTGCAATGCGTTTAAAGTCGATAATTTTACTTAATTCGACATTCAAATCACGGTAAAACAAGTCATTATCTTTTTTGTATACCTCTTTATTTTCTTTCAACTTAACCACGAGTTGATTCATCGAAGCTGAAACGTACTGTTTAAGCTCTTGGCTTGTTTGTACTTCAGCGGCAACCGTCGCAGACGATAAAAAAGATATAATCAATAACACCCAAGTGATATAAATCGTATAGTCACGCTTTCTATTTTTGCCACTCACTCTACTATCCGCTTTCATTTTACTTCTACCCTATTTCTGTCTGTCATGGATGAACGAATTGAACCCCAAGCTATTTTTAACTTGTATAATTTATTTCTCAATCACCTGCGGGCGACCAGATAATTGTCCTGCCAAAAAAACACAAAAAGGCACGCAATACGTTAAGAAAGCGGGAAACCAGCGAAAAACCTGTTCACCAAATAATGCGTCATATTGATTAATCACAATCAAGACACTGCCCACGAACAATGCTACTTTTAACGCTTTGATTAATGCTATTCCCAACATGTCACGTTTCATCGTCCTAGCCTCTAGTAAGTTCTGCTTGTGATTTATGCACAGTTTGAGAAAGTACTGACGCTGCCAGTAATTGATCTTGCTGCTTTAACTTTTGTTGCGCATCTCGAAAAGCGGTACGCACACCCTCTTCAATAACGGGGTGGTAAAATGGCATTTCGAGTATTTTAGCCACCGTTAACTGCTGCTGAACCGCCCATGATAACAAATGTCCAATATGCTCAGCTGAAGGGCCAAACATTTCAGCACCTAATAGTGTGCCCGTATTTTGGTCAGCAAACACTTTCAGCAAGCCTTGGTTTTTGCCCATCACCCGGCTGCGACCCTGACCTTCAAAACTGACTTCACCCACGACATAAGCTTGCCCATATTTAGCCTCTATCTGAGGTAAACGAAGCCCTAGTTGAGCAATTTGTGGTTCAGTAAACACAACACCCAATGGCGCTCGTCGATGGCCTGCTGTTACCTTTGGAAAAGTAGCGGCATTCGCGCCCGCTATTTTTCCTTCGTCTGCGGCTTCGTGCAAAATAGGTAAGTCATTATTCGCATCGCCTGCGATAAAAATGTGAGAATCTTGTTCGCGCATCACGGTTTGCATACTTGAACCATCATACACAGGCACGCCTTTGTCATTCAGCACCAGCGAGGTATTCTCAAGCCCTAAGCCATAAATATTAGGCTTTCGGCCTGTTGCCGCTAAAAGGTATTCATAAACGGCAGTTACCGACTCACCCGCTTCATTGGTATAGATAATTTCAACCCCGCCAGCCACTTCCTTAACACGCTCTAAGCTTGCATTAAGCTGCAGGTCAAACTCATTCTGAAATGTCTTTTTGGCATATCGTTTGATCTCTGGGTCAGATAAACCACCCACTGAGTCACTTCGGCCAATTACCGTTACCTTTACGTCTAAACGGCTTAATGCCTGTCCCAATTCAAGCCCAATCACTCCTGGCCCCGACACAAATACTGACTTAGGTAAATCTTGCCATTCAAAAACATCATCATTAACAATCAGGCGATCACCTGCACCCGATAATAAGTTTGGAATAAATGGGCTTGACCCGGTTGCAATCACAATTTTATCGGCGGTTAACTCAGTGTGATCATCAATCACCAAGGTATGATCATTCTTAAACGTAACAAAGCCTCGTATACGATGATCCGGATTAAAGCTTTCGACTGACTCCACCACAAAACCGACAAAACGATCTCGTTCACGCCTAACACGATCCATGACAGCTTTCCCATCAACCTCTACATTGCTTACTCTCACACCAAATTGATCGGTATGGCGAGCATGATGAGCGGATTCAGCAGCAGCAATTAATAATTTACTCGGCATACATCCCACCCGCGCACACGTTGTACCATAAGGGCCACCTTCAATTAGTGCGATACTATTTGTATGCGCAAGTGCTGCACGATAGGCGCCCATTCCTGCGGTGCCCGTACCGATAATTGCTACTTCAACATGTCGTTTATTCATTGCTTTGTCTCTGCTCGGGTTAAGTGGTTCTGTTCAGTACTAATCTTTTAGCTGTTAACTTATTTGTTATGCAGCTGCCTTCAATGCGGCATCATGACCCTTTAAATACTGAATAATATCTCTAGACTCATACAACCATTGAATCGTTCCATTTTCAGCTTCAATTTTTAGGCACGGCACTTGAGGTTTTCCACCGCCCTGAATTAACTCTTTTCGATATTCAGGCTCTTTCAAAATATCTCTTTGTTCAATTTTCAGCCCACCCATATACTTAATGGCTTCACGGGTGATTCCGCAGAACGGACATGATTGAAAATGGTACAACGCTAAGTTTTTGATCGATTGACTGTTTGTCGTATTGATTGATTGCTTGTTCATCATGACTCCATTAATTTGTGGTGATTGCTATCTAGTTGATGAACGCTATTATCAAACGATTCAATAAAACAAAATATGATACTATCAAGCCAATTATTGTCATTTTGACGTGTTTAGACTGAAAACTAACTAATTCGAGGCAACTTATTTTGAGACAAAAAATGGATGCTTTAGCAGATGTATTAAAAACCATTCGATTACGCGCTAGCACGTATTTCTGTCGTGACTTTAATACCCGCTGGGGTATGGATATTGCGCATAGTAATAGCGGTTCATTCCACATTATTGTAGAAGGCGAATGTTGGGTGAAAGTTCAAAATAGAGACGAACCCATTCATATGGTTGCGGGGGATATTGTCGCCTTTCCTACTGGTGGTGCGCATTGGATAAGCGACCGACCTGAGACTAAACGCATATGTGGTGAAGAAGTCGCCAAACAAATCATAAATGGCGAAAATCCTTTTAACGATGGCACTAATACAGCCGCTACTCAAACCTTGCTGTGTGGTGCGTTTGAATATGACTCTTCTATCTCACATCCATTTTTGCGCGACTTACCCTGCTTTATTCATATACAAACCAGCCAAAGCCAAGGTTTAACCTGGCTTAAAGAACTTGTTTCGGTATTATCCAGAGAATCAAAGCACCCAAGCCCTGGGTCGAGCGTCATCATTGACCGCTTAACAGAAGTACTTTTCATTCAAATACTTCGCCTTTATGTGCAACGAGAACACGAAAAATTGGATTATATGAGCGCGTTGAGTGATGCAAAAATTGGTCCCGCACTCAACCTAATTCATGCCGAAGAACATGCTGATTGGTCGGTTGAAAAGTTAGCAAATGAAGCCGCATTATCACGAAGCGCTTTTACTGAGCGCTTTATTAAACATGTCGGCGAGTCGCCTAAAACTTATCTGATCAATTGGCGAATGCAAAAGGCAAAGTCAAAGCTAGAAAGCTCAGACATCAATATGTATGACATAGCTGAATCAGCGGGTTATTCATCGGAAGCGGCTTTTAGCAAAGCGTTTAAACAGTATTTTAACCTCACACCGGGGTCTTTTAGAAAGCGTCTAGTGGCGTAAACGTCTGTGTATCAGTAGCGAGCATTCCGGTGAGCTTTTCAACCGGAATGGCCTTATTGGGTGAACCTCGCATACTTACTCACTCAATAACCGGTAAATGTCCTGTTTTTACCAGAATAACAGTTTCTTGCTCGACAAAAGGATGATGCTTACTTAAATGCGGGCTACGTACCCATGTATGCACTGGGTACCGACCATGCTCATCACAAAACTCACCCGATAAAACCAATACTTCTTCACCACCAAAGTGTCGGTGCGCCTGAAAAACCTCTTTCGCAGGCCATTTAACTAACGCCACATGTTCGTGCTCGAATTCATGAAGCGGCATCACTTGCAAACCACCAATACCTTGCCGCCATGGCGCCGTATTCGTATTAATACGAACAAACTGGTCATCGCGTTCGTTAAACTGATTTAGCTTCACAAAAATTGTACACCCTTCTTTACTGAAGGGTGTATGACTACTGCCAGGTGGATTTCGAATATACGTTCCCGCGCCATAGTCACCTGCCTCGTCAGAAAAAACACCCGCTAAAACAAATATTTCTTCGCCCATAGGATGAGGATGAGCAGTAAAACTTGCACCCTTTTGATACTTAACAATACTGGTGACATGTCCGGGTTCATCTGCAGAGCGCGCAAGTGGCTTTCGAAGCACGCCAGCAGAAGGGCTATCCATCCAGTCCATCTTTGCTGCTTCAATGACTACTTGTTTATGAAAGTCTAAATTCAACATATATCGTTCGCTCCAACGCTATTTCTATTTTACTCTATAACACAAATTAATTAGTTCCGACCAGCCATCACGCCACCATCAACATCCCAAATAGCTCCGGTCACCCAACTGGCTTTATCTGACAATAAGAACACAATAGTTTCAGCAATTTCAACCGCTTGCCCCACGCGGCCTATAGGATGAAAGTCATTAAAACCTTCAAGTGCTGCACCGACTTCAGCCGGATCAATAAATGACTCATAAATGGGTGTTTTCACCACAGCCGGAGAAACAGCATTGACTCTAACACCTTGTTCAGCTAATTCCATTGCCATGTGCTGTGTTAACGCGTGCAACCCTGCTTTCGCCATCGAGTAAGCTGACGAAGGCGTCGCTTTAATAGCTTGCTTGCCCCACATTGACCCGATATTTACAATACTGCCACCGCTGGCATTGTCTCTAGACATATTTCTCGCCACTGCTTGAGAAATTTGAAATATCGCTTTGTTCAAACCCATATAAATTTCATAGTCATCAACGGTATGTTCAATAAATGGTTTAGGGCTAAAATAACCAGCCGCATTCACCAGATAACCCACCTGAGTAGAGTCATCATTTATGAAGTCCAATAAGGTCTGAATACCCTCTGGTCGATACAGGTCTGCGGTAATCGAAGATGCTTTACCGATAGATCCTAATTCATTGTTTGCCTTCTCAAGCTTAGCTTGGTTTCGACCGACAATAACTACTTCAATACCTTGTGCAGCTAAAAGCTTTGCACTTTCTAGCCCCATACCACTTGAACCACCAACGACTAATGCAATACCTGTATGATTAAAACTCATTTTCATTCTCCGACATATACGTTCTAAATTAGTTTTATAGGTTTGTTTTCTGCTACTTGATGTCATAATCTTAGGTAATCGCGAAGCCTAAAAAAAGTAGGCACAATTTGGTTGGGTAGGTACAAAGTGGTACATCTTTATGAAATCATTAGAAAATAAAATTTCAAGAAAATCATCACCAGAAAAGTCGGCGCGCATGGTTGAAACCATTTATGGGTGCAAATGGTCGCTTACGGTTTACCAATTATTAGACCAAGGCATTAATCGCCCTGGTGAAATGGTCAGAAATGTTGAAGGTTTAAGTACCAAAGTACTCAATGCCTGTTTAAAGAAAAATACCGACTTTGGTATTGTTGAACGAACAGCCTTTAATGAAGTTCCGCCTAGAGTTGAATATAAAGTCACCCCATTTGGCACCAAGTTTATTCGAATATTAGATGAACTAGATAAGCTTCAAGATGAGATCAACGAAGACTTTTAACAATCATAGGTAACTAGATTGTTAGTCTAAGCATCTCTTTTTTACACTCTCGCACGCACAATATATTGATCGCTTTACCTGCAGATCAACGCTCTCATGCATATAGGGTTGGTCACTCAACGACCTTGCGTAACTCAGGATATTTCAGCTAGCTTGAACGTTGAGATAACTAACGGAAGTGAGCATTAGCGAATAGTTTCAGGTGTCGTTGATTTGGTTCGCTTCCAACCTAAGCGTGTATTACTGTAATTCGTTTATCCCACCTAAAGTAGAATAAGTAGAGCGTCTAAATTTCTTAATTTTACTCTGACCCTAATTTTAATTTTTTCTCAAACTCTTCATGAGACAGAATCGCTAATGAGTAAGCCTACCTTACAACGACTCAAACAACTGAATGAACAGTAGTCAGCGACAACTTTGGCGCGAATGTGAGTATTGCAGAAAATTCAAAAGTTGAAACATTAGAAGTTCTTAAAGGAAAATACCCACTAATTTATTAGAGGGTATTCTTTTATAAAAAACAACTGGCAATGATTAATATGACCAAACCATACTATTGAACGTTGAAAGTTCTAATTGCACTAAAGCTCCGTGCGTTAAAACAGCGTATACAATATCCGGATTTTTAGGGTCAATCATCATTCCCCCCATATTAATACTGTTTCCATTGCCAAGTGAACCGTTCATATTAACGCTTCTACGAATACCATAAGCTGATTTGAAAATCGGATCGTCCATATCTTTTACATCGGCCTTAATAGGTTCTCGTGTACCAACGCCTAGCTCAACGAAGGCATGAGCACCTGCATCATTACCTGTCGCCATGACAAAACCACGACCATCTTTTTCCATGTAAACCATTCTTGTATAGCCTATACCGCTGTAGGTTCCATTTTCAAAAGTCTCTAATGCCCGAAAGCCATCTTCAAGAGCGAACGAGTACATATCGCCTTTTGATACACCCAAAACCATAGGGCCATTCTCTGGGTCATCATGATAGAGCATACCTTTGACAGGGAACTGTATGAATTTACCCTCACCAATCTTTGTATATGCCGGTGCCTTTTTCTGCTTTCCACCAGGATTATGGCCTTTGGCATTACCCCAAACAGAGATGGGTGTACAAGTTTTAGCATCGGCACTAATTCTCAAGATCCCATCACCGGCGCGTACATCATGCATAGAGAGATAGAATTCATCTTTTGGTCCCATAGCAAAAGCTAATGCCATTATATCTACACTGTCTTGCTTCGGATACTTGCCATTAGGTCGATAACATTGCCCATATTTTTCATCAGCTTTTGCCGAAAACTTTTTATTTTGTGCTTTCCAAACCAGTGAGCGAGCGCCGGTATCTGGATCAATTTTAATAATTTCAGTTCGCTTACTGCTAGACTCGCCTGTACCACCCGCCAGCAAGTAGATCATGCCGTCGCTACCCCACTTCATTATAGACGGACCAGTAAGAGGCTGTTTACCATGGTTCTTTTTGATTCCATCTGACAAGTAGCCTGAACCAAATTTTTTCATGCCACGTCGCTTATCAGGGTAGAGGCCTGAGACTACGCGTCTATCTTTTGTATCGATATTCCAGGCAACAATAGTCCCTGTACTTTGATAATTTGGATTAGTCCATCTGATCACTGAGAAAAACTCACGGGTCTCTGGCCGAAAAATTCCACCTGTCCACCTTGTCGCACCTTTCTGTTTTCTCCAAGCATCAAATTTTGGTCCCTTACCATACTTTACAGCCCATTTAGTTTTCATCTGCTTGTTTGGATTAGCGCAGTTAACAATCCCTTCCTCAGGATCAGTATTTTTATCATTGGGATTTAGATACTTATGACCTGTGCCCGTTACACGACAACGACAATCGACCTCAAGATTTGTTTGAAAAAGTACGTGCTCCGTATAGGCACCACAACCATAATTGTAATAAGGGCTTTCTTCGTTAGTAGTTGAACGAATACATTGCGCCTTACCATTGTCTAACCTTTTATCTTGTCTACAACTTGAACCAAAGTCACACTGTTCGAGTGGGGTTCTAGGATCTGACTTAAGCGCTACAAAGCTATTATTATAGAGTGTTGTACCACCTGAAGACCCAGGATAAACACAGCGAGTAGGCTCTGATTTTGGAGAAGAGTTGGCAAAAGCATTATTAACAAAAAGAACCAGAAAGATGACTAAAATAACACCTAAAGAGTTCTTTTTTTTGAATTTATTCATTTTTAATCCTTTTTTATTTCTTAAATTTCAATCTGCAATTAATAACTAACCGCAAGGATAAATCATTAAATATAGCCGGGTACTTTCAATATAGGCATATTTATAAGATGGTGTTTAATAGTAAGTACAAATAAGTTATAAATCAAAAGCTGTCCATCTTTTTTTACAAGTTTAAAGGCTCTAAATAATAACCATAGCTTGTGATACCATTAGTAAGAAGTGTAAGTCTTGATCTTGCCACGCTTACCTTCCGCTTAGCGAATTTTGAAGCGATGGCAGCTAATTTCTTGAGTACAAATTTATCGTTATAGGTATTAAACTTAATGTCAGCTTTTAGCAAAGAGTTGCGGACACATACAAAAGGTATCACTTTTTTACTTTCGCCATCAGATTCCCACCAACTCAAAAGATAGTGCTTTAGCTATGAAGCTATGAGTTTTATGACATTCTAAAAGGTAACGCTTTTGCTCTACTGCTAGCAATTTATCGTCACCTGAATTTGTATCGCTTTAACTCCTTAGCCCTCATTTTTAGGGCCTGGCCTAATTGTCCTGATGCAAAAATAGCTAATCAAAGCTCTTGAGCAAAAGCGGACCTTGCTTGAAACCAAAAATCGCTGGCTATTGATCTGACTTTCAATTTCTAGGAATATGTTTGAAGCAAGTCGCATATTGAGTAAGTTTATTGTCTATTTTCATATCACTTGATTTCTACTACTAGATGAAGCCCGTCATGAGACTCTAAAATAACATCTGGCTTAGCATATAAGCCTTGACAAGAATAAACAGTATCATCCTTACTAACCGCCTTAAACTCTCGATTAACAAGCTCTGGAATAACATTAGCTACTATTTCGGAGCTTTCTGAGTATCGACTTAAGGGTATAATGCGTTGAGTTAAGGTCATATCTTCTGTTAGTAGCTCTTCATTAACCCTGATACCTCTAAATTGAACGCCTCCGAATTTAGTTAACGCTATGTAAGACTTTTTTCTCAAATAAGACGGACTGCTCATCTGATTTTCCAAGTCCTGAATGTAACGGTCAAAACTGTTATAACCACTAAAACTCCACAATAGAAAGACAATCCAGCAAATTACTCCGACCATTCCATTAAAATATACAAAGGGAATAAATAGAAATAAATTGACAATAAGTATCCCTATTTTATTGGGGTGTTTATAAATAATTGCGAAGATGGTCGGTAAAAAATATACAGCTACGAATATCGAAGTAACGAGTAGATCTGATATTTTTTTATTCCATATTTTTTTTAGTACCGCGACGAACTAATGTTCTGCCGCAAATCGCATTATTTTATATGTAAAGAGGTGAGTATGGGTTCAAAAGAATAGATCTTAGCCTGAAACTTACACTAAATATTGATTAATATTCAGCTAAAAAGAATCTTACAGTTTCAACAAACACGTAGTAACAATTATAGTCTTTACGCTAATAAAGTATGTGTTTCTGTTCAAACTCTCCGATAGCGCTTTA
>JBLHVH010000060.1:0-16034 GCA_047628385.1 Oleiphilaceae bacterium
ATGAACGATTTAATGATCTAACTCACGTACTTTTCGATCAAGCAGCTCTAGCAAGTGGCGAGCAATTGAAAGAGCCTGGTGCATTTGTAAGTCGTTTGAATAAATTGCTACTGGATTTATCTAAGTAGTTATTCTCTAATCAGCTATTTATTAGCACTAATACTAAAAAGCCTGAAGCAGTTTCTGCTTCAGGCTTTTTTTTAATTTCAGTTCCGTATTTTAAAAACTGGCATAAATTTTATCGTAAGTACCGTCTGCTTGAATTGCCGTAAATGCATCATTCAATTTTTTCTTATCGGCCTTAGATACCGCTTTTTTAGTGCTGGCTAAATAAACAGTTTCTTTCGGGAAGGATTTGCCGTAAATCAACTTTTCAGGGTCGGCATTAATATTTTTAAACCCTTGAATGGCTGCTACTTTGCCATGCGCGAGCATAAGCTTAAACTTGTTTTTGCTTAGGCTATCAAAGCATATTTGTTCTTGAACTTTTGCTTGTATATCAGTGAAACCTAATTCTTTTAGCTTGTATTGGGCGGGTGATTCTCGATAAGCGCATATTGGTAAGTTTTTGATTGCGTCTATATTAGTGATATCGATCGACTTGTCGGTGGTAATAAATTGAAGCTCATAGCTGATGATAGGGACAATCCAATCATATAAATTTTCTCGTTCTTCTGTTCGTGTGAGTGGGATAATCAGTAGTTTCTCTTTAGCAGAGGCCGTCGATACTTTTTTCTGATTGCGAATCCAGTGACCTTCTTTAATATTCAGTTTGAGGCCACTGCGCAAAAAGACTTCATTGATGACTTCTACAAATAAATGCTCAACACTTTTTTCACCCTCGGCAACCTTGGAAGGTTCTGTCGTCATGAGTGTATAGTTTTGAGCAAAACATAGGGATGAGGTGAGTGTGAGCAGGCATGCAGCGATAATGTGCTTCATTCTATTTCCTTACAATGAGTGTTTGTTGATGCGTATTTAATTAGATTAGCACAAGGATATATATTTACCTCTGTCGAGTATTATTGTTTTTTCCATAAGCTCTGTCTTTGCGTCGCTTTTTTTGTGCTGTGCGGCTGTTTTTCTTTGAGGTTGCGCTTTCTTTCGTTAAATCAGGTTCGAAGCCGGGTAGCCATTGTTGGGGCAAACGTTCATTTAATACGGCTTCTACTTCTTCTAATAAATATTCTTCACCGATGCTTAATAATGAAATTGCTAAACCTTTGTTGCCTGCGCGGCCTGTTCTGCCAATGCGGTGAATATAATCTTCTGCAATGTAGGGTAGTTCATAATTAATAACGTATTTTAACTGGTCGATGTCTAAGCCTCTAGCAGCAACATCTGTGGCGACTAATGCGCGTACTTTGTTGTCCTTAAAATCAGCTAGGGCTCTTTCTCTTGCACCTTGGGATTTATTACCATGAATAGTTTGTGTTTTTATACCGTCTTTGCACATTTCTTTGGCTAGCGCATCTGCACCTTGTTTTGTGCGTGTAAAGATTAAAACTTGTTGCCAATTCTTTGAGCCAATTAAATACGAGGTGAGTTCACGTTTTCTATCTTCATCAACCGCATAGACCATCTGTTCTACTTGAGACGCAGCTGTATTCTTTTCATCGATTTCGATGAGTTTTGGTTTGGTTAATAAAGTCTTACTTAACTTGAATATTGCATCGTCAAAGGTGGCTGAAAATAATAAAGTCTGCCGTTCAGGGGGGATTACTTTCAAAATTCGGTTAATGTCTGGGAGAAAACCCATATCGAGCATGCGGTCAGCCTCATCAAAAACGATATTTTTTACTTGGCTGAGATCAACTATGTTTTTAAAAATTAAATCTAATAAGCGCCCAGGTGTCGCGACAAGAATATCGACCCCTTCTTTTAATATCTCAATTTGTGGGTTAATACTGACGCCGCCATAAACAAGTGCGTTTGTCAGCTCAGTGTGTTGGCTATATTTAACAAAACTCGCATGTACTTGTTGAGCAAGCTCCCTAGTAGGGGTTAATACCAGCGTGGATAATGCGTTTTTTTGAGGCGTATCGATTAAGTGTAAGAGCGGTAAAGCAAAGGCCGCTGTTTTTCCAGTACCTGTCTGCGCGCGTGCCATAATGTCATGTCCAGCCAAAACAAGTGGAATGGCTTCGGATTGAATAGGTGTTGGCTCGCTGTAACCTAAGGCATTAATTGTACTGATAAGTTGTTGCGAGAGACCTAAATTTGAAAAGCTCATAATGCACCATTGTGGCAGTATTCATAAAATAGGGTTTAACTATGTGTGAAGTGTACTTAATTTTAGCAGGCTTCTAAAGAGAAAATGATGAATCTGAAGGCTATCTATATCGTATAGCTATGTATTTTTAACAAAACTCGCAGGTCAAGTTTACGTTGGCGGATGACTTGTCTGAAGAGGTCGTTTAAATCGAGCCTCCTCAGATTTTTTCTGCTGATATCGGGTCTATTTAAGACACATGCGCGGCTTTTTCATCCTTCCAGCGTGAAATTGAAATTGTATCCGTTTCAATCGCATTAAGTAGCTGTTTCTGGCAGCCATTTTCAACTTCATCGATTGGTGGAGAGGGTTGTTGATCATCAACGGTGCAAACACTGGTCGCTGTTTTAACTGAAATATAACCAGAAGATGTTCTAAATGACTTGTGGTTTAGGCCGTCGTGGATTCTACGGTACGAGCCTAATGTACAGTGGTCGATATGAGTGAAATGTGCAATAACTGCGTATTGGTGTTCTGCGATGCGACACAATGCATCTAAGGGGCGGATTAAGCTCCTTAATCGTCGAGAAACGCCTAGCGCGAGTTCATCGCAGGTCATATGATTGTGCTGGTTTTTGATTTTAGCCCAGTCTTTAATGTTAATGAGCATGTAGCTAGCGGCACCGCCTCTTGCTTCAGTATGCTTAAGCATGCTTTTTAAAGACTCTCTGGCATGTCGTGCATTGCCAATGCCGGTTTCAATATCAACTACGTTTTGGTTCTGAAGGAGTCGATTGTTTTCAATCAGAAGTTGATTGGCTGATAGCATTGAGTTTTGACGATCGGCCATACGGTCGGCCGCAAACACACGAGGAAGTAATTGCTTTGACATTTCAGCTTTGAAGATAAAGTCGTCAATGCCTTGGTCAAAAGCTTTAGTCAATGCGCCTGAGCCTTCTCTGGCTGTGAGTAAAATAATATAGGTGAAGTGGTTTTGTAGTTCGTCCATTTGACGAACACGAACCGTTAACTCCAAACCATCTATTTCAGGCATTAGCCAGTCAGCAATGAGTACACTTGCCTTACGCTTGTCCATCATATTTAAAGCAGTCATTGCATCGTTAGCAATACGTATATCACGGTATCCGGCTTTTGACAGTGTTTTTCCAATAATGGTACTGCTGAATTTTGTATCATCAACAACAATGATAGAAAGGTCTAAATTCATAATTTTAAATCATCCTTATCTTAGTGTCTTATCCCTTCAGATTCGCGTCGAGAAAAACCCTACATTTTAATATACGGTAGCAAACCCTACTTTGAGAACATCAATCACTGAGCATTTTTTATTGGGCCTGTTCTTATTTATACCGGCTATAATAAATAAAGCAACGATATGATTTAATAAAGTAAGAATTAGGAGGAAAGCTTGTTTCGCTCTGCCTTAGTTATATAATGCGCTAACTTAATTATTCGTCTGAAAGGAGTATAGCATGCCATCATTTGATACGGTCTCGGAACTTGACATGCACGAGGTCACAAATGCAATTGATCAAGCAAAACGTGAACTAGGTAACCGTTGGGATATGAAAAACGTCGAAACTGACATCGTTCTTGAGAAAGAACGGGTGATTTTTTCGGCTGAAGCTGATTTTCAGCTCGATCAATTGATAGATATGTTACGAATGGCATTTGCTAAAAGAGGCTTAGATGTTCGTTCTCTATCTCGATCTGATGACGGAAAATCTGGTAAATTAGTGAAACGTATTTATGATATAAAACAGGGTATTGACCAAGATACGGCTAAAAAGATGGTTAAAATGGTCAAAGAAGCAAAATTGAAAGTGCAAGTAGCGATTCAGGGCGATAAAGTTCGAGTAACCGCAAAAAAACGTGATGATTTACAACAAGTGATGAGATTCTTTAAAGAGTCAGAATTAGAAGTTCCACTGCAGTTTGATAACTTTAGGGATTAATTCGGAGCCAATCGAATAAAAAATGTCAGAGTTATGTCTCATCTGTTCTTAGATGGGGCAAACCATCAGGCATTACTTTGATAAACGTTTATGGCAGTTATTCGCCCTTGGCTCTGTGAAGAGGGTTGATCGAGGGCAGCATTATTTTGGTGATATAGCTGCTAGCATATAGTCTTCAAATCGTCAGATTCTCTGTCCGTGATGAGGAGAAAGGGCGACAAGAATCCGATTGGTGACCATTACTGTTCTTTGGTTGCCTCGCCAAGTTAGATTCCCTGAATTAGAGATATAATGTTAAAAAAAATTGACACTCAGCATAGTTGGAAAGAGAGTCTTTTTGCTTTAATGCAAAAAGACGTGATGTATATGCTGTTACTGGGCTTTTCGGCTGGGCTGCCATTATTATTAATATTTTCTTCTTTATCTTTATGGTTAGTTCAAGCAGGTATAGAAAAATCGGCCGTCACATATTTTAGTTGGGCGGCATTAGGTTATTCATTCAAGTTTGTATGGGCACCCTTAGTGGATAGCTTACCCATCCCTTTTTTAACTCGCTTGCTGGGGTTACGCCGTTCATGGCTATTGGTTTCTCAGTTATCGATTGTGGTTGCTATATTAATCATGGCATGCACAAATCCTGCAATTGAAGATCAGCTTGTTTATATGGCATTGGGCGCTGTTTTATTAGGGTTTAGTTCGGCGACTCAAGATATTTCTATAGATGCTTATCGCATTGAATCCGTCACAGCAGATATGCAAGCCATTGTTAGTTCTGGTTACATGGCTGGTTACCGCCTAGGTATGATTGTAGCTGGCGCAGGGGCCTTATATTTAGCCAGTTATTTTGGTACCACAAAAGAAGCCTACGTATATGAATCATGGCGGCATACCTATCAAATAATGTCTATTTTTATGCTGGTAGGTATTTGCGCAACATTTTTAATCTCTGAGCCAATTAAACGAGAAAAAGAATTTTCTTATGAGCCAAAAGCATATCTAGGTCTGCTATTAGCCTTTTTTATTGCTGTTTGTGCCTTTATTGCCTGTTTTGTTTTTACTTCGGATATTAGTAGTGCAATTAAAAGCTATTTGTCAGATCTAATAAGCAATAAAAACTTGGCTGGATTTTTAATTGAATTATTTAGATTGGCTTTAGCGACTTCAGTCGCAGTATTAATGGCTAAATTTTTGATTCAAACACGCTTGGTAAGTTCTGAATTAATTGAAAATAGTTATGTTTCTCCTATTCGACAATTTTTTCAAGATTATGGAACATCCACGGCGTTACTATTGTTAGCGCTAATTGGCTTGTATCGAATCAGTGATATTGTACTAGGTGTGATTGCTAACGTTTTTTACCAGGATATGGGGTTTAGTCTAGATGAAATAGCAGGGGCAGTTAAATTATTTGGTTTATTAATGACCTTGCTAGGGGGGTTTTTGGGTGGGATTCTCGCGATGAGGTATGGTGTTATGCGGATTTTATTCATTGGGGCTTTACTGGTTGTCGTCACAAACTTAATGTTCATTTTACTGTTGTATACAGACCATAATTTACCGATTTTATACATGGTGGTCTCAATGGATAATTTAGTTGCCGGTATATCCAGTGCCGCCTTTATTGCGTTTTTATCAAGCTTGGTGAACGTGCAGTTTACCGCCATGCAATACGCTATATTCTCATCTTTAATGACGCTTATCCCAAAAGCATTAGCGGGCTACTCTGGCAGTATTGTTGATAGCTTAGGCTATGTGCCATTTTTCATCATTGCATCGTGTATTGGGTTACCCATTTTAGTTTTGGTCTACCTTGCCAACAAACGGCTTAAATTACGCCCGTTATAGTCTCATGCGGTAAGTTTTAAGTTATGTCTAATGTTGAGCTTTGTTCTATGTAGATACTCTGTTCAAGCTCAAGCTTTTATCGTATTCGTTTGAATTTATTATAGGCTTTTAGTTACTCCTCGGTGTGCGCGAAGCGCCTCGGCACTTCTCGGTGGTAGAATGCTTTTATCTTTAAGGTTTGGTTTTTGTTTTAATTTCTGAGTGTAACTAAGCGACAATAAAGACAAGGTCAAAAGAAATTCACCATCGAGAAAAACCGAGGCGCTGCGCTACTCAGAGAAGACATTAAGTCTCTTGAAATAAAGCGACAGTGCTTGTTTTAGGAAGAGCTTTCTTCAGAGAAGCTAATCTTTACCGCGATAGTCTCCAGGTGTTTTTCCTGTCCAGTTTTTAAAGCTACGATGGAATGAACGTCCGTCTGAAAATCCTAAGTTAAAGGCAATATCTTGAATGGTGAGGGGCGTATTATTTAACATATCTGAAGCGCGCTCTAAACGAATGTGATCAAGTAATGTTTGATATGAACTGTCTTCATTTGCAAGTTTTCGCTGAAGTGTTCTTGCCGTCATATTAAGCTCTTCCGCCACAAGCTCTTTGCGGGCAACGCCTAAATTTAGCTGTGTTCTTATCGTATTACTGACTCGAATAGAAAAAGATAAATCTTTTTCGTTTAGTGCAGATATTTGATTCTCCGCATGACTCTCTAATGTTTTAAGTAGCAGTTTATCAGGTTGACGCAAGGGTTCTTTCAAAAGATCCTGATGGAGAATAATGGCGTTTTGCTTTGCTTCAAATTCTATAGGACAATTGAAAAACACTTCATATTTTTGAATATCTTCTAAATTAGGTAAGGGGCGTTCTAATAGTATTTTGTGTGGAGATGTCTTTTGATTCGCTAACCAACGTGCATAGTTTGTCCACGAAGCGAGTACATTATCAATCATTTGTTGCCTGACTTCAGTGTCAGAATATGCACAATGCCATTGAATATGGACAAAATCGCCATGGACACTTTTTGTGGTTACACCCATATCACCGACTAAGCGCTCGAAGCGTGAAATACGGAGCAGTGCTTCACCAATGGTTGCGCAGCTCATCACAATATACCCCAGCACACTATACGAGCCAGGTTGAACGTGTTGACTACTATTTAGGCCCATTAATGGGTCATTAGATTGGTGCAATAGTGCTTTGATAAGCGCCTGAAACTGTTCCCCTTTGATGCGCCCATTTTCAATATTAAAGATGTTTTGGGCGATACCCGCTTTACTAATGGCACTAGAAGTATCCATATTTTGGCTTTCAGCGTAGCGTAAATACTGCTGTACAGCGGGGATAGAAGCAAAGCCTAAGTGTTTCATTGTCTATAATGACTCAATTTACCTAAAGAAATGTCTGGAAACGTCAGTGAAAGATCGGATTTATTCTATATGATGTTCCCTAATCAAAGAAAGTGATTGTCACATCTCGGTGACAATATATGGTTAGATAATTTTCTGAGTTACGAATTTATTAAAGGCAGGTATAGATATGCGTCGTTGGAATGGTTGGGGTGATGAGTCAAATAAAATGGATTTACCACCATCCGGGGGTGAGTTCTTAAAAGGTTTAGTTGGCGATTCAACCGCGTTAGGAGACACTCCCTTACAAAACGTAATGGTAAAAGTACCTGAAAGTAGGCTGCCGGACCATGCTTTAATTACCAAAGATGTTGAGCAGCGTGTACGGCATGCGCGTGGTCAAAGTCTGCCAGACTGGCTCGCAATGCGAAGTGGTGATTTTGAGTTTTTTCCTGATGGTGTGGCGTTTCCTGAAACAAAAGATCAGGTGGCAGAATTAATTAATTTTTGTCATGAAAAAAACATTGTATTAATCCCTTATGGTGGCGGTACCAGTGTTGCTGGGCATATTAATCCTTTTGACTCCGATCGCGCTATTTTAACGGTTTCAATGGCACGAATGAATCGATTGCTTGAGCTGGAAACTGAAAGCCAAATCGCAACGTTTGGCGCCGGAACACCTGGGCCGTTAATAGAATCTCAACTGCGCGCTAAAGGTTATACGCTAGGTCATTACCCACAAAGCTTTGAACTTGCGACGATTGGTGGTTGGGTTGCAAGCCGTTCGAGTGGGCAGCAGTCAATGCGCTACGGTCGTATTGAACAAATGTTTGCGGGTGGCAGTATAGAAACAACCAAAGGGCGATTAGAAATAGCGACCATTCCAGCTTCGGCAGGGGGGCCTGATATTCGCGAAATGTTTTTAGGATCGGAAGGTCGATTGGGCATTATTTCCGAAGTGAAAGTACGGGTGACTAAAATTGCCGATAAAGAAGATTTCTATGTCATTTTTTTCCCGTCATGGGGGCAAGCCAGAGATGCGGCAAAAGAGTTAGTCCAATCTAAAGTACAGTTGTCGATGCTGCGTTTAAGTAATGCGATTGAGACAGTGACTCAACTTGCTTTGGCTGGACATCCTGGTCAGATTGCACTGTTAGAAAAATATCTGAGTGTGCGTGGCGCGTCAGATGGTAAGTGCATGATGACCTTAGGCGTAACGGGCAATAAAGCACAATGCAGTGCTGCGCATAGTTTAATGAAACGTACTATTAGCCCTTATAAAGGTATTTATACGGGCACATACCTAGGTAAAAAATGGGCAGAAAAACGTTTTACTATGCCTTATTTGCGTGAAGCACTTTGGGATAAAGGTTATGTGGTCGATACACTCGAAACGGCAACAGACTGGGACAATGTCGATAATTTATTAGGTAAAATGGAAAAGAGTCTTCGTGACGCCCTAAGTTCCGAAGATGAAAAGGTACACGTATTTACGCATTTGTCGCATTTTTATGGTCAAGGGTGCAGTATTTACACGACCTATGTGTATCGCGCAGGGTCTAGCTGTGAAGTCGCGTTAGCGCGTTGGCGTAAACTGAAATACCCGACCTCTAAAATCATTGTTAATAATCGCGGCACCATTAGTCATCAACATGGTGTCGGGAAAGATCATGCCCCTTATCTGCCGACAGAAAAAGGTGAATTAGGGATGCATTTGATACGTACACTGTGTCATTCAATGGACGAAAAAGGCATTTTAAACCCTGGGACGCTCTTAGTTAATTGCTCACAACCTAAAGGTCAATCTGATGCTTAGTCAAGAAACGACTTGGCATCCTGATGGGCGAACTAAAGTGCTAGATCAACTTAAAAATGGCACCAAACAGTGGGATATGATCGTTGTGGGTGGCGGTATAACTGGTGCTGGAATTTACCGTGAAGCCGCACGTTTAGGTTTGAATGTTTTATTAGTTGAGCAGCAAGACTTTGCATGGGGAACGTCATCACGCTCCTCAAAAATGGTACATGGCGGCTTACGTTATTTAGGCAGTGGCCAGTTAAGTCTGGCTAACGACTCGGTTAAAGAGCGTCAAAACTTAATGAAAGAACTTCCGGGTCTCGTGAACCCATTACCTTTTGTGATGGGACACTATAACGGCGTTTTTCCAGGGCCTTGGATATTCAACAAACTATTAGCAGTCTATGATTTCATGGCAGGTCAGCGGTATCGCAAATACGTTAATAAAGGTATTCGTGATTTTTTAGTACCTGGTATGAATACCCATAATCTAAAAGGCGCCACTCAGTTTTCAGATGCGGTCACCGATGATTCACGTTTGGTGATGCGTGTATTGCATGACGGTAATGCCGATGGTGGTACCGCTATTAATTACGTAAAAGCAGTTGATACGCTTAAATCTTCAGGCTTTGAAAAAAAGGGGGGCGCTGCAAAAAAAGGAGGGGCTGAAAAAGTAAGTGGTTTAAAAATAGAAGATCAAGTTTCGGGCGAGCAGTTTGAAATGACTGCCAGTGTCGTCATCAATGCGACAGGTACGTGGACAGATGAACTGCGTCGAACGCTTGGTCAAAAAAATGTAATTCGACCGCTTCGTGGTAGTCATTTAATTGTGCCTTTCTGGCGTTTACCGAGTGCCTTTTCAGTGAGTTTTTTCCATGCGAAAGATAAACGACCAGTCTTTGTTTTTCCCTGGGAAGGGGTGACGGTGATTGGTACCACTGACTTGGATCATCAGCAAAATTCAAGTGAAGAATCGTCGATTACTCAGGTGGAAGTCGACTATTTATTGGACGCGGCGAACGCACAGTTCCCTGAAGCAAAATTATTGATTAATGACGTACGCGCTTCATGGTCAGGCGTTCGTCCAGTTGTTAGTAAGAATCAAGATGAAGCCACCGACGCGAGCAAACCCAACAAACCATCCGACGAAAAGCGTGAGCACGCTGTGTGGGATGAGCAAGGTTTAATTAGTGTTGCCGGTGGTAAGTTAACAACCTACCGACTGATCGCATTAGACGTACTGCAAAAAGCAGCGCCTTATGTACCTGCTCTATCATCGGCCTTGGAGCAAGGCGCGCGAGGAGATAGCAAAACAAGTCATTTTAAACCGGCTTTGCTTACTTCAAGCTTTATTCAGTTAAGTTCTGAGCTCAAAAAACGACTGCTTGGCCGTTATGGTCACCACACTGAAACATTATTGTCTCATGCGAAATTACTAGAAAATGATTTTAAAAAAATCGGTTCAACGGACACGCTTTGGGCGGAATTATCATGGAGTTGTCAGCATGAATCGATTCAGCATTTAGACGATTTATTATTACGACGCACTCGCATTGGTTTGTTATTAGAAAATGGCGCTGAAGCCGAGTTTCATGACATCAAAGGTATTTGTCAAAAGTATCTCGCTTGGGATGACGTTAAGTGGGTAGCTGAATTAAAGCGTTATCAGGGCATCATCAAAAAATATTATTCGCTGCCAAAGCTTGAATAACTAGCACCATAAATCAAAAAAACTATTATAAACAGAGTGTGTAGAATCGTTCGCTAGCTAATTATTGAGTGATAGCTTTAACCGGGTAGCGAGTAAGGAGAGATAGCGTCATGGCTGAACAATATATTTTTACCATCGATAATGGCACGCAAAGTATTCGTGCACTTTTGTTTGATACCAAAGGAAACTTGATCGGTAAAGGCAAGCAGGAGTTGGAGGCTTATTTTTCTGAGCAACCTGGATGGGCTGAACAGCATCCAGAATACTACTGGGCTTCATTAGCCAAAGCCTGCGATAAACTATGGTCTGTAGTTGATATTGATCGCTCAAATATTATTGCCTCATCACTTACTACGCAACGAGGTACGGTGGTTAATTTAGATGAAAATGGTCAACCATTACGGCCAGCGATCACATGGTTGGATCAGCGTCGTGCAGACGTAAAGGGCGATGTGCCAGGCTTGTGGAAGTGGTTATTCAAACTGGCCGGTGTCGAAGATGTCATTCATCGCTTTCGCGAAAAATCTCAAGCAATTTGGCTTGACCAACATCAGCCTGAGGTATGGCGAAAAACTCATAAGTACCTACTTCTTTCTGGTTTTATGACCTATAAGCTAACAGGATGTTTTAAGGATTCGGTGGGTGCTCAAGTAGGTTATATTCCTTTTGATTACAAAAAACTAACGTGGGCGAAAGAGTCGGATTGGCGCTTTAAAATTTTACCTTCACTCAAGCGATCAATGTTGCCCGATCTGGTGATGCCAGGAGAACCTTTGGGTAAAATTACTGCCGAAGCAGCAAAGCATACCGGTCTTCCCGAAGGTTTACCGGTCATTGCATCGGCGTCAGATAAAGCCTGTGAGATTTTAGGTTCAGGTGGTACAAGCCCTGATGTCGCATGTATGAGTTATGGCACTACGGCAACCATTAATACGACCAACAGCAAGCATATCGAACCGATAAAATACTTGCCAGCTTATCCCTCTGCTATTTCGGGTGCGTTTTCATCTGAGATCATGATTTATCGTGGTTTCTGGATGGTCAGCTGGTTTAAAGAAGAGTTTGGCGATAGAGAGCGAAAAATTGCAGCAGAACGCGGTATAGAGCCCGAACAATTGTTTGATGAACTCGTCACTAGTGTGCCTGCTGGTTCAATGGGATTAATGCTACAGCCTTATTGGTCACCCGGTGTACGTGACCCAGGGCCTGAAGCGAAAGGAGGCATTATTGGTTTTGGAGACGTTCATACTCGCGCGCATATCTATCGCTCTATTCTAGAAGGTTTGGCGTACGGCTTAAAAGCGGGCAAAGAAAGCTTAGAAAAGAAAAATGGCGTAAAAATTACCAAGCTAAAAGTGTCTGGTGGTGGTTCACAAAGTGATGCAGCGATGCAGTTGACGGCTGATATATTTGGTATGGATGCAGAGCGACCGCACACTTTTGAGACATCAGGTTTAGGTGCTGCCATTGATGTGGCGGTTGGCATTGGTATTTATTCAAACTTCGAAGAAGCCGTTGATAACATGACTCGGGTTGGCAAGGTATTTAAACCAAATCTTGAAAACGTCGAACTATATGGCCGTTTATATAATGAAGTGTATTTAAAAATGTACCAGCAGCTACAGCCGCTTTATAAAAGCATTCGAGATATCACGGGATACCCAGAATAAGTCATGCGAGTCATAGGGTTAGATTTATTGTGCTCATCACAACCTACGGCTGTTTGAGGATTTCAATGCCTACACAAAACTGTGAATACCACACCGTAGATTGGGGTGGTCGAAGAGAATCCCAACATCCCTTTAGGCTTTATTTTAAGCAAAAAAAAGCCATTACGAGTCTAAGTTCGTAGTGGCCATAAAACTAGCTTCTAACAAGGAATAAAATGGTGTGGATCTGATTCACCCAAAAAAACAGCAGAGGTACAACATAACCCTCTGCTTAAGGGGGATATTACTCAAATCCACAAAAACAAGTCTATGGGGTAATACGTATAATAAATACAGAAAACGCGTTAAGTGCTGTGTGAAATTGTGTCTAATACGTTGCGTTGTGTAGAGATTGTTTGTTGATGTGTCTAGAATAGTCAAATTGTTCATATATTGACCGAAGTGGGGGCGTAATGAAAGACTGTAACCAGTGTGGAAAGTGCTGTATTAAATATAGTAATGGTGGTCTGACGGCTTCGAAGAGTGAAATGGAGTTATGGGAAATATTTCGGCCGCATATTTCTGAATATGTTCGCGATGGCAAGCTTTGGATGGATCCTGCTACAGGTGAACAAATCGCATTATGCCCATGGTTACGCAAAGCGTCAGATAAGGAAATATACACTTGCGACATCTATTTTGATCGCCCTGAAGATTGCCGACATTATCCCACCACGATTGAAGAAATGGTGAATGATGAGTGTGAGATGATTGAGGTTCAGGATTTATCTAATCTTAAAAAAGCGCAGATAGCACTCGACAAATTGATGGCTGATAGCCGCCCCCCTTTAGATTAAATTAGTTTTTTTTTCATTATTTTGAATGTAAAACTGTTTAAATTATATACAGTTATGCTCGACATTTCGGCCCTAACTCTTTATAGTGCGCCCCCCTTGTGTTTGCCTCGTTTGGTGGGCATTCTAATTTGTAAGCTCTTAGGAATATTTCTTTGATATCTACCGCGAACATCACCATGCAGTTTGGCGCTGAGCCATTGTTTGAAAACATTTCAGCTAAATTTGGTAACGGCAATCGCTACGGCTTAATCGGTGCGAATGGTTGTGGTAAATCTACCTTCATGAAAATCTTGAGTGGCGAACTAGTTCCAACATCAGGGAATATCTCTATTACACCAGGATTCAAGCTTGGAACGCTAAGTCAGGATCAATTTGCGTTTGAAAAATATAGTGTGGTTGATGCGGTAATCATGGGCGATACTGCGTTATGGAAAGTGAAACAAGAGCGAGATCGAATTTATTCATTACCTGAAATGTCTGAAGAAGAAGGTATGAAAGTCGCGCATTTAGAAACTGAATTTGCCGAAATGGATGGCTACAGTGCAGAAAGTCGTGCTGGTGAAATTCTTTTGCAGGCTGGTATTGAAGAAGATTTACACTTTGGGTTGATGAGTCAGGTCGCGCCAGGTTGGAAGTTACGGGTACTACTTGCTCAGGCATTATTTTCTAACCCTGATATATTGTTATTAGATGAACCGACCAATAACTTGGATATTCATACTATTGAATGGTTGGGTGAGGTACTTAATCAGCGCAAGTGCACCATGATTATTATTTCTCACGATCGACACTTTTTAAATTCAGTCTGTACGCATATGGCTGACATCGATTATGGCGAGCTACGCGTCTACCCGGGTAACTATGAAGCCTTCATTGAGGCATCGTCACTGATTCGTGAGCAATTATTAGCTGGGAATACGAAAAAGAGTGCTGAAATAGATGAGTTACAAGCGTTTGTGAATCGATTTTCTGCGAACGCATCAAAAGCGAAGCAAGCAAGTTCTCGTGCTAAAAAGTTAGATAAAATAAAATTAGATGATGTGAAGTCATCAAGCCGAATTTCTCCTTCTATTAGCTTCAAGCAAGATAAAAAATTACATCGTCAAGCCCTAGTGCTTGAAGAGCTAACGCATGGCTTTGAAGATGGAAACTTGTTTAATAAAGGAGACCTTATTTTAGAAGCAGGTGCTAAATTAGCGGTAATTGGTGAAAATGGGGTGGGTAAAACTACGTTCTTACGCTGTTTAGTCAATGAGTTACAGGCAAATAGCGGCGAAGTAAAGTGGGCTGAAAATGCAGTGTTTGGTTACTGTCCTCAAGATAGTAGTGCTGACTTTGATAGCGACTTAAACTTATTTGATTGGATGTCGCAGTGGCGAACCGCTAAGCATGATGATTTGATGGTGAGAGGCATGCTCGGACGACTTCTTTTTACTGAAGATGACATCAATAAAAAAGCGAAAGTTTGCTCAGGTGGTGAAAAGAACAGATTATTATTTGGTAAGTTGATGATGATGGATATTAATGTCCTTGTTATGGATGAGCCGACTAACCACATGGATATGGAAGCAATCGAAGCGCTCAACCAAGCTCTAGACAAATTTGATGGTACCTTGATTTTTGTCAGTCACGACAGAGAGTTTGTTTCGTCATTAGCGACACGTATTGTTGAGATTAAAGACAAAGAGGTTATCGACTTTCAGGGAACTTATGACGAGTACCTTGATAGCCAGCGAAGTATTTCTGCAGTAGCCTAATACTTTACTGCTAGTGTTGGGTCTTTTAGCATGCGGCAAGCTCTTATAGCGCGTTAATCAAGACAAAGTGGTTATTGCAAACAGACGTTGTGAAGGCAAGAATGATTCAACATATCAGTGCGGTCATCATCGTTAAAAATGGCGAAGCAACCTTGAGTGAAACGCTTTGCTCTCTGGCTAGCTTTAAAGAAGTTGTTTTATACGATAATGACTCCACAGACGATACGCTTAAAATTGCAGAGCGTTTCTCTAATGTAGTCTTGCATCAGGGTACGTTTAAAGGATTTGGTAAAACGAAGCAAGCGGCGGTTAAGTTAGCGTCGAATGATTGGGTCTTGTCGTTGGATGTGGATGAATGTGCATCACCTAAGTTAGTTCAATACCTTCAAAGCTGGAATTTTGTGCAAAGCGAAGCGGTTGTTGGTGTGATTCCTCGTCATAATTATTTAATGGGGAAACAAGTAAAATATGGCGGTTGGGGTAATGATCACTTAGTTCGCTTGTTTAACCGGAAAGTACATAATTTTAACGATAATGACGTGCACGAATCGATCGATACGGGCTTAAGTACTGTGCGCGTCAATATTCCCTATGCCATTCATCACAATGCGGTTCAACGTATTGGTCAGTTTTTAGAAAAAGTGAATTTATATACTGAAATTCGCAGAGAAACATCGAGTAAAACTTATCTGCCTGTCCTCATCTTTTGTAAAGCAATATGGCGTTTTTTCGAAAGTTATATCTTGCGTGCGGGCTTTTTGTCAGGATGGCGTGGATTAGTTGTCGCTTGGTCAAAAGCAAATGAGGTATTTTTCAAATATATAAAAATTTATGCAGATAAAGAAACTAAACTTTAGTGCTTTTTCTAGCTTCCTTATCTTATTGCCCT